>JAFPNK010000079.1 GCA_017401985.1 Paludibacteraceae bacterium | reverse complement strand
GCGCACTGTATCTCGGAGTGGGGTCATGATTTCCGTCCCGAATACAGTCAGATCCGTAGTATGGTGCAGCGTATCGGTAAAGCGCCGATTATTGCATTGACCGCGACCGCGACGCCTAAAGTGCAGAAAGATATTCAAAAGAACCTGGGCATGCCGGACGCTACTGTTTTCAAGAGCAGTTTCAACCGTCCGAACCTGTACTACGAAGTACGTCCGAAGACGGAGAACGTAGATAAAGATCTGGTTCGTTTCATTCGTGGAATGGAGGGCAAGAGCGGTATCGTTTACTGTTTGGCCCGCAAGGAAGTGGAAGATCTGGCGCAAGTACTGCAGGTGAACGGTATCTCAGCCCGCGCTTATCACGCCGGTATGGATGCCGCGACGCGTAGCGCAAACCAGGACGCTTTCCTGATGGAGGAAGTGCAGGTGATTGTAGCCACGATTGCGTTCGGTATGGGAATTGACAAACCGGACGTACGTTTTGTGGTGCATTACGATATTCCTAAATCGCTGGAAGGATATTATCAGGAGACCGGTCGTGCGGGTCGTGACGGAGGGGAAGGTATATGTCTGTGCTTCTATTCTCCGGATGACATCGAGCGTCTGCGTCGTTTCCAGAAAGACAAAACGCCGAAAGAGATCGGTATCGGCAACCAGTTGCTGTTCGAGACACAGAGTTACGCGGAGAGCACTATCTGCAGGCGCAAACTGCTGCTACACTATTTCGGTGAGGAATACAACGAGGATAAATGCGGTAATTGCGACAACTGCCGCAAGACATACAAGCAAATCGATGCGCGCGAGTTGCTGCAGATTGCGTTGGAGACCATTCAACAGGTGAACGAGAAGCATCGCGCCGAGCACATTGTGGATATCTTACACGGCAACCAGACGGCGGAAGTGATGAGTTATCATCACGACGAGTTAGAGAACTTCGGTGCTGCAAGCGATGAGGAAGAGAGCACATTGCACGCTATCCTTCGTCAAGCGCTGTTAGTGGGCATGATTACGAAGGACGTTGATTCGTACGGCGATTTGAAGTTGACCAAAGACGGTCTTAAGTTCATTCGCAAACCGAGTAAGTTTGAAGTGCCGATTGAGGTACACGACGAGGAAGAAGAGTTGATGGACGGTGCCGGAGCCACTTGTTCCGCAGCGGATGAAGTGCTGTTCGCTATCTTAAAAGATATCCGCCGTAAGACAGCCAAGAAAAACGACGTGCCGCCTTTCGTTATTTTCCAGGACCCGAGTTTGGAAGCGATGGCAACCACCTACCCCATTACGATGGAAGAGTTGTTGACGATTCCTGGTGTGGGCATCGCGAAAGCCAAACGATACGGAGAGGAGTTCTTGCGCGTAATTAAGGAGTACGTGGAGGAGAACGAGATCATTCGTCCGGATGATATGCGTATTCGTACGGTTGCCAAGAAATCGACACGTAAGAAACAGATTATCCAAGCCATCGACCGCCGTGTCGATTTGGATGATTTGGCCGAGAGTAACGGAATGTCGATGGAGGAGATGCTGGATGAGTTGGAGGCCATCGTCTTCAGCGGCACGAAGATTAACATCAATTACTTCATCAAAGAGGTGGTGGATCCCGATGAGGAAGCCGATATATACAACTACTTCAAAGAAGCAGACGACGATAACATCAAGAAAGCGATGGAAGAGTTGGGCGAGGATTACTACGATGAGATCCACGTGCGGTTGGTACGGCTCAAGTTCCACTGCGATTTGGGTAATTAGTCGTTAGTCGTTGGTCGTTAGTGGTTGGTAAGTATGCAGAAGGGCGTAGTGGATTTTATAACGCTGGGATGCTCGAAAAACCTGGTGGATGCAGAGCGCGTGATGCGGATGTTAGAGGCATCCGATTGGCGCTGTGTACATGATCCGGAGGAACCAAAAGGCGAGATTTGTGTGATCAACACATGCGGGTTCATCGGCGATGCCAAGGAAGAGAGCATCAACATGATCCTTCAAATGGCCGAGCGGAAGAAGAAAGGCAAGTTGCGGAAGTTGATCGTGATGGGCTGTCTGAGCGAACGCTATCGGGCGGAGTTAGAGGCGGAGTTACCGGAAGTGGACAGTTACTACGGCAAGTTTGACTTTATGGGGATGGTAGAAGAACTAACTAGTCGGTCTAGTCAGCCTAGTTGTCCTAGTCGGCCTGGTTATGAACGACATCTGACGACACCGAAGCACTACGCATACCTCAAAATATCAGAGGGGTGTAACCGAATGTGTTCGTATTGTGCGATTCCGCTCATCACGGGACGGCATACCAGCCGGCCGAAAGAGGAGATACTGAACGAAGTAAGGTGGTTGGTGAGCCAAGGGGTGAAGGAGTTGAATGTCATTGCGCAGGATCTGAGCAGTTACGGACTTGATTTGGAACACAGACATATGCTGCCGGAACTGATTGATGAGATGGCGCAGATAGAAGGTGCGGAATGGATACGATTGCATTATGCCTACCCTACTGATTTTCCGGAAGAACTGCTGGACGTGATGGCCAAGCACGATAATGTGTGCAAGTATCTGGATATTGCGTTGCAGCATTGCACGGATCATATGTTAAACTTGATGAGACGGCATATAACCCGTACGGAACAGGACGCATTGCTTAAGAAGATACGCGAACGTGTGCCGGGCATATGCATTCGCACCACGTTGCTGGTCGGACACCCGGGCGAGACGGAAGCGGATTTTGAAGAAATGAAGACGTGGGTTCGGGAAATGCGGTTTGAACGAATGGGTTGTTTCGCTTATTCGGATGAAGAGGGCACTTATGCCAACAAGCACTACCAAGATGACGTGCCACAGGAAGTGAAAGACGCGCGTGTGGAGGAGTTGATGGCTATTCAGCAAGAGATAAGTGGCGAACTGATGGCACAGAAAACAGGTACGATTCAACGAGTAATCATCGACCGAAAGGACGGCGATTATTGGATCGGAAGAACGCAATATGATAGTCCGGAAGTGGACTGCGAAGTGTTGATAACGGTAAGCGGTGAGCAGTTACCGGTTATCGGAGATTTTTACAAAGTAAAAATAACGAAAGCGGAAGAATTTGATTTATACGGAGAAATAATTTAAAATATATACCATGCTAACAAAAGATTTAATTAGCTTGATTGCCAAAACATCCGGGCAAAACAAGAAAAACGTGGAGCACCTGCTCAGTATGACGAATGCGATCATACGTGAGAACCTGATGGCCGGAAAGGCTATTCAGTTACAAGGTTTGGGAACGCTGGAGATTAAAGAAAAACAAGAGCGAACCATCGTTCACCCTCGCACGGGTGAGCGCACCTTCGTGCCTCGCAAGAACCAACTGGTATTCAGACCGGTGGCTAACATGAAAGACGAACTCAAAAAGATCTAAGGTATGGCAGAGAATAAACTTAGTTGGACCGAACTGCGCCGTGCTTTAGCTACACGTGCAGGCGTCAGTGAGAAAGAAGCGTACCTGTTCCTCAATGCTTTTCAGAGTCAATTGATGGAGGCTTTGAAACAAGATAAGCAAGTGAAAATCAACGGGTTGGGTACATTCAAATTGCAAGCAGTAGCTCCTCGCAAGAGTGTCAATGTGTCCACAGGCGAACAAATCACGATTGAGGGATACAACAAGATTGCTTTTGTTCCGGAGGCCGGAGTGAAAGAACTGGTTGAGAAACCTGCTGCCGAAGGTCTTCAGCCCGCAGCTGCTGTGGATCCGATCCAGAAACTAGGTGCGCAGGCAGAAGAGATAGTAGATATACTCGGCGAATTGGGTCAATCTCCTGACCAGAAACCGGAGCCTGTAAAGGAGCCGGAGCCCGAACCGGAAAAAGCACCGGAACCCGAACCGGAGAAAGCGCCCGAACCGGAACCCGCAAAGACTCCGGAACCGGTGAAAGCACCCACACCGGAGAAGCCCAAGAAAAAATACCATTTCCTGCGCGACACCTTGATTTGCGTAGTGATCTTGTTATTCTTGCTCTTAGGCGGATTCTTCTTCCTGCGTCATCAGTTGAGCAGTTGGATTAACGGTCTGGTTAACGGCACACCGGAACAAACGGAAGTGGTTGCAGAGCCGGAAGAAGCACCGGCACAGCCTTCAATTGATTTCGATTTGAAGGAAACAATAGAAGACTGGTACTACTCTGCTAAGCGCTGGGTTTTAGGCTATTTTGAAGTCTCCGAGGCAGAAGTGATTGAACTGGCTGACGAGGAAGATATTATCGCGGCAGAAGTGGAAATAGAGGAGCCGGAAGTGATTGAGGAAGTTGCAGAAGAGGAAGAGCCCGTAGAGGAAACGACAAGCGCTCCGGGCCAATATAATGAATGGATCGCAACGGAGCAAATTGCTTACGGAAGTCGATTGGCATGGATTGCCAAGAAACACTACGGTAACAAGATTTATTGGCCGTATCTGTATGATGCCAACAGAGACCGCATCGTGAACCCCAGCCAGATACCGATAGGCACATTGATACGCGTACCTAAACTGACTCCGGCACAATTGGATACGACCAATGCGTACTTCCAGCAACTGCGCGAAGAGGCGTATAGCAAAACACGTTGAAAGACGAATATATTCACATAGAAGGAGCTGACACGCACAACTTAAAACATGTGTCGGTAGATATACCGCGCAATAAGTTGGTGGTAATAACGGGTGTGAGCGGCAGCGGCAAGAGTTCGCTGGCGTTTGACACGTTATATGCCGAGGGTCAGCGCCGCTATGTGGAGAGTCTCAGCGCGTACGCGCGACAGTTCATGGGACGAATGCAAAAACCGGAAGTGGAGAAGATAGAAGGTATCCCTCCGGCAATTGCTATTCAACAGAAAGTGAGCAGCCGTAATCCCCGTTCCACCGTAGGTACGGTGACGGAGATTTATGACTATTTGAAGCTTTTGTACGCGCGCGTGGGTCACACCTACTCGCCCGTGAGCGGAGAAGAGGTCAAGAAGAACACCATCCGCGATGTTGTCAATTATATGGAGCAGATGCCGAAAGGCACGCGTCTCTACTTGTTGAGTCCCATCATCTTACCGGAGAACCGAACGCTGCAAGAGCAACTGGCGCTATGGCAAAGTCAGGGTTTCAGCCGCTTGCTCATTGACGGCGATGCCGTGCGGTTGGACGACAGCACCTGGCTCAAAGCCGAAGGGCATGAGTCATACCTGTTAGTGGACCGCATCGTGGTGGATAAAGAGCAGGCCACAAGTAACCGTTTTGCGGACAGTGTTCAGACAGCCTTCTTTGAAGGCCAAGGCGTTTGTCACGTTTGGGCGGACAACAAAGATAAAGTGTTCTCCGAACGATTCGAAGCCGATGGTATCCAATTCATTGAGCCCAGCGAACACCTGTTCGATTTCAATAACCCTATCGGAGCCTGCCCGGAGTGCAAAGGAATTGGCGTTGTGATGGGTATTGATGCCGATCTGGTGGTGCCGGACAAATCCAAATCGATCTACGAACAGGCGATCGCATGCTGGCAGAGTCCGCAGATGCAGAGATGGAATGATGAGTTGATTTACAACGCATCGAAGTTTGATTTTCCTATCCACACACCGTTCTACGCCTTGACACCGGAACAGAAACATCTCATTTGGACCGGTAATAAATGGTTCAAAGGCTTGAATGATTTCTTCCACGAGTTAGAAGAGCAGCAATACAATAAACTGCAGTACAAAGTAATGTTGGCGCGGTACAAAGGGCGAACAACCTGTCCCGTGTGCTACGGTCTGCACCTTCGCCAAGAGGCTGAATATGTGCTGGTAAACGGCAAGAGTATTCAGCAACTGTGCACTATGCCGATTTCTGAATTGCAAGACTGGTTCGCGCATATTGAGTTGAGCGAGACGGAGCAAAAGACAGCAGAGATGCTCTTGGTGGAGATTAACAGCCGCTTGCAGTTCATGCAAGACGTCGGTTTGAGTTATCTGACCTTGAACCGGCAGAGCAACACCTTGTCCGGAGGTGAGAGCCAGCGTATCAACTTGGCCAAATCGTTAGGTAGCAGTCTGGTGGGATCGCTCTATGTGCTGGACGAGCCGTCCATCGGTCTGCATCCTCGGGACACCGAGCGGCTGATACATGTGCTGCGTGAACTGCGCGACTTAGGCAACACAATCGTGGTGGTTGAGCACGATGAGGACATCATCGCCGCTGCGGATCATATTATCGAAATAGGTCCGAACGCCGGCCGTCACGGAGGGGAAGTGGTGTATGAAGGACAACCGCGCCCGGAGATGGTCCAATATGAGATTCCGAGCCTGCGGCGGCATTGGAACAACTATATTGAGATTGAGGGAGCGTGTGAGAACAACCTTAAAAACCTGACGGTTCGTTTTCCGCTGCACGTGATGACGGTAGTGACCGGTGTGAGTGGTAGCGGCAAATCCAGCCTGGTGAGCAAGGTACTCTACCCTGCGCTTAAGAAACACTACGGTGGTACGTTTGCCGAGCACACGGGTGATTTTGGTCATCTGCACGGCAGCACACACTTGATGCATGATATCGAATATGTGGATCAAAATCCGCTCAGTCGCTCCAGCAGGAGTAATCCTGTGACGTACCTCAAAGCCTATGACGAGATACGCCGATTGTACGCCGAGCAACCACTTGCCAAACAATTGGGTTTGACACCGGCTCATTTCAGTTTCAACACCCCGGGAGGACGCTGCGAGACCTGTCAAGGCGAAGGAACCATCACGATAGAGATGCAGTTTATGGCCGATCTGGTGCTGGAGTGCGAGCAGTGTCACGGCAAACGGTTCAAACAGGACATACTGGACGTACACTACCGCGGCAAATCCATCTATGACATACTTTGTATGACGGTGAACCAAGCAGTGGAGTTCTTCTCGGAGGATCCGGAGTGCGCCAAGATCGTACGGCGTCTCAAACCGCTGCAGGAAGTAGGCATCGGATATATACAATTGGGTCAAAGCAGCAGCACGCTCTCCGGAGGAGAGAGTCAGCGTGTCAAATTGGCTTCGTTCATTGCACAAGAAGAGAGCCGGCCTACCATTTTTGTATTCGACGAACCGACCACCGGTTTGCATCATCGCGACATAGAAGTGCTGCTGGCGGCCTTAAACCGCTTGATTAGCAAAGGCCATACGGTCATCATTATCGAACATAACCCTGCCGTCATTTTAGCGGCAGACCATGTGATTGACTTGGGTCCGGAAGGCGGCAAAGAGGGCGGTTCAATCGTTTGCGCCGGAACACCGGAACAAATAGCACAATGTAAAGAAAGTTATACGGGCAAGTATCTTGCTCAAATCATAGAGAATTATGGGAAATAAGGTATTACAGGAAATACGTCATTCGGATATTTTCTCGCATCTGCCGCAGATGAATTATCTGCCGCGCTGGGGAGTGTTGCTGATGGATTTGTTCCTATGCACACTGGCGTTTTGGTTAAGCGTTTGGATCGGTAGCGGCTTCTTACACTATCTGAATTTAGACGAACTGAACGTGTCTATCGGACTTCAGTACGTCATTGTAATGGGCGTTCAGTTACTTATGTTCTGGGCGTTCCATACGTATTCGGGTATCTTGCGGTACTCCACTTTCATCGACACGATCAAAGTGCTGTTATCCAATATCATGACGGGTCTGGTATTAGTGGCCGTCAACCTGATCGTTGACAGTCTGAACGGCACCCATCCTATGCTGAACATTGTGCTTGCCGTCTATGTGCCTACTTCTTTCGTTTTGCTGTTCGCGCTGCGCGTAGGAGTGAAGACGCTTAGCGAAACCTTCGAGCAGAACCAAGCCAACCCGAAAGTGATGATTTACGGCACGCAGTCAGCCGGTCTGGCCATCGCAAAAATGCTGCGCTCTGCGGGCAATACCCCCTACCGTCCTATGGGATTTATTGCCAACGCCAACGAACGGCACAACTTCGAGTTAGCCGGTTTGCGGGTGCGGGTATTGAATGAAGACCTGTTCGCTTGGATGGCGAAGAATAATATCCATCATGTGATCATCTCTCCGATTAAGATGCGCGAGATTGACCCGACAAAAGACCTGCAGATTTTTATTGACCATAACATCCGCGTGCTTACCACTCCGTATTTCACACAATTTGATAATTTGGAGGATATCAACGCGCAACGCATCGGTCGCATTGATGCTATTCGCATTGAGGACCTGCTGGAACGGCCTAAGATTGACATCAACACGGACAATGTGCGGCAGATCATTCAGAACCACGTTGTGCTGGTCAGCGGTGCTGCCGGTAGTATCGGTAGCGAATTGGTTCGGCAGATACAGATGTACGGTCCGCAAGTGACAATTCTGCTGGAAATAGCGGAATCGCCTCTGCACGATTTGGTAGTGGATCTACATCAGCAGTTCCCCAATTCACGTTTTATTCCCGTCATTGCGGATGTGCGCAATAGAAATCGTATGGAGCAGATTTTCAACGAGATGCGGCCGGACGTTGTCTATCACGCTGCTGCCTATAAGCATGTCCCGCTGATGGAGAGTTTCCCGAACGAGGCAATTCAAGCCAACGTGTTAGGAACCAAAAACATGGCAGACATGGCCGTTAAATACGGGGTGAAGCAGTTTGTGATGATATCCACTGACAAAGCCGTCAACCCGACCAATATCATGGGTGCCAGCAAGCGTATAGCGGAGATATACGTGCAGTCGCTCTTCCGCAAACTGCATGCACAGGACGAGCATTGCACCAAATTCATTACCACACGTTTCGGCAATGTGCTTGGCAGTAACGGTTCTGTCATTCCGTTCTTCCGCAAACAAATTGCCGCAGGAGGTCCCGTTACGGTAACCCACCCGGATATCATTCGCTATTTCATGACGATTCCGGAAGCATGCTGCCTCGTGATGGAAGCCAGCACGCTGGGTGAAGGCGGTGAGATCTTCGTCTTCGACATGGGCAAACCGGTGAAGATTCTTGATTTGGCACGTAACATGATCCGCCTGGCCGGATACATACCGGAGAAAGATATACCTATCATCTTTACCGGTCTTCGTCCGGGTGAGAAACTATATGAGGAACTGCTGAATCAGAAAGAGACCACCTTGCCGACCACCAATGAGAAGATCATGGTTGCCCGCGTTCGGGAGTTTGATTTTGACCAGATAAGCGGAGAGGTGGACCAATTGATTGCTACCAGCCGACAAGGCAAACCGTTTACCACTGTGAAGATGATGAAACAACTGGTGCCGGAATTTATCAGTAACAACTCCATTTACGAGCAATTAGACCCACAATGATAACCAATTTCTTTATCCAACATAGTTATCTGATCGGTATCATCAGTTTTCTGATAGGCCTTGTCTGTATGCCGGTTGTTATACGAATTGCCAAAGCGAAGGGTTTTGTCGTGCGCCCCAACAAGCGCATGAGCCATGAAGGAGTTGTACCTAATATCGGCGGACTGGACATCTACTTCAGTGTCATGTTGTCCTACCTGCTGTTTGATTATAGCCAAATTGCTCATAATCAATTCTTTATGATAGGCATTGCGGCTATCATGGCTATCGGTTTTATTGATGATGTGTTAGTACTGTCTCCGCTTTCCAAACTATTAGGCGAAGCGTTAGCTGGCATTGCACTCATCGGGTTCGGAGACTTGCGTATCACCCATCTGCACGGTATTTTCGGCATCAACGAGATAGGTGTGATACCCAGTTACTTGATTTCTCTGTTTATCTTGATTGCCATCATCAATGCGATTAATCTAATCGACGGTGTAGATGGTTTGGCAAGCGGTTTAGGAATACTATACTGCCTGTTCTTCGCCATTTATTTCCATTTGGTAGGTTCTACCAGTTGGTCTATTTTGGCTATTTGTATGATCGGTTCTTTGGCCGTGTTCTTTATCTATAATGTCTTCGGCAAACGCGAAAAAATCTTCATGGGCGATTCGGGTAGTCTGCTACTTGGGTATTTGATAACGGCCTTTGTCTTCCGTTTCTGCGAACAGAATGCCTACCATGTAGTGCCGGAGATCTATCATATGAATGCAGCACCGGCGGTCGCTATTTGTGTACTCACCGTGCCTATTTTTGACACTATCCGTGTGAGCCTGACACGTATCAAGCAGCATCGCAGCCCGTTCAAACCGGACAAGAATCATATTCATCACCTGCTGCTGCGTACAGGCCTTAACCACGTACAGACCACCTGCGTGCTCCTCAGCGTCAGCCTGTTGTTCATCGGCTTGGCTATCTTGGGACGTAACTGGAATATGTGGGTATTGATCATCTTGGATTTTGCTATCGCGACCGCGTTGACATTGATACTGTGGCGCGTGATTAACAAGAAACTATACGGCACGAATGATAACAATTGATCATATTAGTATGGAGTTCTCGTCCCGCCCTGTGCTGGACGACATCACCTTCCTCATCAATCGCAAGGAGCGTATCGCACTGGTGGGAAAGAACGGAGCAGGCAAAACCACCCTGCTTCGGCTTATTGCCGGCGAATACCAGCCTACGGAAGGACGCATTGCACGCGACGCGGATATGACCATCGGTTATCTGCCGCAGATGATGCTGTTCCATGACGACCGCACGCTGCGAGAAGAAGTGATGACAGTGGCGCATGAGGACGAAGCGCGGTTTGTGGCGGAAATGGACAGAACGGTCATCGGTTTGGGGTTCGAACGCAAGGATTTTGACAGACCTTGCTCTGAGTTCTCCGGAGGATGGCGCATGCGTATTGAATTGGCAAAGATCCTACTTCGCCATCCGGATCTGCTGTTATTGGACGAGCCGACCAACCACCTGGATATCGAATCGATCCAGTGGCTGGAGGATTTTTTGAAAAGCAGCCCCAGCGCCGTACTGATGGTCAGCCACGACAGAGCGTTCATTGATAATGTATGTAACCGTACCATCGAGATCACATTGGGTCGCATCTATGACTACGATGTGAACTACAGTCGGTTTGTTGAATTGCGTAAAGAGCGGCATGAACAGCAGGTACGCGCTTATCAGAACCAGCAGAAGATGATAGCGAACACCGAAGAGTTCATTGAGCGCTTCCGATACAAAGCCACCAAAGCCGTACAGGTGCAGAGCCGTATCAAGCAGTTGGAGAAACTGGAACGATTAGAAGTGGATCTGGAGGATACCAGCCGACTGAATCTCCGTTTCCCTCCCGCACCACGCAGCGGAGATTTTCCGCTTATTGTGGAAGACCTGCGTAAGGATTTCGGAGAGCATAATGTGTTCCATGACGTCACTTTTACCATCCGCAGAGGCGAGAAAGTGGCGTTTGTGGGCAAGAACGGTGAAGGTAAATCCACGCTCGTCAAGTGCATCATGGGGCAACTCGACTACCTGGGAACGTTGAAGATCGGACATAATGTCAAAATCGGTTATTTTGCACAGAACCAAGCTGCGCTGCTCGACGAGAACCTGACTGTTTTTGAAACGATTGATTATGTGGCGGTAGGCGATATACGCACCAAGATACGCGATATATTAGGCGCATTCATGTTCGGCGGTGAAGCGTCAGACAAGAAGGTGAAAGTGCTTAGCGGAGGCGAACGAAGCCGTTTGGCGATGATACGCCTGCTGCTGGAGCCGTGTAACCTGCTTATTCTGGATGAGCCGACAAACCATCTGGATATGCAGTCCAAAGACGTGCTCAAAACCGCACTCAAGGATTTTGACGGCACGCTCATATGCGTCAGCCACGACCGCGATTTTCTCAACGGGCTGGTTAGTAAAGTGTATGAGTTCGGTGGCGGGCGCGTCAAAGAGCATCTCGGCGGCATCTATGATTTCCTGCGCGCCAAGAAGATAGAGGATCTGAAAGAATTGGAAATCTCTAGGCCGTCTAGTCTGCCTAGGCCGTCTAGTCAGCCTAGCTCCAAAGAGGACTATGCCGCCCAGAAAGCCGCAGCGGCAGAGAAACGTAAACGCGAACGGGCTATCGCAGAGACCGAAGAAGCCATCGCGCAACTGGAAGAGCAACAACGTCAAATAGAACTGGAACTGGCACAGCCGGAGAACCAGACACAAGAGCGGTTCCGGCAATACGAAACGATAAAGCACCAAATTGAACAAAAACTATACGAATGGGAGATCCTAAGCGAAAACTAACGGACATCATCGACTACATCATCACGTGGTTATGTTATGGCGATGAAGAGGCAGCGGCACGCGTGGCTTACACCAACGATGAGAAAGCGTTGGCGGATCATGATGTGCTCATTATTCCTAACGGACGGTTAGGAAACAGCATCGTGCTGCCGGAAATGGACAAAGTGATAGTCGAGCGACCGGAGAAAGGGAAAGCCATTATCCGAACGGACATCGTGTACAACACGTTCTTTTTCATCTCCCGCGCCGAAGAGACGTTTAACACCGAGCGGGACGAACACGATCGGTTTATCGCCCGGTACTCTATCTTGGGACATATCAGTCGCATGCAGATGCCTATGCTCGATGAGCACGCACGGTTGCTGCTTAAGTTGCTGAACTGTCCTCTACCCTCTCCCGGTTTCAATCATATATACCTCACCCACGACATAGACACCATTTCGCAGTATCGTTCTATTCGCGGTGCGTTAGGAGGCATCAAACGAGGGGAGACGAAACAGGTTTGGGCGGCGTTGCGCGATATACACAACGACCCCATGTACACCTTCCCGTGGTTAATAGACCATGATGCCACGGTTCCGAACGCAGAGACCATTTATTTCGTTAAGCATACCGCCGGTCGCGGTTATGACTATCCGCAGTATCGGCTTCTCGGACGCGATTACAAGCGATTGAAGAAACTACTGCGACATAGTAATGCCTATTTGGGTATCCACGGCAGTTACTACGGGTTCATTCCGAAAATCAAATACAGCCGTATGTACCGTGCCCATTACCTGCGCGAATCGATTCGACAAATGGAGCACTTACATAAAGCCGGTTACACGGATGATTTCACGATGGGCTTTGCCGATCAGGCAGGGTTCCGTCTCCAGACCACGCGTGCCGTCAGATGGATTAACCCCATGACCATGCGGTTAACGAACCTGACACTGCATCCGCTGATCATTATGGACACCACACTCAGTAATAAGAAATACATGAACCTGACGGAAGATGAGGCGTATTTCCTTTGCGAGCGACTGATTGATAAAGTTAAGATGCATCACGGCGACCTGTGCTTGCTGTGGCATAACAGCAACCTGACGGACGACACGTATCACAAATCGCTATACACCAAGATACTCAAACTGCTACAATGAGCCGCTCCTTGCGCATATTAGTCGTTTCAGACCCTCCTGCTGCCCCCGGATACCTGCCGAGGGTACGGTACTTATGCGATTATCTGATGAGCAAAGGGCATCAGGTCACCTGGTTGACCGAACAATACGAACCGCTGCATTTTGAGCACACGTGTCCTATCATCACCATACCGATGTATAGCGGCAAAACAGGAGACTGGTTCATCAAAACCGTTTGGACGCTACTTACAGACTGGCACAATCGTGTGTTTGCCCAAAAAGCAATCACCAATCACCAATCACCAATTACAAATCACAAATACGACCTCGTCGTTTGTTCCGCATTCAGCGATTTTCCTTTAGGCGCAGCGCAGCGGATAGCCAAGCAACTGAACGTTCCGCTGGTATGCGATATTCGGGACTTGGACGAACAAGTGGATAACTCCAGTTACCAGTATCGCCATCAGTCCTGGTACACCCTGCCCTTCCGACGCCTTTACCGCGCCATACATATCCGTCGCCGTAACAGCGTCCTGCGTTCCGCACAGGCCATAACCACTGTGTCACCATGGCATGCAGACTTCATTAAGCAGTTTAATCCCAATGTGCATGTGGTGTACAACGGCTACGACGACAGGCAGTTCTATCCCGAAGATATACGAACGGATGAGTTTCGTATCACCTATATCGGTTCACTCTTCGACTGGCAGCGTCCTGCGCTTGAGAAAGTGCAACACATAGCAGAAGAGTTAGGTGTACGCATCGAATTGCACACGCCGACACAGAACCCTGTTCCGCATAACCGCTTGGGTGAAACGATACGACAGAGCAGCATCATGCTGGTATTGACCGATACGCACACGCACGGAATGCTAACCACTAAGTTCTACGAGGCACTCGGCTGCGAGAAACCGATTCTTTGTGTTCCGTCCGACCAAGGTGCTTTGGCACAAATGATAGTGTACACCAATGCCGGTATTGCTACCAATGATGAGGAAGCCATCAAATCGTTTATACACGATAAATATACCGAGTGGCAACAAAACGGCTTCACCCGCCAAGCCACACAACATAGAGAACAATTCTCCAGAGAAGCGCAGTATGATCAGTATTATCGTACCCATATATAACGCAGCGTCGTATCTGCCGGCCTGTATCGAGAGCGTACTCGGACAGACCGAACGGGAACTCCAGCTTATCCTGGTGGATGACGGCAGTACGGATGACAGCGTTCGTATTGCACAACAATATGCCCGTCAGGATACACGTGTCGCGTTTTTCCAACAGGCACACGCCGGTCAATCGGCTGCGCGTAACTTGGGTTTACAGCATGCCAAAGGAGAGTATATCGCTTTTGTCGATGCGGATGATACGATTGAGTCCGACTGGTGCGAACGCCATCTAAAAGACATAGAAGGTATTGATTACGTGCAGTCTCAATGTCCGCGAAACATATATCAATACACCGTTGTATGGGGACGCTTATACCGCCGCGAAGCGATAGCTAATATCCGCTTTGAAGAAGGGATGATCTATGAAGATGTGCTCTTCTCCGTGGATTTATGGCTAAGCGGTGCACGAGGCCGAATAATACCCTACTCGGGCTATCACTACACCCTTAATCCGCATAGCACTACTTCCCGCTCTCACCCCGAAGCGGAGCACAAAGTGCTCAACGAACTACGCGCACGCAAGAAAAGCGCTACGCTCAAAGGCAGGATGATTATTGATTACACCATCATACGTCTCAAACTCCATTTCGTCAAACAATGAAAAAGATACTCTCTGCTGCCCTGTGGCTCCTTTTGCCCTTCGCCTTTCTCCTTTCACCCGTAAAGGCGGCCACTTATTATGCCTCACCGAACGGAACAGGCAACGGTTCTTCTTATTCCTCTCCTGCTTCGTTTGCTACCGGTTTGAGTGCCATCAAAAACCCGGGGGACACGCTTTACCTGCTGGGTGGAACCTATGTGTTTACCGATAAGGTCAGCATCAATAAGCAGGGTTCGTCCACCAAACGCATTGTCATTGCCGGCTATCCGGGCCAACAAGTGCTGCTGGATTTTCATAAAGTGCCTTACGGCACACGTGGAGTGACTGTGCATGCCGATGCGCTGTACGTGCATATCAAGGATCTGGCTATCGCCTGGTCGGGAAAGAACAACCTCTACTGTGAAGGGTCTTACTGCCTGTTCGAGCGGCTGGATATATACGGTTCGGCAGATTCGGGTTGCCAGATGAAGAAAGGCGGTAACAATGTGATTCTCAATGTGGATAGCCACGACAATTTCGACTACGAGCATATGAGTAACGGTCTGGCGGACTTCGGAGGCAATGCAGACGGTTTTGCCGATAAGCAGTTCACAGGCCCAGGTAATCACTATATCGGTTGTCGGGCATGGAACAACTCCGATGACGGATGGGACTTCTTCCAACGCGTCAGCACGTCCAACACCATCATCGAGAACTGTATCTGTTACCAGAACGGTGCACCCTATTACGACATGCGTACCAACCCGCGTGCACTCACCACAGACAAGGCTTGGTTCGATTCCAAAGTAGGAACCACCATGACAGACCGCTACGGACAGACCATCACTATCTCGCTCGAGCGATACCCGTGTCAAGGCAACGGCAACGGTTTCAAGATGGGTGGCAATTATACAAACCACCAAGTGCTCATTCATCATTGTCTGGCGGTTGGTAATTATGCCCGCGGATTTGATCAGAACAACAACGACGGCACCATGTGGGTGTATAACTGCTCGGCATACCAAAATGCCTATAACTACGGGTTCACTACCGCTTATGGCAATAATTCTATTCGGAACTGTATCAGTCTCAGCGGACAAAAAAACGATGCTTACAGCGCAAGAACGGTTGTCGATATAGACCATAACAGTTGGAACTCCGGCTTCATGGTTTCCGCAGCGGATTTCCAATCGCTGGACACGACGCTTATTCTCACAGCGCGTCAATCGGACGGTTCGCTGCCGGAACTGCCGTTTATGCATCTTAAGAGCAGTTCTGCGCTCATTGATGCGGGCATTGACGTCAACCTCTCTTATAACGGTGCCGCACCTGATTTGGGTTGCTATGAGTATCCCGGAGAGGAACATCACCCGGACACGATTCCGGACGATACCGTTCCTACCGTTCAACCTGCCGGCACACATGCCATCGCGTTTGTCTCTATCCCGGATGCGGCGGAAGACCAACCTTTACTTCGGTATCTGCGCACCAACGACAGCCTATGGATAGTAGTAACCGATGCACTCGATGCGAACGTCGATTACAGCGGTTATGAACTCATCGTGTTGGGTTGCAAGCCCGCTTCTTCTGCAGCCGGTTTTACCCCGTTGAAGGACTATACCAAACCTATGGTGCTGCTCAAGCCCTGGTTGCTCAAGCCGGGTGTGTGGTCTTGGGGAACGGCTATTAACACTTCGGATCTGAGCATCGCAGTCTCACAGCCCGAGCACCCGCTTTTTGAAGGACTGAGCCTCTCGGACGGACAGTTAACGCTCTTCTCGCAGTGTAACACCAACGCGGTGACGGCTATCACGGACTGGACGTTGGACGGCACCGTGCAGACGCTTGGTACGCCGGTTTCGAACACGAACGCTGCGTCCGTAGCTATCCTTCCTTCCGGAATGATCATGATCGGCATATCCGAATACTCCACGCTCTATCTCACGCAGGATGGTAAGAAACTGATTGAGAATGCGATTCTGTACCAACTCGGCATCCGCATGCCGCAGGGGATAGAAGAACCGAAAGCACAAATTACAAATCACAAATATATCCAAGATGGTACATTGTTTATTCAAGTGGGCGAGCAGATTTATGACGCTGCTGGCCGCTGTGTTCGTCGTTAACTCGGCACAGGCCGTTAACGCACAGTATCAGGACATTAACTACGCTGTCGATGAGATTACATGGACCGCGGAAGTGATTGCCAACCCGCGCGTAACGGGCGAAGTGCTGATTCCCGAGCAGATCGTAGTGGGCCAACACACGTTCACGGTCACGGCTATCGGAGACAAAGCGTTCAAGGGCTGTAAGAACCTCACCGCCATCGTGCTGCCTAAGACCCTGCAGCGCGTCTATCGCTCTGCCTTTGACGGAACGGGCATCATGCTCAACAAAGCGAACTGGGTCGATGGTTGCTTGTGGATAGACAGTATCCTGATTGCAACCGACAAGAACATCAAACCGCGTTTTGAGGTGCCGGAGAACACGTTAGTGATTGCAGCCGGAGCGTTCCAGGGCAACAAGACCATCCAACGCGTGGATCTGCCGGCTTCCATTACGCGTATTGACCATGAGACCTTCCGCGATTGTAAGAACCTGCAGAAAGTGGTTATCCCGCCTACCGTCACCTCCATCGGTGAAGATGCGTTCACCGGCAGCGGACTGTATCTGAACGAGAACAAATGGAAGAAAGGTGCGTTCATTCTCGACGACTGCCTTATTGCCACCAACAACGACCTGCCGGCTAAGTTCATTTTCAAAAACAAAATACCTATCCGTCTCATTGCAGAGCGGGCATTCGCGAACCGCAAAGGCCTTAAGTCGGTAGAGATACCGGAAACGATTACCGCTATCCCGACGGCTGCTTTCTACGGCTGTGAGAACCTGACCGAAGTGACGATTCCTGCTACGGTACGCGAAGTGGGTAATTTTGCATTCTATAACTGCGGAGCACTCAAAAAAGCTACGCTTCCTACTGAACTGGAGCGGCTCGGCATGGGTGCTTTCTACGGCTGCGGGAACCTGGCGGACCAAGTGCTGAGCGATAAGATCGAAGTGCTGGAGCAAGCCACTTTCTTCTCCTGCCATAGTATCAAGCGCCTCACCTTGCCGGCACACTTACGTCGTATCGAAGCCGGTGCTTTTGCCGGTTGTACGTCGCTGGATGAGATAGTGCTGCCTCCTACCCTGACGGATCTTGGCGACCAAGCTTTTGCGGGCTGTTCGACGATACGTAAGATGGTTATTCCGAACGGTATCACGGCGCTGAACAAACAGGTGTTCCAAGGCTGTACGCGACTCTATCGTCTGGATCTGCCGGACGGCATCTATGCGATTGGCGATGAAGCGCTGGACGGATGTCTGGCTTTGGAGCGAATCAATATACCCAAGAGCACTTTTCGAATCGGTGTACGCGCGTTCCATAACTGCCAGCAGCTGCGTAACATCATCCTCGTGGATCATATTCATATGATTGAAGAAGGAGCGTTCATGGAGTGTAAGATGCTGGAGGAGATACAACTGCCGGCATCGCTCAAGAAACTCGAACGCGGCGCTTTTGCACAGTGTATCAGTTTACAAAAAGTCACCCTCAACGATTCGCTAAGGGTGATTGATGACGGTGCTTTCTGTCAATGTCGCAGTCTGCGAGAAGTGGTATGGAACGACAGCCTCCAATCGATTGGTGTAGAAGCCTTCCTCGATTGCAAATATCTGCCTATTCCTATTATTGACCCCAGTATAGCGGTCGGTAAAAATGCCTTCAAAGGCTGCAAAGAACGGCGTTAATACGCGTGATAGTGATACGTCACATCATCCCCCATCAGGGCAGTCATGTACGACTGCCCTCTTTCTTTGTCTTTTGTAGCGTCCAGCACGATATATTGAACGCCCTTGAACAGCACGGACTGACGCGCATGCTGATGGCCGCTCCATACATATTCGACACCGTATTGGGCAAAGAGAGAAGCTAACTCGTACGTCTCTTCCATCGAGAAATTAGAAGTCGTCTCCTGCGAGTAATCCAGTTTCCAGAAATGCGTGTGCGTATAGACGATGATACGACGGTAACCTTCCTTTGATTTGGCGGCTAACAGGTCCTTCAACCACTGCGTCTGGTCTGTGCCTAATGTACCCTCGGCGCTGTCTAGACAGATGAACAGATCCAGCTTCTTACTGCCGTTGTTGGTATCGAACCAGTAGGCGGAAGTATGGAAATACGAGCGGAAAACAGGCCACTGCTTGAAGTATATATCGTGATTACCGAGCGTAACAAAGAGCGGGCCGTTGGCCAGGCCCAGCACGCTGTCTGCGCAAGCAAAATTGTTCTGCGCATCAATCACATCGCCCAGATGAATCGCCATCTTAGGCGCGGACTCCGCGTTGTACTGATTCACGAAATAATCCAAATTCTTGTGCGTGGTACGCGTGATATGACTGTCCGAGCACGCATAGATAACGTACTCGTCTGCACCCATATCTAAATGCATCTCGCCTACACCGGCATTGTACGCCATCGACTGCTCAAACCGCGTGTTCACCGTTTCTCCGTTCGGAGAGAACATACCGGCCATATCCAATGTAGTATCCTCGCTGCAAGCTACCAGCAGCATCGCTATCGCTATATAGAAAATATTCTTTTTCATAACTATTAACTTTTCACTCTTCACTATTCACTATCAAAACCGATAGCTAAATCCCGCGCGCGCGGTAGCGCCATAGAAAGTAGCATCCAGATGGAACATTCCTGTCGGTTTGCATTGTACGCCGAAATTGAGTCGCCAGTGTTCCTTCACATCGTAGTATGCACCTATGCCGAAGAGCGGTTGCCACATGCGCTCCATCTGATAATCATCCGTGTTACTGAACATAAAAGACAAGTTCCACGGGTTATCTTGCGGCCGGCAGAAGACCTCTATACGATAGAGCAGGTTAAAGGGTTCCACCACATAGGTATCGTTCGAATGCCAATCGCGGTCCCAGTCGTCCATCACGCGGCCGAACATGCCTAAGGTAACGGACACATAATCCATCCGGTACCCGACGCCTAAGGCGAAACACATATCGCCGATACGATTCCGAGTCACGGCGCGACAGAGCACATCGGTCTCTATGAACAATTCACCAACCGGCAATTCGAACTTAGGACGGAACTGCAACACGCCGGTATAGACGTTCGCTGTGGATAACTGCAACTTGGCCTCCATCTCAAAATGCGGGTTAATCGGCATCAAGGCCTGCGCATCCAAATTGGCATAATGTCCCCAAGTGGTGTTATAACTGTACTCCGCCATGCCCGTTACGGTGTATTTCCGCTCCCCGAATCCGGGATTAGCAGCTATCGCGACCGCTACGCTGACAGAATACAGAATACAGAATACAGATAATAATCGCTTCATATCAAATCAAAAATCTCAAATCTCAAATGTCAAATTTACAATTTGACAACCGTCAGTCCAGCACCTCCGTGGTTCACGTCGCCGTCACCGAAGTCGAGCGTCACTTGTCCGCGTTTGCGGCGCTGGTGGTTCAGGCTGTTCAGGTAATCGCGCGTCAACTGCTTGAGTGCGCCGGTACCTGTGCCGTGAAGGATGGTCACTTCCCCTGCTCCAACCATGAGCGCATCGTCCATGTACGCAATCAGTTTCTCCAGCGCTTCATCGGCACGATAGCCGCGCAGATCGAGCGTGCGCTCGAACGAGACGGTGCGGCTGTGCACGAGATTGGAATTAGACCGAGCAGGCGCACTCGGACTACTCAGGCCGCCGTTCTTGGTTAACTTCTTCAGTTCGCTGAAGTCCCGCATTATCTTCGGAGCACCGGGCTGACTAAGTTCACTCATCCGAACGGGTTTGGGTGCGACGCGCTCTTTGAGTGCCTCCACTTTGGCACGCGCGGCTTTCGTTTTCTGCTTGTCGGCTTTGGCCTCTTTGATCTCGCGGATGGTCCGTTCGATGGTGGCATTGGACTGTTGCAGCAGCGCTTCGGCTTCCTGACGAGCCTGTTCCAGCATCTCTTTCTTCTTCGCTTTGATGCCGCTCATCTGCTCGTCGTACTGCGCAATGCGTTCTTCGAGTGCTTTCTCTTTCTGCCGAATAGCCTGCCGTTTATTCTCCCAGTAGCGTTTGTCGCGCGCTATGTCTTGCAACTGTTTGTCGTAATCGATATGCTCTTCTCCCACCAAGTCAGTGGCGTACCGAATGATCGATTCGCTCAAGCCTGTCTGTCGGGCTATCTCAATTGCGAAACTGCTTCCAGCCTGTCCGATGGATAACTGGAACAGGGGTCGCATGGCACCTCGGTCATAGAGCATCGCGCCGTTCACTACCCCTTCCGTCTGCTCTGCAAAATGCTTCAGATTGGTGTAATGGGTGGTGATCACGCCGAAGACCTGCAGTTGCACCAACTCGCGCAGGATGGCTTCCGCAATCGCACCGCCCATCAGCGGTTCGGTGCCGGTTCCCATCTCGTCAATGAGCACAAGCGTACGCGCATCTGCGTTACGAACAAAAAACTTCATGTTGCGCAGATGGCTCGAATACGTGGATAACTCATCTTGAATCGACTGCTCATCGCCGATGTCTATCATCAGGCGTTCGAATAAACCCGCCCTACTCTGCTCCGCACAGGGCACTAACAACCCGCATTGGAGCATGTACTGCAGCAGCGCCACGGTCTTCAGACACACGGATTTACCGCCGGCATTGGGTCCGCTGATGACCAGCACATGATTCTTCTCTTTCTGCAATCGGATAGAGAGCGGCACGACGGTCTTGCCTTGCGGCAGGTAATGGAGCAGCAGAACCGGATGTTTGGCTTCGCTCCAGTCTAACAGCGGTTCGTTGAGTAATTCAGGACGAATAGCATGCAGGGTTAGCGCCAGCGATACCTTCGCACGCAGGAAGTCCACTTCCGCCAACATCTGCTGGCTGTAGAGAATAAGTTCGGTATTCGGCCGAAGCATATCCGTCACGGCTTGGAGGATACGCACGCGTTCACGCCGCTCCGCCCCTTCTAGTTCACGAATATGGTTATTGGCATCGACCACCTGTTGGGGTTCGATATAGACCGTCTTGCCGGTAGCCGACTCATCGTGCACGATACCGCCTATCTTCCGTTTGTATCCGGGCGGAACAGGAATCACCAGACGGCCTTCACGTAAGGTCGGAGCGGCATCGGCATCAACCAGTCCGTCCGCTTTCGCTTGCCGTAGAATCGACGCGAGTGTACGGCCTACACTGCCCTGCAGATTAACCAGTTCGCGCCTGATACGCGCTAACTCGGGCGACGCATGATCGGCCAGACGGCCGTAGCGGTCCAGCACACGGTCTATCTCGTTGACTAAGCCGCCAAGGAGTCCCAGGCTGCCCTCCGATAACCGCTCACCGCTCACCGATAACCGCTGCAGTAGCGGATACTTCAGCGGGTCGAGCGAGGCGAAGAAAGCCTCGAGTTCCACGGCATAGGAGAGCGTCTTGCGCAGATCGTCCAGTTCCGCTTCGTCCAGGAACAGGCCAGCCACGCGTATACGGCTGACTGCTTCCCGCATGTCATGTATATCGCCTCGGGGGAACGTCAACATAGGGTCGCTCTCGGCCATGCGCATCTGGTCGGTCAAAGATAACAAATGGAGCACCGTGTCATAATCGGTCTCCATCTGCATGGCATCCACTCGTTCGCGTCCCAAGGAGGAAGTGCAACGACGGTGCAACTCTTCACGAATGACCGTGAAGTCAATCTTCTGCTCTATGTTCTCCGGATAGATCATCCCAGTATTCGACAATCACGGATTGCCTCCGCGCCTACGGCTTCGTTCAACTTACGCACCAGTTCGAATCGGTTTTCAAACAGTTGTGCTTTGAGTGCAGCGGAAGAGACGCGCACAATGAGCATACCGTCTTTCACTTCCACGCTACGCGTCAACTGTGCGACCATCGGCCCCATGACACGAGGCCAGGCGTCTTCGACCTGAACGGCTAAAACGGACTTCTCCAACCCGCTCTCGCGAAGGAAATCAACCAGTGCGTCACTTATTTTCATCCTTCACTTTTTTCAGATAGATCTTCTGCCGGGTGCGGAACACGCGGATGGACGGGTCTAAACCGTTGTATTTCTGGATATAAGAAATGAGCACCCCTTCCTCCTGGCTCAGTTGCCAGAGAGACTGTCCGGGATGCGTCCACACATATTCGTTCGCGCCGGCCATTTTCTTAGAGGCAATAAAAATGCGGTCGCCCACTTTCAAGTCTCGTCCCAGAGCATCGTTCCACTCGCGCAGTTCTCGTTCGCGCACATTGAGACGGAACGCCACATTGGCGTAGGTATCGCCTTCACGCGCCACCACATAGGACACGCCGTTGCATTTCTTTTTGGGGTGCATGAGCAGGAAGCTGTCGCGTTCCTGTCGCGCCGTTAAGGGTGCTACATAAGGGGGTTCGGGATCGTTATGAATGACCATGATCGGTTCCGTGCCACGAACGACCGTTGCTTTCAGCGGACGGCGCGGAGCAGCCGGAGCGGCAGTCGTGGTCGTATCAGCCGGAGCGGGAGCGGCAACCGAAGCAGGAGCGGAAGCAGCGGCCGTGGTTAAGGTATCCAAACGATAATCCTCTATGATCTTAATCAGTTTCTGCGCATATAACTTATCGGTCGCGTAACCGCACTCTTTGAGACGATACGCCCAACCCTCGTAATCCTCAATCGCAATCTCAAAACAGGTGGTGTAGCGAGGACGCTGGAGGAACAGCGAGTGGTCCTTATAACTCTCCGCTGCATCGGGATACATACGGAAGCACTCACCTTTGCTGTCATCGTCGTAGTAATACACGCCGCCGAACCACTCGTTCGTACACTTGATACCGAAGTGGTTACGCGCGTTGAGAGCCAGTTCGCTCTGTCCGGCACCGGACTCCAACAGGCCTTGCGCCATCGTGATAGCGGCAGGAATGCCGTACTCTTGTTGCTGCTGCATTGCCACCGCTTTCCACTGCTTTATATATCGTAAATAAGCAGGATTAAGCATCTGCGCCTCTGCGTAGAGGCCGAAGGTCATAGCGATAGCTAAAAAGAAGAATTTTTTCATGTTTTATAAGTTGTTAAGTATGTAATAAATAGCTATAGTGTGGCTCAGCGAACCGAGCATGATGAACACGTGCCAGATAGCGTGATAATAGGCGTGACGCTCGTCCTTGCTGAAGAAATACGCGCCGGCTGAATAGAACACACCCTCCGCCAGAATCCAAGCAAAAGACACATGCGGCATGTTCTTCCACATCGGCCAGATCACGAGTATGGCGACCCACCCCATCATCAGATACAAGGTCAAGGACAGATGCGGATGCTTGCCGAGGGCGAAGAACTTACTAACGATGCCAAACACCACACACGCCCATAAGAAGCCGAACAGCGACCATCCGACCCATCCGCCGATCACGGACATACAGATCAACGAATACGAACCGGCTATCATCACATAGATCGATGCGTGATCAAAAATACGCAAACGACGCTTGTGCTTCGGTGCCGATACCGCGTGATACAGGGTCGAGGAGATATACATCATCGCCATACCGGCAAGGAACAAACAAGTGCCGATCACATTGACGGCACGGACAGGCTGCACCGCGGGATGCAGCGCGAGACGCAACAACGGCCAAGCCACTGCAAGAGTGGCTACAGAGGCTACCAAATGCGTCCAAGTATTGGCTTTCTCTTCGTTACTCATCATTTCAGTTTGCAAAAGTAATACTTTTTTTTGACATACGCAAGCGAAACACAAGAAAATACACAAAAAACAAAAAATAATACACACGCGCTTGCGTATATGAAAAAATTTTAGTAATTTTGCAGCCGGTTTTTATGTGAAATCAATAAAATCAACAAAAATAATTAACTAATTTATGCAAACAATCAAACTGAAACGTGGTTTGGACATTCCCTTTGATGGAGCTGCAGTCGAGACGCTGGGTAGCGTACGTCGGCCGGAGGTCTTTCATATAGTGCCCGACCAATTCGCCGGTATCACCCCGAAACTGATGGTGAAAGAAGGCGAACAGGTGAAGGCGGGTTCACCGCTCTTTCACGACAAGGCGTTTGAGGACATGTTGTTTACATCCCCTGTATCGGGAACCGTGAAGGCGATTGTCCGCGGTGAGCGACGCAAGGTGATGTCGATAGACATTGAGGCAGACGCAGCGCTCAGTTATGAGCGATTTGAGATTGGAGATTGCACAATGGAGAATGTAAAGGCCTTGCTTTTGAAGTCGGGTCTGTGGGCATTGCTCAAGCAGCGTCCGTACGACTGCATCGCGTTGCCGAACAAGACTCCGCGCGCCATCTTCATCTCGAGTTTTGACAGCGCTCCCGCTGCGCCGAACTATGAGTTCGTGCTGAAAGGTCAGCTGCCGACATTGCAGGCAGCAGTTAGTGCACTCAGTAAGCTCGCACCGGTGTTCATCGGTATCAAAGCCGGAGCTCGTGCGACCGAGTTTAGAGAGTTGAAGGACTGCACGCTGTACGAAGTAGCGGGTCCGCATCCGGCAGGCAACGTAGGTGTACAGTTGAACAACCTCGCGCCGTTGGCGAAGGGTGAGACGGTGTTCACGGTGAACATCCAGGATCTGGCTATCATCGGCCGTCTGTTCCAGAAGGGCATTGTCGATTATCAGAAGAAAGTGGCGCTCACGGGTCCGTTGGCATACGGTCGTCAGTACTACAACGTGCTGCCAGGCATGCCTGTGTCGGCTATTCTGACGAGCAACGTGCACACCGAGTGTCCGTGCCGTTACATCGCCGGCAACGTGCTGAGCGGTCGTCAGATTGACCTGAACGAGATGATCTCGGTTTATGACAACCAGTTCACCGTGCTGGACGAAGGTTCAGAGAAAGCGGAGTTCATGGGTTGGATGTGGCCGCGATTCAAAGACTTCAACGCCGGCTGTACCGATCCTGCCAAGATGCTGGACAACTGCTTCACCAAGTGGCTGTTCGGTCCGAAACATTATCCGTGGGATGCACGAATCAAAGGTGGTCGTCGTGCCATCATCGTGAGCGGCGAATACGACCGCGTGTTCCCGATGGACATCTACCCTGAGTATCTGATCAAGGCTATGATTGCGGGTAATATTGACCGCATGGAGGCTTTGGGAGCATACGAAGTGGCTCCGGAAGATTTTGCACTCTGCGAGTTTGTCTGCACGTCCAAATTACCGGTGCAGGCTATCGTTCGCGAAGCGCTGGACAATTTAAAAAAGGAGATTGAGTGATGAAGAAGTTCTATCAATTTTGGAAGAAGTTCGGTAAGAACTTCGAGGAAGGCGGTAAGTTCGCTAAGTTGAGCTCGTTCTACGACGCCTTTGATACCTTCCTGTTCACGCCCAATACCACCGCTAAACGCAACGGCAGTCATATTCACGACGGTCGCGACTCGAAGCGTACGATGATTCTCGTGGTCATCGCGCTCATTCCTGCGTTGCTGTTCGGTATGTTCAACGTCGGTTATCAGCACTTGCTGGCTACCGGTCAGTTGGCAGCCGGTCTGACATGCGCGTTGTGGTGGAAAGCACTCGGTTTCGGTGCACTGGCTGTACTGCCCTACCTCATCGTAGCGTACGTAGTCGGTCTGGGTATTGAGTTCACCGTTGCGCAGATCAAGCATGAAGAGGTAGCGGAAGGATTTTTAGTAACCGGATTTATCATCCCGCTGATTGTGCCGATTAACACGCCGCTGTGGCAAGTAGCGATCGCTGTGGCATTCGCTGTCATCTTCGCCAAAGAGGTGTTCGGTGGAACGGGATACAATATTTTCAACGTAGCACTGATCACGCGTGCGTTCCTGTTCTTTGCATATCCGAGTTCGATGACGGGCGATAAGATGTTCGTTCGTGACGGCGGCACATGGGGCTGGGACGGCGGTCTGGTAGAGGGTTACACCTGCGCTACTCCGTTGACACAAATGGCTACGGGTTCGGAGGTTCAGCAGTCGTTCTGGGACATGGCGAACGGTCTGATTCCGGGTTCGGTTGGTGAGACCTGTCTGTGGGCTATCCTGCTCGGTGCTGCGTTGCTCATTGCTACCGGTGTAGCCAGCTGGAAGACGATGCTGGCAGTCTTTGTCGGCGGTGGTCTGACAGCGTTCCTGTTCAACCGTTTCGGTGCCGAGTCCAATCTCGTGGCGCAGTACCCGTGGTACATGCACCTCGTCAGCGGCGGTTTCGCATTCGGTGCCGTGTTCATGGCTACCGATCCTGTGACGTCGGCTCGTACCGAGTGCGGTAAATGGATCTACGGCTTCCTCATCGGTCTGGTGGCTGTGCTCGTGCGCGTGCTCAACCCGGGTTATCCGGAGGGAATGATGCTGGCTATCCTGCTCATGAACGCCTTCGCTCCGCTCATCGACTGGTGCGTAGTGCAAGTTAACATTAATAATCGTGCTAAAAGGGAGGTGAAGCTATGAAACTGAATACCAATTCAAATATCTACACATTCGTCTATATGACGGTGGTAGTAGTGATCGTAGCTGTTCTTCTGGCAGTAGTCAGTTCAGCGCTCCAGGAGCGTAAGGACAAGAACGTGCTGCTCGACAAGCAGAAACAGATCCTCGGTGCACTCAAAGTGGACTCTATCCAAGGCGATGCCGCTGAGGTGTATATGTCCCTCATGACGGACACCATTACGTTGAAGAACGGCAAAGAAGTGTACGTAGCTTCCCTCAACGGTGCTACCAAATATGTGCTGCCGCTGGCCGGTAAGGGTCTGTGGGGCGGCATCGGTGGTTACCTTGCACTCGACGAGGACAAGAACACCATCTGGGGCGTTAACTTCAACCACGAAGGTGAGACTCCGGGTCTGGGTGCTAAGATCGTTGAGAAAGAGTTCCGTAGCCAGTTTGAGAACAAGCATATCCGCAATGCCGCTAACGAAGTGGTATCGGTAGCTGTGCTCAAAGCCGGCAAGAAAGCGGAAGGACAAGAGCAAGTAGATGCCGTTTCCGGCGCTACCATCACTTCTGAAGGTGTCAGCAAGATGCTCGAGGAGGAGATGAAGAACTACGCTGAGTTCCTCAACGACGTGCCGGTAGTAGAAGAGAATGTAGAAACTAATGAAGAAAAGGAGGCAGACAATGTTATCGCAGAAGACTAAAGAAACCCTTCTGGGTCCTCTTAACGCCAATAACCCTGTCGTTGTGCAGATTCTGGGTATCTGTTCGGCACTCGCCGTGACAGTACAACTCAAGCCTGCCCTCGTGATGGGTATCGCTGTGACGATTATCGTCGCTATGGCGAACGTGATCGTGTCGCTTATTCGTAATACGATCCCGATGCGCGTACGTATCATCGTGCAACTGGTAGTGGTAGCAGCGCTCGTAACGCTCGTGAGCGAAGTGCTCAAAGCGTTCGCATACGATGTGGCTATGCAACTCTCTGTCTACCTCGGCCTCATCATCACCAACTGTATCCTCATGGGTCGTCTCGAGGCCTTCGCCATGACCAACAAACCGTGGGATTCGTTCCTCGACGGTCTGGGCAACGGTCTGGGATACGCTATCATCCTCGTCATCGTAGCGTTCGTGCGCGAACTGTTCGGTGCCGGACAACTCCTCGGTTTCCAAATCATCCCGAAGAGCTGGTACGAGGCTGGTTATGAGAACTGTGGTATGATGCTTATGCCCGCTATGGCGCTTATTCTCGTAGGTTGTGTAATTTGGGCTCACAGAGCTTATAATAATAAGGAGGCTAAGTAATGGATAATGCATTGAATTTATTTGTTCGTTCGATCTTCTCGGACAACATGATCTTCGCGTACTTCCTCGGTATGTGTTCATACCTGGCAGTATCGAAGAATGTGAAGACCTCTGCAGGCCTCGGCGTAGCCGTTACTTTCGTGCTCATCGTCACCCTGCCGGTTAACTACCTGCTGCAAAGATATGTGTTGGGTCCGGGTGCGCTGATGGATGGCGTGGATCTGAGTTACCTCAGTTTCATCCTCTTCATCGCCGTCATCGCCGCTATCGTGCAACTCGTGGAGATGATCGTGGAGAAGTTCAGCCCGTCGCTGTACGCTTCCCTCGGTATCTTCCTGCCGCTGATCGCTGTGAACTGCGCCATCATGGGTGGCTCGCTCTTCATGCAGCAGCGTATCGGCCTGCCGGCTACAGACGCTAAGGCAATCACCGGTTTCGGCGACGCGTTCTTCTACGCGCTCGGTTCCGGTATCGGATGGTTTATGGCCATCGTCTGCCTCGCAGGTATTCGTGAAAAAATGGAGTATAACGATGTTCCGAAGCCCTTGCAGGGTCTGGGTATCACCTTCATCACTGTAGGTCTGATGGCCCTCGCCTTCATGTGCTTCAGCGGACTGAATTTCTAAAATAGGAGGATACCATTATGAATGTACAAGCTATTTTAATTGCAATCGCAGTATTCTTAGTAGTAATACTCCTGTTGGTTACCATCCTGTTGGTAGCTAAGAAATACCTCGTTTCCTCCGGCAACGTCAAAGTCACCATCAACGGCGACAAAGAGTACGACGTGGCTGCCGGCGGCTCCCTGCTGAGCCAACTCGGCGAAGCCGGCGTGCACCTGCCTTCTGCCTGCGGTGGTAAGGGTTCGTGCGGTCAGTGTAAGTGCCAGGTACTCAGCGGCGGCGGTGAGATACTGCCGACCGAGACCGTCCATTTCTCGCGTAAGCAGCAGAAAGAAGGCTGGCGTCTCGGCTGCCAAGTCAAAGTCAAAGAAGACATCACCATGAAGGTGGACGAAGCCGTACTCGGCGTCAAGGAGTGGGAGTGCGAAGTCATCTCCAACAAGAACGTCGCTACCTTCATCAAGGAGTTCAAGGTGCAACTGCCTCCGGGCGAGCACATGAACTTCGAACCGGGCTCGTACGCGCAGATCATCATCCCAGAGTACGACCTCGACTACAACGACTTCGACAAATCCCTCATCGGCGACCTCTATCTGCCCGCATGGGAGAAGTTCGGCCTCTTCAAACTCAAACAGAAGAACACCCAGGCCACCGTACGTGCGTACTCCATGGCTAACTACCCCGACGAAGGTGACATCATCACCCTCACCGTCCGCATCGCTACGCCGCCTTTCAAACCGAAAGAGCAGTGCCCGAACGGACCTGAGTTCATGGATGTGCCGTGTGGTATCGCTTCCACGTATATCTTCTCGCTCAAACCGGGCGACAAAGTACGCATGAGCGGTCCTTACGGTGAGTTCCGACCTGTCTATGACAGCAAGAAGGAGATGATCTGGGTCGGTGGTGGTGCCGGTATGGCTCCGCTGCGTGCGCAGATCATGCACATGCTCAAGACCCGCAACTGCCGCGACCGTCAGATGCACTATTTCTACGGCGCACGTGCTATCGACGAGGTCTTCTTCCTGGAGGATTTCCTCGCGTTGGAGAAGGAGTTCCCGAATTTCCATTTCCACCTCGCGTTGGACCGTCCGGACCCGAAGGCAGACCAACTGGGCGTAAAATACACCCCGGGCTTTATTGCACCGGTAATGGGCGACACCTATCTGAAGCAACACGAAGCACCGGAAGACATCGAGTACTACCTCTGCGGTCCTCCTATGATGGCAAAAACGGTATTGGATCTCTTGCACTCTCTTGGAGTTGATGATCAGGATATTAGATTTGACAACTTTGGAGGATAAACTAGTAGTCTAGTAGTCTAGTAGTCTAGTAGTCTAGCCGCCTAGTCATCTAGCCGCCTAGACAAAATAAAGAACGCGCGTACACACGTGCGTTCTTTATTCGTTTGTCACCTTACGTTCTATCCGGTTTTTTTGCATTTTTTTGCAAAATAATTTGGAAAAAGTGAAATGTAGTATTATCTTTGCAGCGAATTTAAAAAAAACGCAACTATGCAAATCACAGACTACACCTTTGCCAACATCACTGCGCGTCCGTTCCTGACGCTGGATGAGATCAACAACAAATGGACTTTTACCGAGAACACGAAACACGTCATAAACGTGTGTATGTACCGCGAGCCCGAGGTGATCGATGCCATCCTATCCAAAGGCGCCACCTTCGATTGGTTCCCCACCGATGAACGCCCGATGGACTTAAACATCGTGCTTCAAGCGGTTGCCAAACTGGCTGAATACGACCGCGACGGCTCGCACATCATCGTCCACTGCCTGCACGGCGACAACCGCTCGCGCACGGTCGTCGAAGCCTACCATTTCGCTAAACTCGGCTTCCATTTCGAAGACGAATGCAAAGGCTACACGAACCACCTCGTCTGGAACTGTTCACAAGGCTACCTCCCTCCCCTACCCGAGATGGAAAAACTGCTGAAAAATCTCAAATAAATTTGCATATATGAGATTTTTTTAGTAATTTTGCGCACTAAAACACAAGTATTATGGTTGACAGAAAGAAATCGGTTTTAAATAGTAAAGCCGGAAAAACCTTGGAAACAGTATCGGGAATCGTTTTAGTCATTGGTATTATTGCCTCAATAATCATCATTTGGTCATCGTTCCACGATACCGGCAGTTATGATCACCCGAATGACCTTGTATTTGACTGGTCAGGACTTGCTTCTGCTTTAGAGGTACTCCTTGGATCTATTTTCTTTTATGCATTTGGCAAAACCATTGCGAGTATAGCCAATCATGCAGAAGCGATCTATAAACAAGTCAATCCTAATTCCATCCACGACACAGTTCTTGCTAATGGTGCAGAGTTTTTGCCCGGAGATGTAGCTATCTGGAAAAATGACGAAGGAGAGAAGCAGAAAGTGACTGTCAAAGACTATACTACCTTCGAGGATAGAATAAGTCAATATATCTGCGAGTTAGCAAATGGCAAAACAGTGAAAGTGGAAAGTTTTCAATTAGAAGAAGTTCCCCAAGAAGAGTAAGAAAAACACGAAGATATGATCATTTATCGCAATACGAAAGGTGGGTTTACGCAGGATGTGCGGAATAACCTGATCGCGGAGAAGATAGAGAATGCCTTCTTCGAGCATTGTATTGCGCATAATAACGATGCGGAGTATCGCAGTTGGGCGAACTCTATGCAGTACATGTGCAACGTCCTCGATGAT
>JAFPNK010000078.1 GCA_017401985.1 Paludibacteraceae bacterium | reverse complement strand
TATTCTTTTTGCTGCCACGGAAGCCTTGCTTACCAGCGGAAGACCAGCTGATAACTTGGCCATCACCGTTAGCAACCGTAACGATAACATTGTTGAAAGAAGACATCACGTGAAGTTGGCCAACGCCATCAATCTTCACTACGCGCTTCTTAGCTGCAATAGCTTTCTTTGCCATAATTGATAGATAATAATTTGGTTGTTAATACTAACGGTTATTTTACTTTGTTGCTTTTTTCTTGTTAGCAACCGTCTTTTTACGTCCCTTACGGGTACGAGCGTTGTTCTTTGTGCTCTGTCCACGAACAGGAAGACCGATACGGTGGCGAACACCGCGGTAACAACCGATATCCATCAAACGCTTGATGTTCAATTGTGTTTCCGAACGAAGATCACCTTCTACTTTGTATTTAGCACCGATGATCTCACGGACTTTAGCTGCTTGGTCATCCGTCCAATTCTCTACTTTGAGGGTAGGGTCTACACCGGCCTCAGCGAGAATTTTCTTTGCGCTTGAACGACCTATTCCGTAGATATAAGTCAAACTGACTTCGCCACATTTGTTTTGCGGTATATCTACACCGACAATTCTTATAGCCATAATTTAAAACTAAGGATAATTTTGTTAAATAAATAATTGATTTAAAGAAGATGTTGATTCTAATTAAAAATTACGCTTATCCTTGACGCATTTTCATTTTAGGATCCTTCTTGTTGATTACATACAAGTGCCCTTTGCGGCGTACGATTTTGCAGTCCGCATTGCGCTTCTTGATAGATGCACGTACTTTCATTGTTGTACTGTGTTTTTTGTTTAGTAGTTAATACTTACTTGTAGCGGAAGGAGATTCTTCCTTTGGTGAGGTCGTACGGACTCATTTCCACCTTGACACGGTCACCGGCGAGGATCTTGATGTAGTGCATACGCATCTTGCCGGAGATGTGGGCGATGATGAGCGGCCCGTTTTCGAGTTGCACGCGGAACATAGCGTTGGACAATGCCTCAACTACCGTTCCGTCCACTTCAATGCTGTCTTGTTTTGCCATACGTTATTGTTATTTAGATGATTTTAGATAAATCTGTCTCCCAAAACTTCTTTGATGTAGTCAAAGGTGGATAAGATGTCCGCCTTGCCGTTTCGCACGCACACGGATAACTCATAATGTGCGGCGGGTTTGCGGTCGATAGTACGCGCTGTCCATCCGTCATCCTCGATGAGTACATTGCGGCGTCCGAGTGTGATCATCGGTTCGATAGCCATCGTCATTCCTGACTTAAGGACTATACCGTTGCCACGACGTCCGTAGTTGCACACCTCGGGATCCTCGTGCATCTCGCGTCCGATTCCGTGTCCCACGAACTCGCGTACCACGCCGTAGCCGGCACGTTCGCAGTGGTTCTGGATGGCGAACGAGATGTCGCCGAGGCGGTGACCCGTGACAGCCTGCTCAATACCGAGGTAAAGGGCCTCTTTCGTAGTACGAAGGAGTTTCATCACTTCAGGTGAAACCTCCCCTACCGGGAAAGTATAAGCGCTGTCAGACATCCAGCCGTTCAGTTCGATCGCCGAGTCGATGGAGACGATGTCGCCTTCTTTGAGCACTACCTTGTCAGACGGAATCCCGTGAACCACCACTTCATTCACCGAGGTGCAGAGGGTGGCAGGGTACTCTTCGTAACCCAGGCAGGCAGGACGACCGCCGTTGTCCATGATGAACTCGTAGGCTATCTTATCCAGTTGGGCGGTAGTAACACCCGGCTTGATAGCTTTCGCCACTTCGGCGTAAGTCTTACCAAGCAGGATGTTGCTTGCCCGCATCAGCTCTACTTCTTCGTCAGTCTTGAGAAAAATCATCTAACGCGCGAATTAGTAGGCCATAGCACCGGAGCGGCCTTTGATGCGCATACCGGAATCAAAGAATCCGTCGTAGTGACGCATCAGCAGGTGACTCTCAATCTGCTGCAAAGTATCCAGTATAACACCCACCATGATGAGCAAGGATGTACCGCCGAAGAACTGCGCGAAGCCCACTTGCACATTCAGCAGACGTGCGAACGCCGGCAGGATGGCGATGAGCGCGAGCAGGATCGAACCCGGCAACGTGATGCGACTCATGATGGTGTCGATATACTCAGCCGTCTTCTTACCCGGTTTTACACCCGGAATGAATCCGTTATTCAACTTCAGGTTCTCTGCCATTTGGACAGGATTGATGATGATAGCGGTGTAGAAATAGGTGAAGGCGATAATCAGCAGTGCGAATACGAGGTTGTACCAGAAACCATCGTTGTTCATGAACGCCATCGTGAATGCACTCGGTTCGCTGTTACCGCGGAAACCGATGAACGCGATAGGAATGAACATGATAGCTTGTGCAAAGATGATCGGCATTACGTTAGCAGCATTGACCTTAAGAGGAATGTACTGACGCACACCGCCATATTGCTTATTACCCTGGATACGCTTAGCGTATTGCACCGGAATACGACGTGTACCCTGTACCAGCATGACAGCAAAAGCTACCACGAGGATCAGGATAACGATCTCGAGCAGGAACATGATCAGACCGCCGCCGCTATCAGCGAGACGGCTGGTGAACTCCTGCAACAATGCTCCCGGAAGGCGAGCGATGATACCGATGAGGATGATAAAGGAAATACCGTTACCAATACCGCGGTCGGTGATACGCTCTCCCAGCCACATGACGAACATGGAGCCTGCGCAAAGGAGAATCGTTGATGAGATCGTGAACCACGCTGCTTGAGGCGAACCGAAGCCTAACTCAATCGACTGGCCGGCAGAACGCATCTGGTTAGCCAGGTTGATGAGGTAACTCGGACCCTGGAAGAGCAAAATGAGTACAGTCAAATAGCGCGTGATCTGGTTCATCTTCTGACGTCCGGACTCACCCTCTTTCTGCATCTTCTGGAAATACGGCACTGCAATAGACAGCAGCTGTATTACGATAGATGCAGAGATGTAAGGCATGATACCCAGCGCAAAGATGGACGCATGCGAGAACGCTCCACCGGAGAACATATCCAGCAACGCCATCAGACCGCCTGCTGTCTGCCCTTTCATAGCGTCGAAAGCAGCGGGGTCAATACCCGGCAGAACGACGAACGAACCGAAACGATAGATGAGCACGAACAGAAGCGTGGTCAGCAGTCGGTTGCGGAGATCTTCGATCTTCCAGATATTCTTACATGTTTCTATAAATTTCATATTAAACTTCGTTTAATCTGGAGTCTTGGCTTCGTCGAGTTGCGAAAGCGAGCTTTCACTCGACTTGCACAAGACTTCATAACGATTTAACATTAGATCTTTTCTACGGTACCACCGGCAGCGGTGATAGCCTCTTCTGCTTTCTTGGAGAAAGCGTTAGCCTGAACGGTCAGTTTAGCTTTCAGCTCACCATTACCCAGGATCTTAACGAGTTGGGTCTTGGAGATGAAACCAGCCTCGTGCAGTTCGATCAAGCCGATCTTCTCCAGCTTCTTAGCCTCAGCGAGTGCCTGCAGCGTAGAGAGGTTGATAGCTTTGTACTCCACACGGTTGATGTTCTTGAAACCGAATTTCGGCAGACGACGTTGCATAGGCATCTGACCACCTTCGAAACCGATTTTCTTGCTGTAACCGGAGCGCGATTTAGCACCCTTGTGACCACGTGTGGAAGTTCCACCCAGGCCCGAACCTGCGCCACGTCCGACACGCTTTGCGGTCTTTACAGAACCGGCTGCAGGGGTAAGATTATTCAATTCCATAATGATAATACAATTTTAGGATTAGTCAATAACTTTAACAAGGTGCTTTACCTTCTCCACCATACCCAGGATAGCGGGTGTAGCTTCGTGCTCAACGACTGCGTTCATCTTACGCAGGCCGAGTGCAGTCATGGTTTCCTTCTGCACCTTCGGACATTTGATAGTACTGCGTACTTGTTGAATTTTAATCTTTGCCATAGTTGTAGAAGAATTTATTAACCATTAAACACTGTAGAGAGGCTTACGCCACGGTTCTGAGCCACGGTGCGTGCGTCACGCAGTTCGGCCAGAGCCTGGATAGTAGCCTTAACGAGGTTGTGGGGGTTAGACGAACCTTTGGACTTAGCCAACACGTCGTGCACACCAGCGGACTCCAGTACCGCACGCATAGCGCCACCGGCCTTAACTCCGGTACCGTGCGTAGCAGGTTGGATATACACTTGTGAACCGCCGAACTTAGCGAACTGCTCGTGAGGGATAGTTCCCTTCAGAACAGGCACTTGGATCAGGTTCTTCTTTGCTGCCTCGGTAGCCTTCTGCATAGCAGCTGCAACCTCACCAGCCTTACCCAGACCGTAACCTACAATACCATCTTCATTTCCAACAACTACGATAGCTGCGAATGTGAATGTACGTCCACCCTTGGTAACTTTCGTTACGCGGTTGACTGCGACCAGACGCTCCTTGAGCTCGAGGTCCTGTGTTGTTTTAACTCGTTGCATATCTGTACTTATTAGAATTTGAGACCTGCCTCACGTGCAGCGTCTGCGAGTGATTTAACACGACCGTGATAGAGGTATCCGTTACGGTCAAAAACTACTTCGTTTACACCGGCCTTGATAGCGGCTGCAGCAATCAGTTTGCCTACCTCAGCGGCTTTCTCGGTCTTTGTCATTTTGTCCTTGATAGCAAGCGACGATGCACTTGCCAGGGTCTTACCCTCCAGGTCATTGATCACCTGAGCGTAAATCTGGCTGTTAGAACGGAACACGGTCAGACGCGGACGCTCTGCAGTACCGGACACTTTGGTACGGATAGATGCCTTAATCTTAAGGCGACGTGCGATTTTCTTAATCATAAACTTGTTTCCTTTCTAATTATTTACCAGCCGACTTACCAGCTTTACGACGAACGATTTCACCTTGGAACTTAACACCCTTACCCTTATACGGCTCCGGTTTGCGGAACGAGCGGATCTTAGCGCATACTTGGCCAAGCAACTGCTTGTCTGCACTCTCGAGCATTACGAGCGGGTTAGCATTACGCTCCGATTTGGTCTCCACCTTGATCTCCTTCGGCAAACCGAGGTAGATCGGGT
>JAFPNK010000077.1 GCA_017401985.1 Paludibacteraceae bacterium | reverse complement strand
CCGGCCAAGACTCCGGCAGGCATGGCTTGCGGTTCGATGGGGCCGACGACAGCCGGTCGTATGGATCCGTATGTAGATGAGTTCCAGGATCACGGCGGTTCGCTCATCATGCTGGCGAAGGGTAACCGCTCGATTGACGTGACGAACGCTTGTCAGAAACACGGAGGATTCTACCTCGGTTCGATCGGTGGTCCGGCAGCTATTTTAGCGCAGAATAACATCAAGTCCATCGAATGTGTGGAGTATCCGGAACTCGGAATGGAGGCTATTTGGAAGATTGAAGTAGAGAACTTCCCGGCATTCATCCTCGTGGATGACAAGGGTAATGACTTCTTCAAACAACTCAAGCCCTGTGCAGGTTGCACGATCTTGTAATGGCAAACAAAAGAAGAAAATATCGTTTGGCGATGCTCGATGACGTCACGCTGCGCGAGGTGTTTCACCTTCGCGTCAGTACGCTTGGCGCCATCAGCGTCATCACGCTCTCTATCGTAGCGCTCATCATTCTGCTGTCCGCGCTGATCGTCTATACGCCTATTCGCAATATTCTGCCGGGGTATAGCGAGAGTATCCGTCAGCAACTCATTCAAGAGTCCGCGCGCATTGACTCGTTGCAAACGAGTATGAGTGTTCAGCGTCAGTATCTTGATGTGATTAAGCAGTTGACGGCGGGAGACATCCAGTCAGATAGTGTGCAGAGTCTCGATTCGCTGGAACTGGTGGAGCGTGCGCAGATATTAGAGCAGCGTAACTCGGCGACGGATGCTTTCATCGCTCAGTACGAGCAGAAAGAGCGCGACCGCTTGCAGTTGTTTGACAACACGACGAACCGCAATGTGCGTCAGTTATACCGTCCCGTCCGTGGGGCTATTATGCAATCGGCTCGGCCGGATCAGCACATATACGGTACCACTATTCGCACCGCCAAGAACGAGCCGGTGTTAGCGGTAGCACGCGGAACAGTGGTCAGCGCGGAACGGATGATGGATAATACGTTCAGTGTGGTGCTGCAGTCCGGTGCGTACACCGCTGTCTATCGTCGTGTGGCGAGAGTCCTCAAACCGCAGGGTACCATGGTCGAGGCCGGTGATGCGATTGCCGTGACGGATGGAGAGCATGACTTGATATTTGAGTTATGGGAGTCCGGACAGTTTGTTAACTTCCAAGAAGTGATTGCATGGTAAAACAACTTTGTATATTAGGAAGCACCGGTTCGATAGGTACGCAGACGCTGGAGGTTGTTCGCGCGTATCCCGACCGCTATAGCGTTTATGCGATCTGTGCGCATCGAAGTATCGATAAGCTGATTGCGCAAGCGCGGGAGTTTCATCCGGAAGTGGTGTGTATAGCCGACGAGAGCTTATATGAACCGCTGCGGGACGCTCTGGCTGATTTGCCCATCAAAGTGTGGGCAGGTGCCGATGCAATCGCCGAGGTGGTGACGATGCCATCTATTCACGTCGTGGTAGCGGCGATGGTCGGTTACGCAGGTCTGCGTCCGACAATAGAAGCCATCAAAGCCGGTAAGACGATTGCGCTCGCGAACAAAGAGACGCTCGTCGTGGCCGGAGAGATCATCTGTGACTTGGCTACTCAGTTCCATACACCTATTCTGCCGGTTGATAGCGAACACAGTGCTATTTTCCAGAGCCTGGTGGGCGAAGACCAATGCGAGATAGAGAAGATTCTTCTTACTGCTTCCGGCGGACCGTTCCGTACGTTCACGCTCGAACAGATGCGAAGCGTTACGGCGGCGGATGCACTCAAGCATCCTAACTGGGAAATGGGCGCGAAGATTACCATCGACTCCGCATCGATGATGAACAAAGGTTTTGAGGTGATTGAAGCCAAATGGCTCTTCGGCGTGCCGGTAGAGAAGATACAAGTGCTCGTTCATCCGCAGTCTATCGTTCACTCGGCTGTGCAGTTCACCGATGGCGCCATCAAAGCGCAACTCGGTGCACCGGATATGCGGCTGCCGATTCAGTACGCCCTCTCTTTCCCGGAGCGCTTGGCCAGTGACTTCCCGCGCGCAGACTTGTTCGCGCTGCAGAGTCTCACGTTCGAACAGCCGGATCTGAAACGCTTCCCGAACCTTGCACTCGCTTATGAAGCAATGCGCAGAGGCGGCAACATGCCTTGCGTGCTCAATGCTGCGAATGAGGTGGTTAACCTCGCTTTCCGGCAAGGTCGCTGCGGGTTCTTGCAGATGAGCGATATTATCAATGAAACAATGGCGAAGGCGAACTTCATCGCCAAGCCGACTTATGAAGATTACGTAAATAGTGATGCGGCAGCTCGTCGCCTCGCTGAGAGTTTATTATGATTATTCGAATTGTACAGTTATTTTTAGCCCTGGGATTCCTGGTTTTTGTGCATGAACTCGGGCACTTCGCTTTTGCGCGCTTGTTCAAAGTGCGTGTGGAGAAATTCTATATGTTCTTCAACCCCTGGTTCAGCCTGGTTAGAATAAAGAAATACGATGGCGTATGGCACGTGAAGTTGTTTGCCAAGAATGCGGATGAGGAATGGGCCAAACATCCGGAGAGTACCGAGTGGGGCTTGGGTTGGCTTCCGTTCGGTGGTTACTGCGCTATCGCAGGAATGGTGGATGAGACGCACAAAACGGAAGATTTGGCTTCCGAACCGCAACCATGGGAATTCCGTTCCAAGCCCGTGTGGCAGCGAATGCTTATTATCTTGGGCGGTATATTGGTGAACTTTATCAGTGCACTGCTGATTTTTATCATGCTTTTCTGGCATTGGGGAAGCGACAAACTGCCGTTACGTAACTCAGAGAACGGCTTGTGGTATTCGCAGATACTGATTGATGAGGGTTTTCAACAACAGGATAAGATTCTAACCATCGATGGCGTAGAACCTGAGGTGCGCGGAGATATTCTGCAGATGCTCATTATCCAGGGTAAACGCGACGTGAGAGTGCTGCGTGGCACGGACACTGTGTCTTTGATGATGTCCGAAGACCTTGCGCAACGCTTCTTGGCGCAGACGAATGCACATGATAAAGTCGAACGGGAGAAGTCGCGTGCGGATGATAATTATAAGAAAAAATCATTGGAACTGGTCACCGAGTGGATTCCAAATGTGATTGATACCGTGCTTCCGGAGAGCGCTGCGGCTTTCGCAGGACTGCAGAAAGGGGATAGTATCGTAGCGGTCGCCGGAGTAGAGACCCCGTGCTTCAGCATCCTCTCGCAAGAGCTGCAACACCATCCGTGCGATTCGATTGATATTGACTATTATCGTGCCGGCGAAGCGCAGACGGCGCGTGTGTTCCTGGGTGACCAGTGTGTGCTCGGCGTAGCGCCGGTCTATCATCCGCAGTACGAGCACACGGATTATACCTTGTGGCAAGCTATTCCGGTCGGCATTAAAAACGGCTGGGATGTATTGGTGGCCTACGTGACGCAGATGCGGCTGATCTTCACCAAAGAAGGAGCGCAATCGGTAGGCGGTTTCGGTGCCATCGGAAGTATGTTCCCTGATTACTGGAGTTGGCCGGGCTTCTGGTCAATGACTGCGTTCCTCAGTATCGCGCTGGCATTCATGAACTTCCTGCCTATCCCTGCTCTGGACGGAGGATACATTCTCTTCCTGCTGGTAGAGATGATCACCCGTAAAAAACCGAGCGATAAGTTCCTGGAGATAGCGAATGAAGTCGGTTTCTGGGTGCTGATTGCACTCTTGATCTATGCGAACGGCAATGATATTATTCGTTACTTCTTTTAATTAACTGCATCCATGGCTGATTATTTTGTACATGAGTCGTCCTACGTGGACGAGGGCTGCCAAATAGGCAAAGGAACCAAGATCTGGCATTTTAGTCACATTATGAAGGACTGCGTTATCGGTGAAGATTGTAACATCGGACAAAACGTAGTGATCTCTCCGAATGTAGTGCTGGGACGTAACTGCAAGATTCAGAACAATGTGTCCGTTTATACGGGTGTCAAATGTGAAGATGATGTGTTCCTCGGCCCGTCGATGGTGTTCACTAATGTCATCAATCCTCGCGCTGCCGTTAGCCGTAAGGATGAGTACCGCGATACGATCATTAAACGCGGTGCATCCGTGGGAGCGAATGCTACCATCGTGTGCGGGCATACCTTAGGCGAGTACTGCCTTATTGGAGCCGGTTCGGTGGTTACCAAAGATGTGCCGGCGTATGCACTGATGGTCGGTAACCCTGCCCGCCAAATAGGCTGGGTCAATGCGCACGGAGACAAGTGTGCTACGCTCGAAGAAGCAATGAAAAACTAAATGGTACATGGGAAAAGTGTTCCTGACTAAATTGTAAATGGTTTTATGATTCAACGCATTCAAACTCTGTATTTGTTTTTGGTAGTGGCCTTGGGTGTCACGCTGTGTTTTGTACCAGTGTTGCAATTTGATACGCCGGAGAACGCAGAAGTGCAACGTATGTGGCAATTGAGCGCCACGGGCTTCAAGGATGTGATGCCGGTCGAAGGTGCTGCACCCGTGCAGCTGAACGGTTTGGCGGGATTATTGGTGATCTCCGTGCTCATCCCCTTACTGGCTTTAGTAGATATCTTCCTCTACAAAAAACGTTCGCTGCAAGCACGATTGAATATATTCTCCATTCTGCTGTGTTTGGGTTATTACGGTGTGTTGGCTATCTATGTATGGCTGGCTTCCGTTAGTATCGAGGGAGTGGAGTGGCATATACTGCCGTGGGCTTCGATCCCTTTGGTTTGCTTTGTGTTAACATCCATGGCTACGCGTGCGATTCTCAAAGATGAAGCATTAGTGCGTGCCGCAGATAGAATAAGATAAGTATGATTCTTCTTCAACAAGACTTAACGGCACTGACCGAAGAGGTGCAGCAGAACCTGTTGCCGCCTGACAGCGTGCGCGCAGGGGCCCGTCAGATGATCGAAATGGCTCAAACGGATCCCGAAGGGTTCTGGCAAGTGTTATTGGATCGATTAGTGCAGTTCGGGCTGCAGTTATTGGCGGCTTTTCTCATTTATATCATCGGTATATGGGTTATCCGCTTGGTGAAAAGAGCCCTCAAACGTCTGTTTGACCGCCGTAAGACCGAACCGACCATTGCTTCGTTCCTTACCTCTTTCGCGTCTATCTCGCTGACGATACTCTTCATCGTCCTTTCTATTGGTGTATTAGGCGTGGATACCACTTCCTTAGCTGCCTTACTGGCTGCCGGAGGTATGGCCGTGGGTATGGCATTGTCCGGCACGCTGCAGAATTTCGCAGGAGGAATCATGTTGTTGGCATTCAAACCCTTCAAAGCCGGTGATTTTATTGAGGCGCAAGGATATATCGGAGTGGTGGTAGAACTCAATATAACCTCCACCAAGATCCTCACAAGGGATAATAAGGTGGTCATTCTGCCGAATGGTATTCTGTCCAACGGTACCATCAACAACTACACCGGTCGTCCGCTGAGACGTATCGAATGGCAGGTGAGTGTGGCCTACGGAGTGGATGCGAAGGCATGCAAAGAGGCCATCCTCGCTATTTTGGATAGCGATGACCGTATTCTGAAACCGGATACGGATATGAACAAACTTTACAAGGAACTGCGTGTATCCCAATTCCAGTTATCGACCGTCAACTATCGTATGGATGCCATTCCGGCACCGTTTGTGGGACTTAAATCTCTCAATTCCAGCGACATAACATTCGTCGTGCGCGCGTGGGTAAGGAACAATGATTTCTGGGACGGACAGGTGCTCTATGATATTCAGGAGCGATTCTATACCGAACTGCCGCCGCAGGGCTTCCCGTTCGCTTATCCGCACATGGATGTGACGATGCTGGAGAACAAAGCGTAAGGACCTTCGCTAAAAGGGGCAAGACATCATGGAAGCGTTATTAGGAAAGACTCTGACTGAACTGCAGGAAGTAGCACTGAGTGTTGGACTGCAGAAGTTCGCAGGCAAACAGCTTGCTCAGTGGCTCTATGTGCAGCGAGTGACTTCCTTTGACCAGATGACGAATATTTCCATCAAAGGTCGCGAGGCGCTTCAGGCTCACTATTCCATCGGCCGTTATGCTCCCGTTCGCGAAGCAGTCAGCGTGGATGGCACACGTAAGTATCTCTTTCCCGTAGGCGAACAATTCGTTGAGACCGTTTATCTGCCGGAGGAAGACCGTGTTACGCTCTGCGTATCTTCTCAGGCCGGCTGCAAAATGGGGTGCCGTTTTTGTATGACCGGTACACTTGGTTTTCACGGACACTTATCGGCAGCGGAGATTCTCAATCAGATATTTTATTTTGATGATCTCACGAACATCGTGCTGATGGGGGAAGGGGAACCGATGGATAACATAGACAACGTGTTACGTGCCTTGGAGATCATGACGGCCGATTACGGTTGCACTTGGTCGCCTAAACGTATCACCGTTTCGACGGTAGGTATACCGGCTATGAAGCGTTTCTTAGATGAGAGCGATTGCCATTTGGCAGTGTCGATGCATAACCCGTTCCCAGCTGAACGGGCTGCGGTCATGCCGGCAGAGAAACTGATGTCCATCACGGATGTGATTGCGCTGCTCAAACAGTACGACTGGTCACACCAACGTCGCGTTAGTTTTGAGTACATCTGCTGGAGTGGGGTGAACGATACGCCGCGGCATGCAAAAGAACTGCTGCGTCTGCTCAAAGGACTGAATTGTCGCATTAATCTCATTCGTTTCCATCAGGGCGTTGATCGTGACTTCCCGCCATCTAACGAAAAAACGATGGAGTGGTTCCGTGACTATCTGACACAAAATAACCTCACCACAACGATTCGTCGTTCACGTGGTGAGGATATTCTTGCCGCTTGCGGCATGCTTGTTAATGCGCTAAACGCTAAACCTTAATCGCTAATCGCTTACAGCATTTTGCTCAATTGTTCGTAGTACTTGGGAGAAACAGGTACCGGTTTGCTGTTTATCACATCCAACTCGGCCTGAATAAATCCTTCTTTATCCCTCCGTAGCACTTTCACGTGACGGGGATTGACAAAATAGGAGCGCTGGCAACGCACAATGCCGTGTTTGTCCATCAGTTCCTCTATTCCGCGCATTGATTGGCGCAGCGAGTATTCTTTGTGCTGCTCTCCCTCCATGTAATGAACGGCTATATAGTTCTCTTGCGCTTCTACATATAAAATAACATCGTTCGCAATAACCAACTTCAACCGACCTGTGTTATCTGCAAAACGCACGAGGTCATCTTCCGCTGCAGCTTTCTCGTTCGGATGCGTAGCGCAAGTAATAGCTGTGATAATAAGGTAAGGGTAGGTGACGGTGCCGATGGTCAATAAGAAACATTCGCCTAGTGCGGCAAAGTAACCGTAGTCACCATACATCAGTGCCATGTACAATGCGGCAAAGCAGGCAAATACCACCACTTCGGCTAAGGACCACAGAATATATGGGAACCAAGTCAGCTGTAGATGCCTGCGTAGGGACGTCATGGGGATTCGCGAGGCACATAACACACCGATCATAATGCACATCAGCATAAGTACGTTAAATACCATTCTGCCTGAATCTAATCCCATGCTCAAGAAGGATACCATCCATTCGCTTTGATAAATCAAAGTAAAGCAAAGGAAGAATACCGGAAGCACTAATATATGCAGCAGCATCACCGGAACGGAGAGCATTGAAGTCGGAATTTTAGTCATAATTTAGTCTCTTTTAGTGATGTGACGAATTAGGGACAGTCCGAATTTCGTCACTATATTTATGTTTTAGTCTCCTTTTTATTGATTTTGTCACTATTTTTAGTCACTAATCACAATTAGTTGCGGGGGTTGTGAAAAAGCAGTAATTTTGCACCGTCAAACAATTAAAAACGATTAACAATTTTAAAATTATACGCATATGAAAACTGTAAAACGAATTGGTTCAAACGTGCTGGTTGCACTTTATTGCTTACAGTTACCGGTAGTAATTGCTTATTTGGCAATGCACCTTTAATTATTAATATTACTAATTGCTATCTATTAACTGCTTAATGATATAAACTATGGACAAGACTATTTTTATTCAACCTGAGAGTGTACTTCAGTTTGATTGGCGTTCTATCGCCGTTGACCCCAGCGCTCAGCATGAGCCTCAGATCGATTTAGTAGCCTTTAAAGCGCTTTATACAAATAGGATTGCGCAAGCGCGCGCGTGTGGACAAGAGCCTGTTCTGGTCAGCTTGCCTATTATTGACGAAAATCGCTATTTCGCCCATATAACACGTGGCATGTCGATGCAGGAGCGGAAAAATATCCTTTATTGGTTAGGAGGTAAGACTGAGCGTTTGCGTAATCTACACGCACTGTATAACCTCGCTCTTTTCCGCTTGGCTGCTACGCAATGTGTTCATATCATCGATATCACCAGTCCTATGCTGGCTTGTGCTCACTACACAGATCTGCTTGAGCAGGACGGAGTAACGCTCTCCGCTGCCGGACAGGCCTTAGTGGATGAGCAGATATCTCTTTCGCAAGTACACGAGGCGGCTGCTTAACCGCCCCGTGTTACTGGTGCTTATCGGCGCATATTCTTTTTTGCATTCTCGCGTGCCATTTGTTGCTGCTGGCGTTGCAGCGCTTCCAAGCGAGCCATGAAGCCGGACTGAGGTTTGCCGGCTTTCTTCTTTTTGTTCTCTTCCATCTCTGCCAGCATTTTCTTGTCGTTCAGCGTCCAACGGAAGATCATCGTTTGCATGATCGTGATGAACAAGGAAATGAGGTAGTAGAAACTCAAACCTGCTGCATAGTCGTTGAAGATGAACAGGAACATCAGCGGCATAGCGTACATCATGTACTTCATGAACTTCATGTTCGGATCTGTAGCCTGCGACTGCATCGTGATGTATGTGTACACAATATTGACAATCGTCATCAGCAAGCAGAACAACGACAGGTGATCGCCCAGGAGCGGAATCTCCGTGCTCCAATGGAAGACAGCGTCATAAGTCGAAAGATCCGGTGCCCACAGCAGCGATTTGCCACGTAGCTCGATGGCGGTAGGCAGGAACCAGAACATGGCCATCAATACAGGGAATTGGAACAGCATAGGCAAACAACCACTCATCGGGCTTACACCCGCTTGCTGGTATAGTTTCATGGTAGCTTGCTGGCGCTCCTGCATCTTATCGGCCGGGTATTTCTCGTTGATGGCATCTATCTGCGGCTTGAGGGCACGCATCTTAGCGCTCGATTTGTACGAAACAAAGACGAACGGCAGAATAATCAGTTTGATAACCAGCGTCATAAGGATGATCACCCATCCTATGTGCAGTCCCCAACCCATGAACAGGTCGAACATCGGAATAACGAGAATGACGTTAATCCAACTGACGATCTTCCAGCCTAACGGAACGAGTTCGTTCAGATGAAGTCGTTCTTCTTTCTCTACACCCTCATCGTATGCTTTCAGCGTATGATAATGGTTCGGACCCATGTACCAACGCAAACCGATCGGTTCGTCGCTACCTACTTCAAACGGCACAGAGGTGCGGGTCTGGTACTCCTTGATGTATCCCGAGTGTTTGGGTTGAACGGTCGAATGGAACTCTGACGAACTGAAAGCGTCATCGGCAATCAGCACCGTGGAGAAGAACTGATCTTTGTAACCAATCCATTTCACACGCGCCGCTTCTTTCTCGTCATCATCCTTGCTTTCGCTCAGTTTTTCCATCTCTCCGCCAACGACCATATATTGCAGTTGGGCATAACGCTCCTCAAACTTACGTCCGTTCTCCTGCTGTGGAATAATCTGACGCCACTGAATTTCCATCGAGTTGATGTTCTGTGCCAGTACGTTTTGCATGTTATGCGGCTCAATCGATAGACGTAACATGTAGCCCTCCGACAAGGTATATACATAGTCCATCCAGGCATCCGGCTGGTCTGTCGCCAAACGAAGAATGGCCTGATGAGCCGAATCCGTGGGAACGGGTGTGAAATACAGATTGTTGGTTTGAATGACACGATTATTGGCAGTGATGAGCGTAAAGTTCATCGCGCTCTCCTCACCTTCAAACAGGCAGAGCGGGTTGATACTGTCACCACTGGCGTGATACTCGAGCAGTCGAGCGCTCTCCGGCACACCTCCGTGCGTGGTCAGCGTGACGCGCAGATGCTCATTCTCCAGTGAGATCAGTTGTTCCTCTCCCTGTGCTGCCGGAGCAAAAGATCCGTATATGGCTTGCAGGCGGGATTGATTCTCCTCTTCCGTAATAGTAGGCGCTGCTACCATGCCACCGTTCTCCGGAGCTGCGGTAATAGTGGGTAAAGTGGCCTGAATAGAATCCGAGATACGTTGCGCCTCGTATTCCATCTGCCGAGCTAATCGAATTGAATCTTGTACGTGCTGGCGTGCGGCTAACTGCTCTTTAGACGGGCGGTTAAGCAGCGCAAAACCAACGATAATTGCGGCTATTATTCCAAAGCCGATCCATGTTTTTTTATCCATTCTTTTTGTATATGTTGTTAATAATTATTCTCTTTTCATTCGGCCGAACATGATTCCTATGTACAGCCTTGGACCGTTAGGTCTCACAAAACTTTCCCATCGTTCCTCTTGCCCCGTTTTCGTCAAGCCATGATTCTTGGTATTGAACGGTAGGGCATAATCAACGCGAATAAGTAGTGCCATATGACTGTTGAGCTCAATCTCCATCCCTACATAAGGATCAATCATGAAGAAAGGCGTTTTGACATAACTGGCATTATAAATAGTGGTGTCTGTCTCCGTGGAGTAGGTGACTGGATTGGTGTCGGGCACATAAAGTCGTCTCATGGCTCCTCCACCGATGGTGAGGCCGATAAGCGGATGCACTTTGCCCCAATTGGCATATACATCGCACATAGCGCCTCCCCAACCGATACGAATATTCGACCCGCTGCCCTCCATTAGGGGCATTGTGCTGACGAATCCTTCTCCGCCTAAGTGAATGTGATCCTTCAGATGTATGCGGAGCGTACCGCCCAAACCGAAGCAGAAACCGGCAGTAGGCAAACCGTTCACGTACTGTTCGTTGCCAAGTGCCGTGTTGCCGAATAAGCGGGTGGGATCATTGGCGAACAGGTATCCACCGTGAATCATCATACCTCCGCTAAAACCGGTAAACACACCGGACGGGTGGGTCTGAAGCGTATCGGGTGCAGCATTAACATCCTGCTCCTGAGCAAAAACGCTCAGGGGCAGAAGTGCTAATACCCAAAATAAGATTTGTTTTCTCATTGACTGATGATGTCAAACGCTACGTCCATCATGTTTGTGAACGAGTTTTGGCGTTGCTCAGCCGTGGTAGCTTCACCGGTCAGAATATGATCGCTGACGGTGCAGATAACCAGTGCCTTCTTGCCGGCACGTGCGGCATTCATATACAACGACGGTGCTTCCATCTCGTCTGCCAGCACACCCATCTTCGTCCAGTTTTTCTTACGCTCGTCTTCGCAGTAGAAGATATCTGCGGAGAAGACGTTACCTACGTGGTACTTGTATCCGTGTTTCTCGGCAGAGTCAACGGCTTTGCGGCAGAGCTCAAAGTCTGCAATCGGTGCATAATGACCCGGCAGGTTGTATTGCGCATCCCAGTTACTGTCGGTGCAGCTGCCTTGTGCAATCACCAGGTCACCCAAGTTCACATACATCTGACGTGCGCCACATGAACCAACGCGGATGATGGTCTCTACATCGTAGAAGTTAAACAACTCGTAGGTGTAGATGCCGATGGACGGAATACCCATACCATGACCCATTACAGTCACTTGTTTGCCTTTGTATGTACCGGTGAAGGCTAACATACCACGTACGTTGTTTACTTGAACAGGGTTCTCCAAAAAACGCTCTGCCATCAGTTTGGCGCGAAGCGGGTCACCTGCCATAATCATTGTCTTTGCAATCTCACCGTACTGCGCACCAATGTGCGGAGTCGGACAATTTTCTTTTGCCATAATTGTTTGTGTTTTTTAGGTTAATAAAATATCTTTAAACTTTAAACTTTCAACTTTAAACTACGGCGTTAGCCGTTCCATTTGTACCACTCGATGGCTTTCTCCAGATCCTCCGGTGTGTCAATGCCGACAGTCTGTATGTCGGTCACGCCGACTCGGATACAGTATCCGTTCTCGAGCCATCGTAACTGCTCCAAGCGTTCTTCTTTCTCCAGCGGACTCTGCGGCAGTCGGGTGATTTGTTCCAGCACGTCCGCGCGGAAAGCATAGATGCCTATGTGACGGTAATACGTGCCGTCCGAACAAGCAATCACTTTGCGAGAGAACATCTTCGCCTCACCTGTGGCCTTATTCCAATCCACCTTCGGCGTATTCACGTTCTCCAGGTCCTCCGGGCTGTCTTTGTCTGTGAACGGACGAACCAATGTGGCAATCTGTGTGTCCTCTTTATCGAAGCACGCCAGCAGCGTTTCTATCTGTTCGGGTTGGATGAACGGCTCGTCTCCTTGAATATTAATGATAATCGTGTCGGTGTCGTTTTGTTCGCGCCACGAAGGAGTGGTGATGGCTTGATATGCTTCCAAGCAGCGGTCTGTACCGCACTTATGATCCGGACGCGTCATGACCACTTTGCCGCCAAAAGCCTCTACCGCATCGTAGATACGGTCATCGTCCGTGGCAACAAGCACAGTGTCCAGCGCTTTGCTCGCTTGCTCATAAACGCGCTTGATCACGGTCTTACCGCATATTTCCGCTAACGGCTTGCCGGGAAAACGGGTTGACGCGTATCGCGCCGGTATAATTCCAAAACATTTCTTAGCCGTAAAGGCACGATAAACTTCGTTGTTCATATATCGTTTCTTTCTATTTTCGATAGCAATGTGATTGCTCCGTTAATCGTCTTGACATTCGTAATCGTTACGTACCGGCGACCGGTCGGAATACCTTTCTTGTCTTTCTCTTCGTGCAGCGAGCACCGTTCGGGACGCGTCACTGCGTATTGGATGATATTACCGAACTGCTCCGATTGCCAGTACGACTCTCTGTTCTGCACCAGGTACATGGTCATTCGCTCACCTTTAAGAAGTATCTTCTCAACACCTAACCGGCAGCAGAGCCATCTAAGCCGCATCACGTCGAGCAGTTCATTAGCCGGTTCCGGCAACGTACCAAAACGGTCAATGAGCCGTTTGCGGAATTCCAGCAGTTGTTCCTCGCTGCGCAGATTGTCTAGTTCGCGGTAGAGAGTGATACGCTCGCTGATGTTCTCAATATAGTCGTTCGGGAAGCATACCGGCAAATCCGTCTCTAACTGGCTGTCCGCACACCAAAGATGCGCATCATTAGGCAGCTTGGCAGCATCATTAAGCGTAGCGTCACCATTTTCATCATTCAGCGCGAGTTCATCGCGCAACTCTTCCACAGCTTCGTTGAGAATACGCTGATACGTCTCGTATCCGAGATCCGCAATAAATCCTGACTGCTCGGCGCCTAACATATTACCGGCACCACGGATGTCCAGATCCTGCATCGCCAGATTAAATCCGGCCCCTAACTCAGCAAACGTGCTCAGCGCTTCCAGTCGTCTGCGTGCATCCTCGGTCAGTAACTCTTTCTCCGGTGCAATCAAATAGCAGTACGCTTTCCGGTTGCTTCGCCCGACGCGCCCGCGTAACTGATGCAAATCAGCCAAACCGTAACGGTCTGCAGAGAAGATGAGTATCGTGTTCACGTTCGGGATATCTACTCCTGACTCAATAATGGTCGTGGAGAGTAAAATATCGTAATCATAATTGATGAACGCTTCCAGTCGTTCTTCCATTTCCCCTGCCGGCAGTTGCCCATGTGCGGTGACGATACGCGCTTCGGGGACCAGTTTATGAATGCGTCGTTCAATACGCGGCAGCATCTCAATGCGATTATTGACAATGAACACCTGTCCGTTGCGCGCCATCTCCAATTCGATAGCCTCCTTAATGATATCCTCATCATCCACCGTAATCAGTTCCGTCTGTACCGGATAACGGTTGGGTGGGGGAGTGGTCATGATACTCAGATCTCGTGCTCCGAGCAAACTGAACTGCAGCGTTCGCGGAATAGGCGTTGCCGTCAGTGTCAGTACGTCCACGTTCGCGCGCAGCGATTTTAACTTCTCTTTCGCCGCTACGCCGAACTTCTGCTCCTCGTCAATTATCAGCAAGCCTAAGTCGTGCCATTTGACACTCTTGCCGATCAACTTGTGCGTGCCGATAAGGATATCAATCTTGCCGGCTTCCAGATCGGCCAAGATCTCTTTCACCTCTTTGGCACTCTTCAAACGACTCAGGTACTCAATTCGCACCGGCATATTCGCCATTCGTTCGCGGAACGTGTTATAGTGTTGCAAGGCCAGTACGGTGGTTGGAACCAGAACCGCTACTTGCTTGCCGTCTGTTGCTACTTTGAATGCCGCACGCATCGCGACCTCGGTCTTACCGAACCCTACATCGCCGCACACCAGACGATCCATCGGCATCGGGCTCTCCAGATCATGTTTCACATCCGCAGTTGCTTTTGCCTGGTCTGGCGTGTCTTCGTAGATGAACGATGCCTCTAACTCGTGCTGCATATATCCGTCCGGCGAGTACGCAAATCCTTTCTGCTGCTTGCGCGTTGCGTAGAGACGAATCAGATCCCGTGCTATCTCTTTGACCTTATCTTTCGTCCGCTCCTTGAGTCGTTCCCATGCACCGCTACCCAGGCGGGCAATAGTCGGCTCCGAACCCTCACGACCCTTGTACTTGCTGATACGGTGCAGGTTATGAATGCTAACAAACACATTCGCTCCGTCGCGGTAGTTCAACTTAATCATCTCCTGCGGCTTGCCGTTGACAGGCGTCGTCACGATGCCGCCGAACTTAGCGATACCGTGGTCGCTGTGAACAACATAATCACCCACTTGTAACTGATTAATCTCTCGCAGCGTGATGATCGCTTTGCCACGACGGGCATTCTCGCTTGCCATCGTTACACGGTGGTAACGCTCGAAAATCTGGTGATCCGTATAGCAGCAAATCTTCAACCTGTGATCCACAAACCCCTCATGCAGCGCCGCATTGATGCCAATGAACGAGATGTTTGATTCTTGAGCTTCAAAAATCGCTTTCAAACGATCCAACTGTTTCTGCTGCTCGGCTAACATATAGATCGTATATCCGTCCTCAATATGCTTCTTCAAATCGTCCGTCAGAATATCGAACTGCTTATGGAAAACAGGTTGCGGGACGGTGTCGAACGCAATCTTACTATGCGTGGCAAACGTGCTCTTCTCGTTCAACTCAATCGTGCATCTTTCTTCTATGCTACCTAGGCTTCTTAGTACTCCTAGGCCGTCAAGTTTGAATTGCACGATTTTCCAGTCGTTGCTCACCCACACCGCCTCTTGGGGCAGATAGTCGATGATAGAAGATCCTACAGGCGCAGCCGATCCTACAGCGTTAGCGGTCTTACAGTCGCTGTGCGACGGTCCTACAATGTTGGCTTCGTCCAACATGGTCTTACTCAACTGGTCTTCTATGTCAAACTCGCGAATGGAATCAATCTCGTCGCCGAAGAAATCAATGCGATACGGATTGTCGTGACTGTAACTGTAAATATCCACTATACTGCCACGAATAGCGTACTGACCGGGTTGGAATACAAAATCTACGTGCTCAAAGCCCAATTCAGACAACTGACTGCCGATTGCGGTCTGCTGAATCTCCTGGCCTACTTTCAATTGAAAACTGATAGCAGACAAATCCTCTTTCTTCGGCACCGCTTCAGCGATCGCCTCCGGATACGTCACAATCACTAATGGTTCCCGTAACCCGTCACCAGTAACCGATAACCCTGTCAGGCACTCTGTCCTCTGTATCTGTGCCGCTTCATCTACCGCACGGCGTTTCTGGCTGTGCGGAAAGAAAAAGATAGAGTCTTTCAGTGTTAACGGTCTTTCAGCGCCAGCGGTCAGCGACTTTAAGTCGCTAAACATGTACCGTGCCGCATCCTCGTTGTCCATTACTACGAATAACGGTCGCGTGGACGCGCTCAACGCGAGCGCGCGTGCAGAAGCGTATAAACCGGTCAAAAGAACATGTGAACCATGCCCTTTTACTAATTCGCGCTCCATCAACCTAATCTCCGGCTGCTGGGCGAATAATAATTCCAAATCGTTTATCTGCACTTGGTACCTTGCATCGTATAGGTCTTGTCGCCGCGAATAATGTATAGTTGCCCTTCGCGGAGCACCTTTGTACTTTGTACGTTGTCCTGTTGTATGTCCTCAATACCTTCTTCTTCAATCGGAGGAAGAGTCAGTGTGATCGCTCCATCGTACACAAACTCGTACTGCACGTCGTTGTCGGCAATAATCCAACCTTCAATGTGATATCCGTTTGTGGTTTTCGTGATGGTAAACTCCTGGTCATACGCGTATTCATAATCCAGCGAACTGGTACTCAGTTGTACATACGTATAATCGCCTACATTATAATTATACGGTGAATACTCACCGGATAAATCCCCTTCGGTGGCTGCGTAAAGATCCAGCCAAACCTCCGGATAACCGGCTTCCGGAGCCAGTTTCAACCAATAACTGTACGAGCCTTCGCTCGAATAAGCGGTATCCTCGGAATAATCCAGAGCTTCTGCAATAACGGCAGTGAAACGCACAGTGTCCATCACTTCGCCTTGAGTGCCGCCCGGGTTCTCGGAGAAATAAACCTCCACGCTGAAACAGCGTAACTGGTTATTGCAACTGATCGTGACGCTTGTTGCCTCCACATCGGAAACGGTCAATACCGGTTCTCCTGTCGTATCTTCTGCATCGTCCGACAGATAGTCGATCGTGCCGT
>JAFPNK010000076.1 GCA_017401985.1 Paludibacteraceae bacterium | reverse complement strand
CACCATCCGTGGAACATCTTTACTCACTCAGCCTAAGCCACTACCCCTACTTACCACAGATACGCATGCTATAACTTGTTATTTTGCTGCAAGAAAACTACGTAATATGCAGAATATAAGTGATTTAAATAAGTATTCATATGTATTTATACATCAAAATGCATTCTAATCGGCAAAGAACAAAAACACGGCATTTTAATACTTTAAGTAATGTTTATAACAATTGAAATACTGCATGTTACATTACTCAATTTATAATATATTAACAATCTTTAGCCAGCCGATGGTTAGCTTGTCCGGAGGATGGTAAGCATAGAATAGTACTACTCTACTCCACCAGATACGATCTGTATAGATTTGCCAAACAACACAAGCTTGATGCAGTTTGTGTTCGGCAGAATTGTGTGCGTTTGCGGATGTTTGTATGTTCACCTTTATTGTGCTAAAAATTTGTATTTTTTGTTTGCATAATTCACAAAAATGTATTACCTTTGCACTCGATTTAAGACAAAGACAAACATCAGCAACTATCGCCATTAAACTATTAAACCTATGATGAAAATTTTTAATTACAATCTGAAACAGCAAACGCAGGCTTATGTCCTGCGTTTGTTCGTTGATTCAGTCGGAGCGGATTCTTCAACCGCTGCCCACTCTTTCTACACCGGTGCTCACTGTGGTACATTCTCGCGTATGCGGCAGTAAAATGTCAATTCTCTTGCGTATTCCAAAAAAAAGCTGTATCTTTGCACCCAAATTGGATGCGATATGAGATTATATCCTAATTGTAAGATTAACTTAGGTCTGCGCGTAATACGCAAGCGTGAAGACGGTTACCATGATCTGGAGACCATTTTCGTCCCTATTTACGGCCTGCATGATGAGTTGGAAGTCACTAAAACTGAACCTTCATCCTTTCACCTTTCAACTTTCACCTTTCAACAGGAAGGCCTCGCTGTGGATTGCAAGCCGGAGGATAACTTGATTATCCGCTGTTACCAACAGATGGCTTCTCAATTCCCGCAAATCGGACCGGTGACTATTCGGTTTAAGAAGAATATACCATTCGGTGCCGGTTTAGGCGGCGGAAGCAGTGATGCGGCGCATATGGCCATTGCGCTGAACGAACTGTTTGAGTTGGGATTGAGCAAAGAGCAATTGGTGAACGTAGTGCGTCCGTTAGGAGCCGACTGCCCGTTCTTCATTTACAACACACCTTGTTATGCCGAAGGCATAGGTGATCAGCTTACACCGATTGATCTCGACCTGAAGGGTACGCGTATTGTGCTTATCAAGCCGAATGAAGGCGTCTCGACTCGCGAGGCCTATTCAGGTATTGTACTTCACCCGGAAGCAAGCGGAAAGCTCCTTACCGAATGGAAAAACGTCTCCGGAGACTCTCCGGTCAATGATTTCGAGCAGACGGTTTTTGAAAAGCACCCTATTATAGCAGACATCAAAAAGCGCCTACTGGACGCAGGCGCTTATTATGCAAGTATGAGCGGTAGTGGTTCAACCGTTTTCGGGCTTTTTAAGGACGATGCGGAAGGTGGTTCCGACGCCCGGCTGGCTCTGCTTAAGAAGGAGTTTGCCTCCATGGTACTGCTCGACGATACGTTTGGCGAGTGGAAGTCCTAAGCCCCATCCTCTCTCTTTGGAAGTGAAACCCGGCTCGAAGATTCGACGCTGGGTTTTGTTATCTATCCCCTTGCCGGAATCGGTTACGTCCAGCATGACATCATGCTCATTCTCATGCAATTTGAAAGTGATGGTTCCGTTTCCGGAAATGGCATCGACCGAGTTCTTAATCAGGTTCTCCACCACCCATTGCATCAACGGTGCGTTGAGCATGACGGTACGCTGTACGTTCTGAAGGCAACTGTCGTCTATCTGTATTCGGTTGCTGGTACGTGCGCGCATGTACGTCACTGCGTTCTGCACCACGGGAATCAAGTCTTGCGCCTGCAGCGTAGGTTCTGAACCGATCTTCTGGAATCGGTCAGCTATCGTCTGCAAACGGTCTATATCCCGCTTCATCTGTGGCACGTACTCATCGTTCGGATACGTTTCTGCCAATAACTGCTGCCAAGCGTTCAGCGAAGAGATAGGCGTGCCGAGTTGGTGAGCCGTCTCTTTGCTCAATCCTACCCATAAACGGTTCTCTTCACTGCGCTGACCGGTTAACATGGTGATGATAGCTACGGCGATGAAGATGAAGATGAGAGCAAACTGAGCATAGGGCACAAAGCGCAGACGGGTCAACAGACGACTGTCGTCCCAATAGATGTACTGCGTGGTGGTGTCATTGATCTTCAGTTCAATAGGCCCGTGCTGCTTCCGCATGCGCTTCCCTTCCGAGATGTTTCTACTGGCCAGCACATTCCCGTCCGCATCGCATATATAAACCGGAATCGTCGTGTTCAGTTCGATGATGGACAAGACGAAATCGATGTTTGCATCGTCATCCACTAAGATCAGTTGGCGTGTTGCGTCCGCCCAGATAGTCATGTTCTTCTGCTCTTCTTCCTGCAGCAAGCGCACGAGATTGTTGGTGAACAATACGGAAATAGCCACGATAAACATGGCTATTACCAATACTATTGTTCCTATTTGGCGATTCGACATATTAGCCGAGCATGGTTAATAAGACACCAGCGGCTACAGCCGAACCGATCACACCGGCTACGTTCGGGCCCATGGCGTGCATGAGCAGGAAGTTCGACGGGTTCTCTTCCTGTCCTACTGTCTGCGACACGCGAGCAGCCATCGGCACAGCCGATACGCCGGCCGAACCAATCAGCGGATTGATCTTCTCTTTGAGGAAGAGGTTCATGAACTTAGCGAGCAGCACACCACCTGCACTACCGAGACCGAAGGCCACGATACCCATGGAGAGAATCATGATGGTCTGGAGATTCAAGAAGCTGGCACCGGTAGCCGTAGCACCGACAGACAGACCGAGGAAGATAACCACGATGTTCATCAGTTCGTTCTGTGCGGTCTTCGACAGACGATCCACTACTCCGCTCTCTTTCATCAAGTTACCGAGCATCAAGCAACCAATCAGCGGAGCTGCGTCCGGAAGGATGAGCGCTACGATAGCGGTGATGATAATCGGAAACACGATCTTCTCCGTCTTGGAAACAGGACGCAATTGACCCATTTTGATAGCCCGCTCCTTCTTCGTGGTCAGTGCACGCATGATAGGCGGTTGGATCACAGGGACAAGCGCCATGTAACTGTATGCTGCAATGGCAATCGGGCCTAACAAGTTAGGCGCCAACTTACTGGTCAAGAAGATAGATGTAGGACCATCCGCACCACCGATGATACCAATCGAACCAGCCTCTGCCGGGCTGAAGCCCATCGCGTACGCACAAAGGAAAGTCACAAAGATACCAATCTGCGCAGCAGCACCTAAGATGAGGCTCTTCGGGTTCGCAATCAGCGGACCAAAGTCGGTCATCGCACCTACACCGATGAAGATAAGGCAGGGATAAACTCCGGCTTTGACACCGATATACAGCACGTCCAACAATCCGCCTGACTTCAGGATTGCTCCGTACGAATGGTAATCCGGATGCGTCGCGTCCAGGAAATTAGTCCACAACTCACTATGGAACATCCCTGCTCCCGGTAAGTTGGTTAGCAACATACCGAAGGCAATCGGAAGCAGCAGCAGCGGCTCGTATTTCTTATGAATGGCAAGGAAAAGCAGAAAGAAACTGATCAGTAGCATAACTCCCTGCTGCCAATTCATCTGCATGAATCCCATGCCTTGAAAAAATTCCAATATATTCATATTGAATTTTTATTGGTGATTTGTAATCTGTAATTTATGATTTAGCCGAGTACGATGAGCAGGTCATCTTGCATCACGTTTTGGCCTGCCGTTACAGCAATCTGCTTAACCGTACCGTCTGCCTCTGCCATGATGGCGTTCTCCATTTTCATGGACTCGAGCGTGAGAAGAGTGTCGCCTTTCTTCACAGCCTGACCTTCGCTAACCAATACCTTGATTACTGAACCCGGCAGCGGGCTCTTCACTTGTACACCTGCAGCAGGAACAGCAGCGGGTTTCGGAGCTTCTGCTTTCGGTGCAGCCGGAGCAGCAGCAGGCTTCGGAGCTGCAGGAGCTGGTGCCGGTTTAGCGGCGGGTTTCGGAGCAGGAGCAGCAGCAGCCTCTGTCTCTACGGTATATACTTTGCCGTTCACGGTTACATTCGTTTTGCCGGCTTCGATTTCTTCTACAGCGCATTTATACTCAGCGCCATTGATTTTGAATGTGAATTCTTTCATATTGAACGATTTTTTATAATGGCCTCAAAAGCCCACGTTATTCATACCTATACTCTTTGTATTCCACGCCGTTTCGCGCTGTTTGAGCGAAATCATAGGCGTAGGAAGATCATGATTACTGTGTTTCGCCAAGTAGAGCGCATAGGCCACAGCGGCGAGATCGTCGTTATGCGCTTCAGCGAGCGCCATGGCAATAGCGGCTTTCTCAGCGTCCGAAGGAGCACCCGTAGCCGCCTTGGCAGGCTGGCTTACGGGTTGGGTCTCTTTCTTCGGAGCTTCCGCTTTCGGAGCACGTGGCGCCGTGATCTTCTGCATAATCCATCCGAAGAACATCAGGATGAAAACCAAGCAGAACAACAGCACCAGCACGATGCCGAAACCTAAGCCGGTAACAGCCCAGGTGTCCGGCCAGGTCCACGTTGTCGGATCTACTACTAATAACATAATTACAATGGGATATTAGAGTGTTTCTTAAGCGGGTTGGTCAGACGTTTGGTCTGTAGCATCTCGAATGCACGAATGATGCGGCTACGTGTGTAACGCGGCTCAATCACGTCATCAATGTATCCGCGGTTAGCAGCCTGGTACGGAGAAGCAAACAGATCTTTGTACTCTGCCTCTTTCTCTGCAATGAACGCCTTCTTCTCGGCCGGATCTTCGATGGCCTTGATAGCTTTAGCCTGCAGCACACCCACGGCACCACTTGCACCCATCACAGCGATCTCTGCATTCGGCCATGCGTAGCACATGTCACCGCGGAGTTGTTTGCAACTCATCACAATGTGCGAACCGCCATACGACTTGCGAACGGTAATGGTTACTTTCGGTACGGTTGCTTCGCCGTATGCGAACATCAGTTTTGCTCCGTGGTCAATGATACCTGCGTACTCTTGACCGGTTCCGCAAAGGAAGCCCGGAACGTCCACCAGGGTGAGGATCTGGATGTTAAATGCATCGCAGAAACGCACAAAACGAGCAGCCTTACGGCTGGCATCGCAGTCCAGCACACCGGCAAGCCAGCTTGGCTGGTTGGCGATAATACCGGTCGAACGACCGTTGAAACGAGCGAAACCACAGATGACGTTCTTCGCGTAGTCTTTGTGCACCTCCATGAAGTCACCGTTATCGACGATGGTATTGATGATCTCGTGCATGTCGTACGGTTTGTTCGGATCGTCAGGAACGATCTCGTTCAGGTTGTCGTCCACGCGGGTGATATCATCCGTGCACGCATAGACGGGCGCCTCTTCCATGTTGTTCTGCGGGATGAAGGAAACGAGACGACGTACCTCCGCGATTGCCTCTTCTTCGGTGGCAGCCACAAAATGGGTCACACCGGATTTAGAAGCGTGGATCTTCGCTCCACCGAGTTGCTCTACGGTCACATCTTCGCCTGTAACGGCTTTGACTACCTTCGGACCGGTGATGAACATGTAACTGTTCTGCTCGGTCATCATGATAAAGTCAGTCAGCGCCGGGCTATATACTGCTCCACCCGCACACGGACCGAAGATCACACTGATCTGCGGTACCACGCCGGAAGCGAGGATATTACGCTCGAAGATCTCTGCATAACCGGCCAGGGCGCAAGCACCTTCTTGAATACGCGCACCACCGGAATCGTTAAGACCGATGATCGGCGCACCGAGTTTCATAGCCTGGTCCATCACGTTACAGATCTTCAGTGCCATGGTCTCGGACAGCGAACCACCTATCACGGTAGCGTCCTGTGCGAACACAAAGACAAGACGGCCGTCAATCGTACCCGAACCGACAGCTACGCCGTCGCCCAGGAACACCTTTTTCTCCATTCCGAAGTCGTGGCAACGGTGCGTGAGGAACATATTCACTTCCTCAAACGAACCCTCGTCCAGCAACATGTTAATACGCTCACGGGCGGTATAACTACCCTTGGCGTGATGCTTCTCTACGGCTGCCTCACCGCCTCCGGCCATTGCCTTCGTACGGTTTTCTATCAGCCGGTCTAATTTAGCTTGTTCCATTTTTATAACGGTTAAAGGTTAACGGTTATGGGTTATTTGGGTTGTTGGCAGAGCTCGGTCAGAACGCCCTTGGTGCTCTTCGGATGCAGGAAAGCAATCATCAGGTTCTCAGCACCTTTGCGCGGAGCCTTGTCGATGAGTTGGATACCTGCTGCCTCACACTCTGCAAGCGCTTCAGCCACGTTCTCTACATTGAAAGCCACATGGTGCACGCCACCGCGACCACCGTTTTTCTCGATGAACTTAGCAATAGTGGACTCCGGGCTCGTCGGCTCAAGCAGCTCGATCTTCACCTCGCCTACTTTGAAGAAAGCGGTGCGAACCTTCTGATCCTCAACAACTTCAATAGAATAACACTTGTTCCCCGAAAGGAACTCAAAGAACGGAGCAGCCTCTTCGATAGAGGTAACTGCAATCCCAAGATGCTCAATGTGTGTAGGTTTCATAGATAGAAATATTTTATGTTTTTTAATTAGATTCAAATTCGGCTACAAAGGTACACAAAAAAAATGACATACACAAGAGTGTATGCCACTTTTCTGAATTTTATTTTTTTTATTGGCCTATTTGTTGTCCGAATGCGTTGTAGAGAACAGCACCACGTTGAATGATTAATTGGCCGTTTTGCAGCGTTTTGCGAACCAATAATTCCTCTTGAACCATATTGGTATCCAGCGCCTGATTTCGGGCGGTATTAATGGTCAACGTGCCTGTCAAATCATCCGTACGGTCCGGATAGTCCGTTTTCCGCTGCGTCTCGTCCTGTACCAGCGATTCTACCGGTTCAGAAGCTACACTATTGGCGTAGATTGTCATAGGCGCGAGCAATGTAAATTTGATTAGCGGATCGGCGTCCAGCATTTCGCTTATCATGTTATCCATGCCCGTGTATAGCGCCTGCGCCAGCGAATCCGCCTCCGGATGTTCCGGTTCGTTGGCATCACTATGAAGCAGATATAACTCCACCACCGTCGAACCTAAGTGTTTCTCGACAAGAGCTATCTTCGCGGAATCGGTTTTCGGAATACACTTATTGGCCAAGCGGTCGGCAATTGTCTGACTGAACTGCTCTGCCACCATCGCTTTGGCGTCATCTACTCTATTCCATAAGCGCAGTGACATCTGCGGAATCATATTGGTAGCATGCTCGCGCATCCATTCCCGGCTGTAGGTGTGCAGATCGGCAATTGTATCCACGGTCGTAATATAGTCTGTTTGCACCTCCACTGCTTTTCTGTCTGCAGAAACGGTCAACCAGCGGTAAGGGCAAGGATACGTGATCGGAGAACCTGTGGTGATCTCCACGAGGCTGTCGGTCTGTTGCTCGTTGCGGTAGGTCGTGATGCCATTGACATGAAAATGTCCGGTCAGGATCAAGTGTACCCCGTGGTTCATCAGGCTGTCGCGAACCGCCTCTGCGTCTTGCAGACGGCAGGAGCTCTCCAGGCGCGCTTGTTTGTCCACGTGCTCGAGCAATTGCCAGTGGCACATGGCGATAATCATGTTTCCTTTGGCCGCCGCAGAGTCTGCTTGCGCCAATAACCACGCGAGTGTCTGCACAGACAGCGAACCGACGGAAGCCGATCCGTGCGAACCGTCAATACCCAACACCGTGACACCTGCCAACGGCTCGGCTACTATGCTGTGCGAGTTCGGGTCTTTGGTGAGTTGGGAACCAAGGTAGAGACTATCCCATTGATTGCTGTCCGGCAGGTCATGATTGCCGGGAATAACCAGCGTCGGGATGCCTGCATTGTTCAACTGCTGCAGAGCAGCAGCCACCATCGAATGGGCTTCCGGTTCGCCGTCTTTGGTCAAGTCTCCGGGGATAAGCACTAAGTCCGGACTGTACAACAGCGCGGTGTCCATCAGCGCGTACAAGATCGGTTCACTCAGATCCAGCATCTTACGTTGGTGCTGCATATAGTCATCAAAATTAGGATAGGTAGCGATGAGCGATTGCGGCATAACGTGCGGATCGGCAATCACCATTATTCGCTCCTGACCCATCATCAGAAGAGGAATAAAAGACAGTACAATAAGTATCTTTTTCATATTCGTTTATGGAATTAACGTTATTTCGACGCGACGGTTCAGTTGTCGTCCTTCTTCCGTCTCGTTGGTAGCTACAGGCTTGGTGTCCCCATAGCCCGCAGCGGTTATGTTCTCCGGCGTACAGCCGTAGGCAATCAGTTGTCGCCGTACCGATTCGGCACGTGCTTGCGACAATGTTTTGTTCGCTTCTGCCTGACAGACATTATCCGTATGCCCGGCCAGACGCACCTTGTAGCCGTATGTCTGAATGAAGGTAGCTATTCGTTTGAGTTCAGGCAGTGAGGACTCCATGATTACATCACTACCGGTTTCGAACAGCAGGTTGTTAATCGCCACCGCTTCGTTGGTTTTAAGCACCGTGATCTGCTCCGGTCGCACTTCTTGCGGGAGCGTGATGCTGTAAATATCATGCCGGCTACCTGTTTTCCGGGCAAAGTAAGCGGTTGTACCGTCCGTAGAGATCTTATACCAGCAATCGCGTCCGCGTGTGTTGATTTGCGGTCCGAGGTTCTCCGGCTCCGACCAGCAGGTCCAGCAGGTATCGCTCAGACGCCGACTCACCCACACATCTAAGTCGCCATACGTGCCCGGGCGGTTGGATGAGAAATAGAGTGTTTTCATATCCGGATGCAGGAACGGCGAGCGCTCCATTCCTTTGGTGTTGATCACCGATCCGATGGAGTACGGTTGCGACCATTGGCCATCGGCTCCGCGTTCGCTCACAAAGATGTTGAGGCTTGCTCTCTCATCTCCTACCGCCGGATAATTGGCTGCGAACAAGAGTGCAGACCCGTCAGCCGTTATCATGGCATCCGCCTGCCAGTTACCTAATTGCAAGTACTGCGGCAGCGGACGCGGATCACTCCAGCCACGTGCATCGCGCACCGAGTAGCACATACGACCCTCAACGAACAACAACATGGTTCTTCCGTCTCCGGAAACCGATGTAGGCGCTTCGTTGCGGTACGGATTGCTGAGTGCAGGAACACGACGTGCTTCTCCCCACTCGCCTGTTCGGGCATCGCGGTAGGAAACGAAGATATCTTCGGTCTCGTTGCCCGAGAAGCGATTCAAGCCGACGAAGAACAAGGTGTTGTCATCGATAGTGAGTGTCGGGCCGTATTCCTCTCCTTCCAACGTGTTCACGCGGGATGAGAGCAATTGAGGTGCTATTGTGTCCGGCACGGTGAAACTGCAGAAGATGAGAACCAGCACTTCCGCGGCTATCACACGCAGGAAGGTGACGAAAGGCGAAACGGTAGCGTAGCACACAGCAGGTTGGTTATTCTCATTGGACAACGACTGCGCGTACGGCAAGGCCATGGCGCAGGTCATCGAACCGACCATCAGACCGACCACATTGAAATAATTCATATGCAGGCCTTTGTACGCGATAATGCCAACTATGAGAAGCGGGATGATCGTTATCAGGAATCCGTACCCGATCCATATGTAACCGCCCTCAATGATCGTTTGGATGAAGTTCTCTCCTACGGAGAGACCCAAGGCCGCCAGGAACAGCGTCAAGCCCACTTGACGGAGCATCATGTTCGCCGAGGTTGTGGAGAACGTGACCATGTTATAATACGGTCCGTAATGGCCAATCAGAATAGCCACAATGAGCGAACCACCCACCAGACCTAATTTGAAAGGCGTAGCAATACCTGGAATAGGAATGGGTAACAAACCGATGCCGATACCTAACACGATGCCGAAGAAGATAGGCAATAAGTGCGGCGTATCCAATCGTTTCAACTCATTACCAAAGGTCTCTGCTACTTTGCTCACATCGTCTTTGTCTCCGACCACCATGATTCGGTCACCCACTTGGATGATCAGATCGGGTGTCGCCAACAGGTCTATACCGGCACGACTCACACGCGTGATGGTGGCGTGGTATTGCTGCCGGAGGTTGAACGAACGAATCCGTTTGCCGTTACACTCGGGTCTGGTGACAGCGATACGACGTGAGATCAGGTGATCTGATTTCTCAGACTGCACATGCAGGTCGTAATCCTTCATCTGTCCCAGCAGACGCAACCCGTCTATATGCTGTTTGTCGGTCAATACACGAAGAGTGTCTCCGTTACGGAAGATCGTCTGTTCACTTACCAGTTCATCCGAACCGTCTGCCCGAATAACACGACTGACCACCATCTCTTTCACCGGACAGAGGCGCAGCAATGAATCGATATTCAACTCATCGATCTGCGGATTATTGAGCTTTATATCCACACAAATCGGTTCTTCGTTCGTGGCTTTCGCCGCTTCTTTCAAGCGTTTCTCCTCTTCGGGCAGGCTGACTTTAAAGCACTTACGTATCAGTTCGAAAGCCAAGATCAGTCCTACTACACTAAGCGGATACGAAACGGCATAACCGGTAGCAATCGTCGGATCGGCGTTGCCTTTGATATCAAAATACGCCTGTTGGGCAGCAGCCAGAGAAGGCGTGGAGGTGACGGCGCCTGACATGATTCCAGCCATGGTGGACATATTGATGCCCGTAGCATAATGCAAGATAATGGTACACACACAACCGAGCAACACCACCGCAGCAGCAAGCATATTAAGGCGTAAAGTACCCCGTTTGAAGGGAGAGAACGACGGACCGACCTGCAGACCTATCGAATAGACGAATAGAATCAGACCGAAGTCCTTGGCGAACTGCACAACCGAACTGTCTAAGATCACTCCCATCGAAGCTAACGCGATGCCGACAAAGAGCACCCACGTAACGCCGAAGGAGAACTGCTTCACCTTCGCTTTCTCACCCAACCACAGACCGATGGTCATTACGATGGTCAACCAAAGTAACGACTGCGTTATGGATGGAGTGAATAAAAATTCTTGTATTGCGTTCATAATCTCTTTAACAATCCCACTAAAGCTTTTTGACAGGCACGATCCGTTACTTGTTCCCTCAGTTTACCCAAATGGAAACACTCGGCAGTCGTTTCTTGCGGCGTTGCCCAAGCAATCCAAACCGTTCCAACAGGCTTCTCTTTCGTGCCGCCTGTCGGGCCTGCGATACCACTTGTTGCAATAGCATAATCGGTCTTGGTTTGTCTGCGAATAGACTTCGCCATCTCACACACCACCTCTTCGCTTACAACTCCGTGCGTTTTAATTAATTCAGAAGATACACCTAACAGTTGTTCTTTGACGCTGTTGTCATAACTGATAACCGAGCCGTAATAGAAGGCGGAACTGCCCGGATGCTTGCTAAGCAAGGACGCCAGTTTACCACCTGTGCAGGACTCTGCGGTAGAGATGGTTTGCCGGCGTTCGGTCAGTATTCGGCCGACAATCATCTCCAACGGATCACCTGATTCGGCAATCATATACTCCGCCGTCAGCCGTTTCAATTCGTCCAACCAGGACTGCAGTTGCCGCTCGGTCATTTCACCGTAAGAGGACAGACGAAGGCGGATAATGCCGTCTTTGGGCAAGTAGGCCAGATGAAGTGATTGAGGCATTCGGCGTTCATAATCCTCCAGCAGTATTGCCAAAGCCGATTCCGGGATACCCGTTACTTGAATCGTGCGATGCAAGATTTGTGATTTCTGATGGGTGATTTGTGACTTAATATACGGTAGTATCTGTTCCTCCATCGCTATCTGCATCTCGTACGGCACGCCGGGCATGGATGCCAACAGTTGATTGCCCTTATGGAAGACCATCAGCGGCGCAGACCCTACTCGATTCTCGAGGATCTTCGCGTTCGCCGGTACCATCCACTGAGTGGCGGTCAGACGGTTCAATACATCGGGCCTGTCTTTGTAGAGCTCTTCTATATGAGCGCGCACGTGTGCGTCTTCGATAAGGTGTGTGTCGAAGTACTCACACAGCACGTGTTTGGTGATATCATCTTTGGTCGGACCGAGACCACCGGTAGTTAGGACCAGGTCAGCACGGCTGAACGCTTCGTTTAAGGCAGCGATTATATGCGCCCGATCGTCATGCACGGACGTGATTTGATACAGCTCGATACCTTGCTCATTCAATCTCTCTGCCATCCAAGCGGAATTGGTATCCACCACTTGTCCGATGAGCAGTTCATCTCCTATGGTTATTATTTCTGCGCGCATTGTTTTTTCCATTCTTGTGCAGTCAATTCCAATTCGTTATACCAATCCTCACCGAAACGACGGATAAGGGGTTCTTTCAAGAACTGATACAACGGTATATGTTGTTTCTTACCCAATTGGCGGGCACAATGACATATATCCCAGCGATGGTACTCCAAGCCGGTGTATTCGCCCACTTGGGTCAACCGGATGGGATACAGATGACAACTAATCGGTTTCTTGAAATCAATCTTCCCGGCATTGAATGCCTTTTCAATCAAGCAGTAACACCAGCCGTTATGGTCGGTACGGGCAAAGATACAATCCTTGTCATTCACAATGGAGGTCACCCGTTCACCGGAAGGGTCGTTGTAGGCTATTCCTTGCGCCTCTACGACGGCTTTGGCCTCTTTCGTCATATCGGGCAACAGAACAGGTAAGATACTTTGTATCTTATCTTCCTCTTCCGCCGTCAGCGGTGCACCGGCATCCCCTTCTATACAGCAGCAGCCGCGACAGGTGTTGAGGTCGCAGCAGAATTCTTTCTCCAATACATCCAGACTGACTAATGTGTTGTCACCGATTACAAACATAGAAATCCTTCTATCCAGATTTTAAGACCGATACCAATCAAAATGATACCGCCGATCAGTTCCACATTGACATGAAAACGCTCGCCTACGAACTTCCCGATCAGGTAGCCGCCGATAGAAAAGAGGAAACTGACTAATCCAATGATGCTTACGCCGATCCAGACGCTCTCGGGAACAGGAATGAAGATCACTCCGGTGGCGAGGGCATCAATAGAGGTCGCAACGGCCAGCACGAGCAGGTGTACTATCCCCCAGCCCGTTTTGCCTTCTTCCGATTCGTGCAACGATTCCCATACCATCTTGCCTCCGATGAAGGTGAGCAAGAGCAGTGCGATCCACGGTGCATAGCGACTGAAGAAGTCCGAGAACAGCTTGCCGGCAAAGAAACCGATAAGAGGCATTCCTCCTTGGAACAGGCCGAAGAGCAGGGCCATTAGTACCGGTTTGGGACGCTCGTTACTTGCTTTGACAGACAAGCCTTGCGCCGTGCTGACAGCAAAGCAGTCCATGGCGAGACCGATGGCAATCAATATAATCGATAAAATATCCATCTAACGACCAACGACTAACGACTAATTCCTTTTATACTTATACCGTGCCACCGTCTTCCCTTTGGCAATGGCCATCAGTTTGTTGCGTGTGAAGGTCTTGCGGATGGGCGAAATACGATCGGTGAACACGTGTCCTTCCAGGTGGTCATACTCGTGCTGCACTATTCGAGCCTGAAAACCGGTGAAGGTCTCTTCGTGCTCGTTGAAGTCTTCGTCCAGATAACGAAGCGTGATGGTGGTCGGACGGATTACGTTCTCGCTTATTCCCGGCAAAGAGAGGCATCCTTCACTGTACGTGCAGGTCTCTTCGCTCTGTTCCAGCAGTTCGGGATTGATGAAAGTACGCTTGAAATCTTTGCATTCAGGATAGTCTTCCGCCAATTCCGATCCATCCACCACAAACAGCCGCCAGGCCTTGCCTACTTGAGGAGCCGCCAGACCGCAACCGTCTGCTGCTGTCAGCGTCTCGTACATGTCCGCAATGAACTGCTTCAATTCCGGCGTGTTCTCTATCTCTTCTGTTTGTTTTCTGAGTACGGGTTGGCCGTACAAATATATAGGTAATATCATAGATATATTTTTGATTGCAAATTTATGATTTATGATTTATGCTCAAGGTAGTCCTCGAGGATAATACAGGCAGCAATCTTATCGACCACTGCTTTGTTTTGCCGGTCTTTGCGTTTCATGCCACCGGCAATCATAGCTTGGTGCGCCAGTACCGAAGTAAAGCGCTCGTCATACATAGTTATCGGTTTGTCGGGAAACTGTTTCTTAAAATTGCCCATGAACGGTCTGATATAATTCATACTCTCCGATTCCTCTCCGTTCATCTGCGTAGGATGACCGATGACTACCTCGTCCACCTGTTCGTGTGCAAAGTAGTCGGTCAACCATTTTATCAAATCCTTCGTCTCAATCGTAAGCAACGGATTAGCCGTTATGCGGAGTACATCCGTAACGGCTAATCCTGTTCGTTTACGACCGTAATCTATTGCAAGGATACGTCCCATTAGAGGCTCTCAAGCAATTGTGTGGTTGCATCATATTTCTCTTGCATTCCCGGTTCTGAACGGAAACGATAATACAATGTTTTCAGCGTCTGGAGGAAGCTCTCGCGGGTCGGATCCAGTTCGTGTGCTTTCTCGAAGTACGGCATTGACTGACGGAAGACAGCCTGTACCTCTTCGAATGCTTTTTGGAACTTCTTGTTATCCATAATATCGTTGGCAACCTCGTTCATCTTAGCGGCCTTGTTATAGAAGAGACGTCCCTTACCTGCATACGCATCTGCGTTGTTCGGATCCAGTTCAATAGCCTTGTCAAAATCAGCCATAGCTTCATCGAAACGCTCAAGCAGTTCGTTCATCAAACCACGCTTCTGATAGTACAACACATCCGTCGGATTGCGCTCAATCAGGCTGGTGAAGTAATCCACTGCTTCTTGCTCGCGGCCGGTTTGAATAGCTACGTTCACAAAGCTCTGAACGAACCACTCGTCATCCGGGAAACGAACAATCGCGTCACGCAGAACAGCAACTCCGGCAGCCGTGTCCTTGATAACCAAATACTCTTGGAACAACAGTTTGTTTACGAAGACCGGATCGATCTCTCCGTCTTTGATCTCTGCCAGAAGAGCCACTGCCTCTTGGTGCAACTCAGCCTGAACAGCGTATGCGCCGGCGTAGTATTTGTAGAGGTTATACGAAGAGTCACGCGGCATCTCTCTTTGCAGTTTATCCGACTGCATCATTGGCAGTTCAGGAATCTGCAGGTGTAGCATGAATGCATGGTATGCATCCTCGTACGATTTCTTCTCGCCCAGATAAGCACCGTATTTGATTAACTCCAGGTTCTTGTAATACTCCAACATTTTCTTGTTGATATTATTACGCGTCTTGGTATCAACCACTTCGCGGCCTTTCTTATCCAGCGTCGGGATCATAGCCAACTCGTCGGCCTTGAGCCAGTAGCGATAACTTTCCTCAACTGCCTCACCGGCTTTGTCCTGATCAACACCTTTGCCCATCATCTGGTTATAGTTCTCCTGCATCAACTCCTGGTAACCGATCATACCGGCCCAGTAGAAGTTCTCTGCAGTAGGCTCTGCTTCCAGGGCCTCGGAGATAGCGGCACGAGCCGCTGCAAAATCAGGGTTCTCTGAAGCCATGGCGTAGTTTTTAGCCTTCTTCACCAACGGGTTCTTTTGTGCGAAGCAGCCTGTGCTTATCAGTACAAGTGCTGCCAAAAACAATGTTTTTTTCATATTACTCTTGATTTTCGTTGTTGTTTTCTTCCGTTACTGCTTCGGTAGCCTCCGGTTCTTCGCCGTTAGCCTCTTCCGCATCGTCCTTCGGAACTATACAACCGCCCATCAGGCTGTCGTTACGTTTCTGAAGTTCAATCAGTTTGACGCCTTGTGCCGCACGACCGGTCTGGCGGATGGTCGATATATCCATACGGATTGCTGTACCGGATTTCGTGATGAGCATCAAGTCATCTGAATCGGTTACGGCATGAATACCTACCAAGTGACCTGTTTTGTCGGTAATCTCAATCGTCTTGACTCCCTTACCGCCACGGTTGGTAATACGATAGATCGGTTCGCCGTTCTCGTCATCGACAGGCGTACGCTTACCGAATCCGTTCTCCGAGATAACCAAAACGGTCTTGTCTGTATTCTTCTCTACACAAACCGTGCCAATCACGCGATCCTGTCCGTCTTCCTCGAGTGTGATTGCCTTCACACCGGTAGCCGAACGACCCATCGGACGTACGCCGCCTTCGTTGAAGCGAACGACCTTACCGTTGTACGAAGCGACTAACATCTCGCTGTTACCGTCCGTCAGTGTCACGCCAATCAGTTCGTCGCCATCACGCAGACCGAGCGCGATGATACCATTTGCACGCGGACGCGAATAGGACTCAAGCGTCGTCTTCTTCATCAAACCGTTCTTGGTAATGAAGATGAGGAAGTGGTTCTCTACGTATTCCTGATCGTTCAGGCCCTTCACATTGATACACGTGCGCACCTTATCACCCTTCTGGAGGTTGATCATGTTCTGGATAGCACGACCCTTGGACTGCTTGTTACCCTCCGGCAGTTCATATACCTTGAGCCAGTACAGACGACCCATTTCGGTAAAGAACATCATCGTGGAGTGCATCGAAGCCTGGTGTACGTACTCGATGAAGTCCTGATCACGCGCACTACCGGCTTTCGAACCGATGCCACCGCGGGTCTGCTGACGGAAGTCTGCCAGCGGAGTACGTTTGATATATCCGAGGTGCGAGATAGTGATAACCATCTCATCGTCTGCGTACATATCCTCCGGGTTGAACTCGGTAGCCATCTTCACGATCTTGGTACGACGCTCGTCTCCGTATTTGTCTTTGATCTCAATCAATTCAGTTTCAATCAGGTCATAACGCATCTCTTCGTTATTGAGCAACTCGTTCAAGTGCGCAATCAACTTCTCGATCTCTGCGTACTCGTTCTTCAACTCATCGATACGCAGACCGGTGAGAGCAGCCAGACGCATATCCACGATAGCCTTCGATTGCAGGTTATCCAGATTGAAGCGCGCCTCGAGGTTCGTCTGAGCGTCTGCCGGCGTGCGGCTGGCACGAATGATACGAACGACTTCGTCGATATTATCCACGGCGATGATCAATCCCTCTAAGATATGCGCACGCTCTTCGGCTTTCTTCAATTCGAACTTGGTACGACGGATCACTACCTCCATACGGTGCTCGATGAAGTTACCGATCAACTGCTTGAGGTTCAGCAGCATAGGACGGCCTTTTACGAGAGCGATGTTATTCACCGCAAAGCTGGACTGCAGCGCCGTGAACTTATACAGCTTGTTGAGTACCACCTGTGCGTTGGCATCACGCTTCACCTCTACCACGATACGAATATCGCGTTTGGAATAGTCGTTGATGTCTGCGATGCCTTCTATTTTCTTATCGCTAACCAGTTCGGCGATGTTCTGAACCAGGTCTTTCTTCACCACACCGTAGGGCAGCTCAGTGATCACAATGTGCTCACGACCGTTGTCGTCGGTCTCAATGTCTGCGTTAGAACGGATGATAACGCGGCCACGACCGGTCTCGTATGCATCCTTCACGCCCTGGTAACCATAGATCGTACCACCGGTCGGGAAATCCGGAGCCTTCACGTGCTCCATCAGATCCTCCACCGTGATCTCCGGTACGAACTCATCGTGCATACGTGCTACGATATTCTTAATGTACGCGCAGCAACCGTCGATCACTTCGGTCAAGTTATGGGTCGGCATGTTCGTCGCCATACCCACAGCGATACCACTGGCACCGTTAACGAGCAAGTTCGGGAAGCGGCAAGGCAGCACAACCGGCTCTTTGAGCGAGTCGTCGAAGTTGTTCTGCATATCCACGGTGTCCTTCTCAATGTCACGCAGCATTTCCTCTGCGAGCTTCGAGAGACGAGCCTCGGTGTAACGCATAGCAGCAGCGCCATCACCATCGACCGAACCGAAGTTACCTTGACCATCCACCAGGCAGTAACGCATTGCCCACGGCTGTGCCATACGAACGAGCGTACCGTAGATGGAACTGTCACCGTGCGGGTGATACTTACCCATTACCTCACCGACGATACGTGCAGATTTCTTAGTCGGCTTGTCGCTCGTGTTACCGAGCTCGTTCATACCGAACAGCACGCGGCGGTGAACAGGCTTGAAACCGTCGCGCACGTCAGGCAGCGCACGGCTTACAATCACACTCATCGAGTAATCGATGTATGAGGACTTCATTTCCTCATCAATCTTCACAGGAATGATGTGATCATTCTGAATCAATTCGTTGTTTTCTTCCATATTATTTTATTTTAATAAAAATGTCGTAATTTCGTCATGACGTCATGCCGTCACAAAAAAACCCACTCAGTATAAAGAAAAAAGAGACACCGCAGTCACCTCCCGCATCAAACGCACAAATGCCCCGATAGGTAAAGTGCGACATGAAAATCATCAATACGAAGATGAAGCGAAGTGACTGCAGCGTCTCAATCATGCTTTATCTCAACTTATCGTAGGGATCGGTGCCAAGGACAGTCTTTGCCAATCGCTTGGCCTTGTCACGCAAGGCATTGACATCATCACCGACCTCGCCATAACAGAGCACGACACCCATGCGGCGACCCTTGTGAGCCTCAGGCTTACCGAAGATACGGATACGGGTACGGTCTTCCTTGAGAGCATCCACGAAGTTGTAGTCGAGCAGAGAACGGTCAACGGGTGTAGAAGCCTCCTTAGGTGAAAGAATCACAGCCGAAGCACCAGCATGCTCCAAGTGGATCCCAGCAATGGGCAGTCCCATAACAGCACGGAAATGGAGTTCGAACTCAGAGAGGTTGATGGTGTGGCCAAGGGTCACCATGCCAGTATCGTGGGGACGAGGACTCAACTCTGAGAAGATGACCTCTCCCTGTTTCGTCAGGAAGAACTCCACGCCCCAGATGCCTGCACCCGTCAGGGCCTTTGTCACCTTGTCGGCCATCATCTGAGCCTGCTTCAGAGCCTCATCAGAGAT
>JAFPNK010000075.1 GCA_017401985.1 Paludibacteraceae bacterium | reverse complement strand
CGCTTTCGCCAAATCCTCCGCTGCGGGCTGCATCAAAGGCGAATGGAAAGCGCCGCCTACGGGAAGGCGCAAAGCACGCCGTGCACCCGCTTCTTTGAGCGCCACACAAGCCGCCTCTACTGCGTCCACGTCACCTGAGATAACCACCTGACCCGGACAGTTGAAGTTGGCAGCAACGACTACGGAATTCGAAGATTTATGCAAATCACGACAGATCTCATCCACTTGTTCATCGGGAAGACCGAGGACAGCCGCCATCGTGCCAGGATTCTGCTCACATGCCGCTTGCATCGCTTGCGCGCGGGCGGAAACCAACAACAGAGCGTCCTCAAAGCGCAAAGCACCGCAAGCCACGAGTGCGCTGAACTCACCCAGACTGTGACCCGCCACCATGTCCGGTCGCTCAATGGTCATCAGACGCTGCGCTACCACCGAATGCAGGAACACAGCCGGTTGCGTCACTTTGGTCTGCTTGAGATCATCCGCCGTGCCTTCAAACATCACATCAGTCAGCGAGAAGCCAAGCAGCCTGTCGGCTGCCTGACAGATCTCACGTGCTTCTATATGCGCATCGTATAAATCTTTGCACATACCGGGGAACTGGCTACCCTGCCCCGGAAAAACAAACGCTTTCGCCATAATCAAGCCATCAGACCTGCAACCAACGCAAGAATTGCGTAGAACTCAGGAAGTGCGCAATAAATCATCGTGTTGGTCATAACATCGTGACCTGCAGCGATGTTAGCGATACCGTTCGCAGCAGTCTGCCCCTGACGGATAGCAGAAAGCAGGAAAACAATACCCATACCGATACCCAGACCGAAGAGCAGAATCGGATTTGTCTCGATCAGACCCTTCATCATCAGGAAAGCAACGAATCCGTACAGACCCTGAGTAGCCGGCAGTGCCGACAGAATCATGTACGCAGACGATTTCTCCGCATTTTTCTTCAATCCGCCTTCAGCTGCATTTGCTGCAATTGTCGTACCGAAAGCCGATCCAACACCGGACAGACCCAACATAAGACCCAATCCGAGATAACCTAAAATTTGTTCCATAATAGTAATTTATTTATAATTTAAAATTTCTTATCTTGCTTCGCTCGAACGATTATACGCGAGCGAATTTTCAAATTTATGATTTATTTTTTAAAAGGATTATAGAGTTTGCCGGAACCTTCATAACCGGCGTTCTTAAAGTACTCTACGAAGGAGAGACGCAGCGGGTGGACAAACGCACCGAGACACGCCATCAGCAGGTTCAGTACGTGGCCAAAGGTCACGATCAGGATAAATCCGACCCAAGTACCTACGTTCGGGTTCTCTCCTAATACTTGCGTGCCGAGTTGGTTGAACGCTGCACCCAACATGCCGCCTGCCAATCCAAGTGCATAGAGACGGATGTAACTGAGTACGTCGCCCAGCAGACCCGTAGTCATTCCATAAGTATCCCACAAACCAGCACCGATGTTGATCAGCGGATTACGCTCCGGCGTGTTGAATACGAAGATCCCTAACGCCGAGATAGCACCGATACCGATGAGAATCCATTTGACGGTTTCAGTCGGCAGCGAGAAAGTCATTGCCAGGATGGCAGTACAGATACCGCCTACAATAAGCAGCAACCAGCCCCAGGTCGAAACAGTGTTTTTGAAGCCGTTGCGTTTGGTGTATGAGATGGCTTTGATGGTCATTGCGAGGATGATATGAACCACACCGATCACAAGCGCCAGCACCATCATCACGTCATATTCACCGATTTTTCCGTTTACGCCTAAGTTATTGAACATCAGTGCTTTTGCACTCTCCGGGAACCACTCGGCACGGTAGATATCTACGCCAAAGAACGTACCCATCAGGTAACCGATCACCGTCGAACCGACACCCAGCGCCATAATGATACCACCCAGTCCGTCGAACATCTCGATCTTCAATTTACCTTTCAAGATAAGGTATCCGACAAGAGTCAGCATCAAGCCGTAACCGCAATCTCCGATACAAAGGGCGAAGAACAGCAGAAAGCACGGCCCAAGAATCGGCGTCGGGTCAAACTCATGGTAGTTCGGCCAGCCGTACATGCCCGTGAGAGGTTCGAAGAGTTTGACAAACCAGTTGTTATGTAACTTGATCGGAGTAGCATCCTCTTTCTGCGGATCGGTTTCTTCAAAATAGACTTGCGCCTCGGCGAGCATCGCGTTCAGTTCCGGCTCTTTGTCGATCGGACAAAAACCTTCGAACAAGCATAACGCACCGTCTGCCAATTGGTCGGTGGAAAGCGTAACTCGCTGCCAATCAATCTGCTGACGTGCCTCTGTCAGTTGCTGCTTGATATCCTCTATATTGGCTATTTGCCATGCTTCGATTCGTGCTTCGGCTGCTGCGAGCAAGCCTTTGAGGTGCTCAATTTCCAGCAAGCACTGTTTCTCGGATTTCTGAGGAAGAGGAATCTCAGTCGCTTTTTCGAGCAATTCCGAGATTTCGGAGTCTTGAGATGCAGGAGTCTCGACTAGCACGAAATACGTTTTACCGCCCGTTTCGTTAAGCTTAATACCCCACTCCTCATTATAAGCGTTAGTGCTACATGCGAAGAAACGAAGCGTGTAACCTGCTTCTTTGAGGGCAGCAATACGCGCCGCGTCAAAATCGCCCCACACAGCAACCTGCTGGGCCGCCGTTTGCGCATCTACGATGCGCTGCTGGATGTTGGAGCGTTCGTTAAGCAGTTGATCAGGCGCACCTTGCTTGAGCAGTTTACGCAGTTCGTCCTCATGCTGCAAAGCCGCTTGAAGCCGCTCATCATTCTCGACGAGTCCGGCTGCTTTCTGCGTGATATGCACCACGCCAAGCTCACGAAGCTGCTCCAAGAAAGGCTCGTAATCACGATGGAACACCAGGAAGGTGTATTTCTTCATTTGCGTAATCATTGTTTCGCCCTCCTTTCTTCTTCAGCCCGCGCTTCCGCTTCGCGCTTGCTCTTTACGATTTTCTGACTTGATTTGCTCAGGTTCTCCTCATCCTCCATAAACCGCTTGATCTTACGGATAGCGTCTTGATAACCGGGTATCTGCACTTTCTCAAAGAGGTTCACTTTCTGCGTCGTTTTCTTTCGCGCGTATTCGAGCAGTTCCACTTTGCGACGTACAAACTCCTGACGGATACCCACATCGGCTATCGTTTTGAGTTGTTCAAAACCATCGGCAAACCATTT
>JAFPNK010000074.1 GCA_017401985.1 Paludibacteraceae bacterium | reverse complement strand
GACCGTTTGAGCGGCGAAGACAAAGCGCGTGCGCGCAAAGAGGCAGAAGCAATCGCGAAGCGGGCTGATTGGAAGCATTTCTTCAAATACTACCGTAAAGCTTACGAGATCGCCCTCAAGAATCGAGATAACAGACTTACAGAACTCCAAAATCCAAGATTATTATGAAAAAAATCATTATTGTGATAGCATTGTTGCTTTCGACTTTTGTCTTTCGACTTTCGACTATCAACGCATGTACCAACTTCCTTGTCGGAAAAGACGCTTCGGCAGATGGCTCGACCATGATCTCGTACGCCGCAGACTCCTACGGCATGTACGGATTCCTTCATTATGCGCCGGCAGCTGATTATCAAGAAGGTGCCATGCGTGAGGTCAAAGATTGGGACACCGGTCGTCCGCAAGGCTTCATCCCGCAGGTCGCACACACCTATACCGTGGTAGGTAACATGAACGAGCATCAAGTCACCATCGGTGAGACCACTTGGGGCGGTCGCGAAGAGTTATGGGACACGGTAGGTATCGACTACGGTTCGCTCATCTATATCGCTTTGGAGCGTTCCAAAACGGCCCGCGAAGCCATCGAGTGCTTCATTAATCTCGTCAACGAATATGGCTATGCCTCCGAGGGTGAGTCGTTCTCGTTCGGCGACCCCAACGAAATATGGATCATGGATTTCATTGGCAGAGGTCCCGGTCGTAAGGGGGCAAACTGGGTCGCTGTGCGTATTCCGGACAATGCGATCGCTGCACATGCCAATCAGGCACGTATCACCACGCTTCCGATCAGCAAAAAAGCCAAACTGAACAAGAAACTCAACTGCTATGTCAACGGCGATTGGATGTGGGATAAGGACCTTATTAATTTCGCGCGCGAGAAAGGTTACTTCACCGGCGCAGACAAGGATTTCTCTTTCCAGGCTGCCTATAACCCCTTCGATTTCAGCGGTCTCTATGTCTGCGAGGCACGCGTGTGGTCGTTCTTCCGCCATTTCAGCAATGACATGGATCGCTACTTTGATTACGCTTCCGGAAAAACTTTCCGCGAGAGCAAGGGGCAGAACGAAGGCGAGCATATGCCGTTGTGGATCGTGCCGAACCGCAAGGTGTCAGCGCAGGACATGAAAGAGTGTATGCGCGACGAGTACAAAGGTACGCCGCTCGATATTACCCAAGGTACCGATGCCGGTCCGTGGAACAGTAAACTGCGTTTCGGTGGGCTGGGCTTCAAGTGCGCGGTGAACGGAACAGACACCCTCCAATATTGGTACGAGCGCCCGACGGCAACTCAGCAAACGGCTTGGTCGTTTGTGGCACAAATGCGTCAAGGCAAGAAGGGTATTTTCTGGTTCGGCGTCGATGATGCTTCCTGCTCGTGCTACACGCCGATGTACTGCTGCATCAATCATGTGCCCGAGTGTTTTGCCGAAGGCAACGGAGACAGTTATACTTTCTCTCCGACCTCTGCTTGGTGGACCTTTAACATGGTCGCTAACTGGGCTTATACCAAGTACAGCCGCATGTATCCGCATGTGCGCGAACTGCAACAGGCATGGGATGATAAGTTCAACACCCAGATCGCAGGTGTCGATGCGGAGGCGGCAAACTTGAGCGAAGAAGAGGCACGCGCTTTCCTGACGAACTACTCTTGCGCGCAGGCAGAGAACCTTGTGGCTGATTGGCAGAAACTCTATATCTACCTGATCACCAAGTTCATCGATGGTCAGGAGCGCAAGGAAGAGAATGGTGATTTCAAGCGCAATAAGTACGGTAATAGTTGCGGTCCGAACCGCTTACCGTTGCCCGAACCCTTCCTGAAAATGGTTGCGCCGGAGATCACACATGAGTAATAAAAAAGTCCGCACACGCGGACTTTTTTGTTCTACAATCGATAATCTATAATCGATAAGAGAAACTTACGAACCAACCCCATTCGGTCATCTGCTGTTTCGGCAGTTGCGGGTGTTTGATCAAGTTGTTCAAACCGAAGTCATACCCGCTCTGCAGCCGGTAGCGATCCCATTCCAAACCGCCGCCCAAGCCCCACATGATATTGGCACGAATCAGTTCATCGCTCATTCGGTCGTAGGGTTCGTTCGGGATATTTTGGCTGTTTAACCACGCCTTGGTCTCCGCACTCAGATGCTGCTTCATGTGATCATTCTCCGCCAAACCGATATGCAGTTGGGGACCGGTGTAGAAGAAGAGGTTCAACTGCTTCCACAACGGAATCGTGTAGTACGCCCGAACGGGAACGGTGAGGTTATGTTCCACCACGCGGTGCTTGATATACTCCGTTTGCAGCGACGGCAGATAGGTCGAGGCCCAATGTTGCTCGCTCACGCCATAAAGGATGGTGTAGAGTGCACCGGTCTGCAAACTGAAATGCAGCGGGAGAAGGAAAGTGAAGGTCGCACCCAAGCGCGCACCGTGCAGGTACATGTCCCGATAGTTGATATCCTTGGTCGAGTGTTGCCAATGCTGTACATAACCCGCCTCCACGCGGTACTCCATACCAAACGTGTAAGCCTCTTTTTGTTCCGCCTTACGCGAAGGGTCGAAGAACGTGTTGTCCTCGATCTGCATCGCCGGCTTAGTACGCTCATCGGCACGGATAAAACCCGCGCTGAGGCATAAAATCAGTATTAAAAATCCAATTCTTCTCATAAATCGCTGCAAAATTACTGCTTTTTTTTGATATATGCAAAAAAAATTGTACCTTTGTGCCCGAAAATGATTAATTGACTAAATAAATGAACAAATGGTAAATGATAAAATCGTAAATGTATTTGAGATTTTTTCTCAAATATGTCAGGTGCCTCGTCCGTCGAAACACGAGGAGCGAATCAGTAAGTGGTTGCAAGATTTTGCAGCTTCGCATAATATCGAGTGCGTAGCAGATGAAGCCATGAACGTCATTATGCGAGTGCCGGCAACGCCCGGGTATGAAGACCATGAGGGGGTCATCCTTCAGGCGCACATGGATATGGTTTGTGAGAAAAACGGCGATGTACAGCACGATTTCATGACCGATCCGATCCAAACCTACGTGGACGGCGAATGGCTCAAAGCGAAGGGTACAACCCTTGGCGCGGACAACGGTATCGGTATCAGTATGGCTTTGGCGGCGATCACCGACCCCGAACTCCAACACCCCGCTATCGAGTGTCTCTTCACGGTGGACGAAGAGACCGGTCTCACCGGCGCAATGAAACTGCAGGACGGCATGCTTAAGTCCAAACGCCTCATCAACCTCGACTCCGAAGACGACGGCCAGATCTTCATTGGCTGCGCCGGCGGTATCGACACGCTTGCGAAGATGCACTATGAGCCTTCAAACATCAAACATCAAACATCAAACATAGCAATCCGCTTATCGGTTAGCGGATTGATGGGAGGTCACTCAGGAGATGATATCAACAAGGGGCGTGCGAACGCGAACCAACTGATCGTGTGGTTCT
>JAFPNK010000073.1 GCA_017401985.1 Paludibacteraceae bacterium | reverse complement strand
GTGGGAGCCGGTTACGCAGAAGAGGTAGTGAATGAGAAAATGGGTATTGTCGCCCGTCGCATGAAAGCAGAGGATGGTTGGTCTGAGGAGAATGACGGTCCGCTGTTGGATCCGCCTATTCCAACTCCTGTCGGCGCGACACCGCTACTGCTAATGCTGCTACTCGCAGGCGCGTACGTAGTATATAAAAGGAGAAGAACTACCACTCCCGACGCCTGAACAGGCCACCGATAAGGGAGAGCAGTAGATAGAATGGATATACAATCTCTAAGAGCAGAGCCACGTACCACTCGGTGCGTGGTTCTCTTTTTCGAATGAGCGAATACTCAAAGGGGAACTTAACGAGGATGAAGAGCGGACACAAGAGTTGGGCGATGTTCGCCGCAGCTACCAGTGCGCCACAGCGAATGATATCCTTGTCCGTATAATGCGGCGCTTTGCCTGCCCAGCGCATACGCTGACGAAGAAAGGCCTTCCAGGACGTGATCGGACGCACGGTCGCCGTATAATCGGGCGTATCGATGACGCCCACTTTATACCCACGACGCTTAGCCGCTTCTAACAAAAACATATCATCCCCGCTCGGAATCTCCGGATGTATGTCCGGTTCGCAAGCCAACCAAACTTCCCGCCGTACAATCAGATTCGCTCCGGAGCACATAACAGCTTGGTCCTTTTTTGCCGTGTGCATCGTCAATTCCTGTATGGCTGCATACTCCGCTATTTGCAGGCGCACTAAGAGAGAGGGATTTACATGCTCGCTCTCCATACGCAGCGGCAGAATAGCCAAATCCAAATCTTCAATCTTCAATCTCCAATCTGCCATCGCTGCAGCTCTCGGCAACTTGACGTCATCGTCGTGAAGCCAGAGGTACTCGGATGAAGCCGCATGAATGAGTTTAGAGAGGGCGTGCTTCTTGCCTAAGTTGTCATCGTTGACGCCTTTGATGGGAATAATATGTTGCGGCGCAAAATCCGGATAACTCTTCGCAATACATACTTGGTCTTCGATAGACACGGGATAGTCCGCGCACATAAGCGCCATGGCCATGCGGTGATCATTACGCACCTCGTGCAAACGCACCGCCTCAAGTCGATCAGACTCTTTGTAACGCAGTCGCTCTGTACCGGTGGCAACAAGCTCTATTCCTAACTTCTCACAAGTCAAGGCTATCGCAGGATACAAATCCGGACAATTGGTAAAATCAATCTCTACTCTTTCACTCTTTAATTCTTTCACTCTTTCACTCTTTACCACCGCGCCTTCGGGTGTGAAGGTCGTTTGTACACCGAAATACTTGGCATAGATATCCGCTACAATGCGGTCACCTTGAAGGCTGTCCGACATGAGCCCCTCCAACATCAACTCGCCGCCATGTATAGCCACGTACTCGTACCAGAACGAAGCACTACTCCAGCAAGCTTCGATTGACACGTTCGGATAGTTAGCTACCACGCGCCTCGTCATTTCGACGTAAGGCGAGTCATCGGTCACCTCGATGCCGTGCATCAGTAAGGCGGAGTTGGTCTGGCTGGTCGGTTTGCCGTCACGCTCCATTAAACGCGGGTCACCGGTAAGGATGATCGGTTCTCCCGGATAACATGTATCTATATGGACTTGGAGGAAACGAAGTGCTGTACCGCAGTTCTTGAGATAGAGCGTAAGTGGTTCGCCTTTCTTATGCGCGCGTAGAGCTTCTAACGCATCATGCAGGACAATCACATCATCGGGCATATTAACAGCGACGGGCATAAGCTCGTCGCTGTTAATTGCTTGCAGCAACAGAATTCTGTTCGCAATAGATTTCGATATTGGAAGTTTAATTGACATTCGGCAGCGGACTGTAGTCGCGGCTATAACGCAAATGTTGCTCTATGTAGCCTTCGGTAAAGTCAATCTTCACATCGGTGATGTTACCTTCTGCATCACGGATAGCCGTGTAAACAGGGTTCACAAATCCTTTGTACGGTGCCAGGTGCAGTTTCTCGTACCGCGCCAACACTTCTGCATGTAATTCCGGATTAACTTTGACTGCATAGGTCTCAACCATAGCCTTAGCTGCCGCATAATCGCCTTCGGAGGTGATACGTTGTATCTCTGCCAGCAGGTCGCCGTAGAGACGACGAAGACCCTCGTAGTCATTAATCTGCAAATAGTGCTTACCTTCGCGCTCAATGATTTCCACTTCTCCGTTGGCGTGTTCCAGTACCCAATTAGCAATGAGTTGACGGTTACGCATATGCGCTTCTTCAACATCCTTACCCGGCTCGATGCGAACGAGTTGCGTCATCGCACCGTTCATCATCTGCTGATAATAACCGGCCTTGTAAGCATCCATATTCGGCAGCAGACCTAACTCAACCAGTTTGGGATCCGCGAGGTAATAGAGTCCGAACAAGTCCGCACGTGCCTCTTCGATCGTCGAAGCATGCTCCTTGAGCGCATCCTTGGACACGCCCGGCATCAGTTTGCCGCTGCCGTGACCCACGCACTCATGCAGATCCGTATGCAGGTCACCGCACATAGCTCCGTATTGGGTGTAGATCTCACGAATCTCATCGTCGATCATGAACTCCTCATTGAATCCATTACCTTTCGCTGCCTCGTTGTAGGCATGCATCAGGTTATCAATCGTGACGGATTTGGAACCGTACTCTTTGCGAATCCAGTTAGCGTTCGGCAGGTTGATGCCGATAGGCGTAGCGGGATAGCAGTCACCGGCAAGAATAGCGGCCGTGATCACCTTAGCACTCACACCTTTCACTTCTTCCTTCTTGTATTTAGGATCAGTGGTGGAGTGGTCTTCAAACCACTGCGCGTTCTCCGAGATGAGTTGCGCACGACGAGTGGCCGTCAGGTCCTTGAAGTTCACCATAGACTCCCATGTTCCGGTTATACCCAGCGGGTCGGAATAGGTCTCCGTGAAACCGTTGACATAATCCACACGGCTGTCAAGGTCTTTGACCCACGCGATGCAGTACTCGTTGAACAACTGCAGGTCACCGGTCTCGTTGAAGGCAATCATCTTCTCGACAGCCAGACGCTGTGCATCGTTCTCGGTATACTTCAGCGCCTCTTTGAGCCAATACACCACATGTTCCAGCGCTTCGCCATAGAGACCACCTACTTTATAGACGCGCTCCTCGATCTCGCCGTTCTCGTTCTTCACAAGTTGGCTATTCAGACCGATCCAAAGCGGTTCATCGGAGTTATCCTTGTGCGCAGCGTACCACGCCTCTGCTTCAGCTTGGGTCACACCTTCGCCATAGTAGTTACCGGCCGATCCAAGAACGAGGTCCACTCCGTCCTGCGCCGTCATACGCTTAGGCATCACGGCCGGGTCGAACATAACCGGCAGAATAGCGGCATCGTACTCCACTCCGGCTTGCTCGCAAGCGGCTACGAACCACTCTTGCGTGAACTCCGGCAAGAATTTGTCTTCCGAATAGTGGTGATGAATACCATTAGAGAACCACACGCGCTTAAGATAACGCTCGAAGGCTGCGAACTCATCAGCAGACTTATCGTACGGATAGTTGAGATAGAGTTGTTCGCAGGTACGACGGATGCGCAGGTTGTAACGTCCGTTTTGGTCAAACAGAATATCCCGTCCCCACAGAGCCGCCTCACTCAAACAATAGATGAGACTTTTCTGCTGAAGGGTCAATTGGTCAAACTCCGGCACATCGTAGCGGAGTATCTCAAGGTCATAAAACTTATCCACGTTGTATTGGAATGCCTGCTCTTTTTTCTGACAGCCGCACAACAATGCCACAGCCGCCAAAAGGATGATGGATTTTTTCATTAGATTCGCTCAAGTACAGTTTTAACGAGTTCTTTGATACGCGGTTTGTAGTCGGTGTTAGCGGCTTCAATCTTACGTTGCGCAATCACGCAGCAAACAGTCATTGCGCGGTGACCCATATGCAGTGCCAGACCGGCGATGCAAGAACCCTCCATCTCGTAATTGGTGATACGTTGTCCTTCGTAACGGAAGGCAGTGATCTTCTCGTTGATATCCGGCACAGCCAGATCCACACGCAGCACGCGACCTTGCGGGCCATAGAAACCGTTAGCTGCAATCGTGCAACCACGCATCATGTCGTCTTTCGCAATGCGGTCCACCAGTTCCGGATTAGCAGCCACTACGTACGGAACAGCCGCCTTCTTCGGGTAACCTACATAGTCCACAAATGCCTTCTCGAAACCGAGGTCAGCAATCTTGTCGCGGTCGTGATAGAAAGCGAGAACGCCGTCAAAACCGATAGATTTTTGGCTAACAAGGAAAGTACCCAGAGGAATATCTTCCTGCATACCGCCACAGGTTCCAATACGAACAATATCGAGGCAACGCTTGGTGGCTTTCTCCTCGCGAGTATTAAAATCGATGTTAGCAAGGGCATCAATCTCGTTCATCACAATATCACAGTTATCGGTTCCGATACCGGTAGAGATACAAGAGATACGTTTGCCTTGGAATTTACCGGTGATGGTATGGAACTCACGGGACTGAACGTCACACTCGATAGAACCTTCATCGAAGAAAGATGCTACCATATTAACACGGTCCTGGTCACCTACAAGAATCACCTTGTCTGCCAAGAACTCCGGTTTGAGATGCAAATGGAATGCAGAGCCATCACCATTGATGATCAACTGCGATGCGGGAAAATGTTTCATGATGATTTATGATTTATGATTTATAATTTGCGATTTTACGCTTCGCCTCCGGTGAAGGGGACGGAAATGGTGCTACCGGGAACGGGACCGCCTATCGGCTGGATGGTTCCGAATTTCTGCTCGTATTGAGCGATGTTATTTTGCAGCGCACCGAGGATCTTCTTTGCCTGATCGGGCGTAACGACAACGCGAGACACCACATTAGCCTGCGGCATACCCGGCATGATCTGTGCGAAATCCAATACAAACTCCGTAGGAGTATGAGCTATCAGCGCCAGATTAGCAAAAACACCTTGTGCTTTATCCGGGGCAATGTTGATTTTTAATTCTTTCTGTTCCATATGATTAATTGTTTATAGTTCTTAATTACCATTTTTTTATGCGTTTGGGAACGGCCAGCATCCATAGATTGACCAACGGCAAGGTGATATCAAACCACAGGATAGTGAACATACTAAACCCGCGTTGGCCCATTCGACGTGCCGACACATTGATAATAGATGCTTGGGTGATCCACCGAACGAAGAAGAGTACCAGTGCCGTACCGATCAGAAGGAACTGACGCAGCGAAGGCAGCATCGGTTGCAGCCAGTTATAATCCCACAGGGCATAAACGATGAGGGCGATAACGAGCGCGTAGAACAAGCCACGCGTCATAGGCTCCAGCGTCAAGCGGAACTTAGTACCACTCCGATAATCCGGCGAGACGGACAGGTGACGACGTTTCTGCTGCCACCACTCCTTCATGCTCTTTTTGGACAACGACCAGGTATAACTATCCGGGTTCATCACCACAGCCGTGTTGGTTTTGGTTGCTACGTGGTTCACGAACAGGTCATCATCACCGGCGCGGTTGGTCATCATGTGCGTGAAGCCTCCGGACTCGAAGAAGAGCGACTTACGATAGGCCAGGTTACGACCGACACCCATATACGGATGACCGCACAACGCATCACCGAGATAATGCAGTCCGTTGAACAGCGTGTCAAAACGCACAAGGCGATTGATGTGCCCACGCTCTGCGAAATAGGCTCCGTAACCCAACACAACATCCTTTGCACTCTGTGCATCTCCGAATCCCGCCATCATCGTACTGATCCAGCGATTGCTCTCCGGCACGCAGTCCGCGTCCGTGAGCAGCAGGTAATCGTATTTAGCCGCCTTAGCAGCCAAAGTGAGCGCCAGTTTCTTGGTGGAGCGAACCCGTGCTCCGTACGGAACGAACGTCATGTGCAGCCGCTCGTCGCGCACCATATATCGCTCAATCACCTCCCTCGTGCTGTCCTCCGAACCGTCATCCACCACGATCACTTCATAAATCGGATAATCCTGCGTCAGCAACGCCTGTAGATAATGAGACAAGTTCTCACTCTCGTTGTGCGCGCAGAGAATAACAGACACACCGGGAGCATTGACCATTTGGTCATTTACCACTTGGTCCTTTTTCTTGTCCTTACGCAAGCGGCGCGCGGGGGCAGCCATATAGCGCGCGTAGAAATAAATCTGCACGATAAAAGGCAACGCCAATGCCCCAAGGAGCGTCCAATCAATAATATTTAAATCTTCTATATTCAATTTACAATCTTCAATTTATATACATGTGTACTGCTTCCGTCCTCCGCTTTCACGGTGATAACCCACGGTTGTCCGTTGATCGCACCCGGCGTGACAGTCATCTCGCCTGCATCCAGTTTGCGGCCGTTGAAGCGCGCTTTCTCGCCCTTGATATTCGTCAGCACTCCTATTCCGCGATAACCGTCGACCTTGATATCTGCGGTAGACACGTTGAGTCCGAGTTCCGACAACTTGAGGGTTTGTACCGCATCCGTATCGGGGTTGAATCCTTTCCACGCCTTGCCGTTAACCGTCAGTTTGTCTATGCGCGAAGAGTAGATCAACTGCACATCATCCACATACAATCCGTTGCCGTCATACAGGCCGTCATTGGCGCGGAAAGCAGGATAATTACCGGCAGAGAAAATCACATTGCACATCGTCGGGCGACCGTCATTCTTATAGAAGATAGGCACTTTAATCAGTTTCCACTCATTATACTTCGCGCGTGCGCGATACCAACCCTCCGCCACTTGACGAACCGGCTGATCGGTGCCGCACTCATTGCCGTCTGTAGCCGAGCGGATATCCGATTCCTCATTGGTGCGAGTAGTAGCAGTACAACCGCCCACCTTATTCTTATACTGATTGCTCTTGGCGGTTCCGATCCACGAGTAATAGAGCAAATGGAAATCCTCTTTGTCCGTGTTAGCGCCTACTCGCTTCACCCAAACCGCCATTGTATCCGGCCGGTACGTCCACGCGATACCGCCCTCGGTACCAGCTGTGGCAGTCTTGACCGTCAGTCCCTTCATATACTGCCACGGTTGACCAAGACTCATGTAGCCCGGGCCGACAGCCGTGATGCCGATAGCACCAATCTCTCTGTCCGCCACATACGCACATGAACCCGTTCGACCGGGCCGCTTGAACATGAAGGTAAATTTCATACCCACTTGGGATACGTTCGAGCCGTACCAATTCGCCAACTGCGCATCTCCGTTATACGTGCGCGACCAGTCTTCGAAATGACTATCCGGTAACTGTTGCGCGTAGCTCGTCAAGGCCACGAACAACGCCATTATTATAGTACTTTTTCTCATATTCACACAAATTTGCGTGCAAATTTACTACTTTTTTTGCATATATGCAAATATTTGGAGTGAATTATTTGCATACATCATTTTTTTTCAGTAATTTTGCGGCTGAATATGAATGCTTTCGGAGATAAATGGGTTTTCACGAGCTTCGGAGAGAGTCACGGAGCAGCGATTGGCGGGGTGCTGGATGGCGTGCCGGCCGGATTGCATATTGATTTAGAGATGATTCGGTCTGAACTGGAGCGTCGTGCCGGCAAGGGACTCGTCGGAGCTTCGCAGCGCGCTGTGCGTGAACCCGACGAAGTCGAATGGCTGAGTGGCGTACTGGATGGCGTGACGTTGGGTACGCCGATTGCGTTTATCATTCGCAACAAAGATGCGCGGCCGGAAGATTACGACTGGCTCAAACATACCTACCGCGTCGGGCATGCTGATAAGGTCTATGAACAGAAATACGGTATTCGCGATTGGCGAGGCGGAGGAAGAGCGAGTGCACGCGAGACGGCTGGGCGCGTAGTAGCCGGTTGTATCGCCAAACAGCAGTTGGCGCAGAAAGGCATTGAGATACACGCTCAGTTGATACAAGTGGGTACAGAGACCAACCCGGAGAAGTTCAACGAGACGATTGCTGCGTATCAGCGAGAAGGCGATTCGATTGGTGGTATCATCGAATGTCGCATTACCGGTCTGCCGATTGGTGTAGGCGAACCTATTTTCAATAAGTTACAAGCCGAATTGGCCTTTGCCGTGATGAGCATCAATGCCTGCAAGGGCTTTGAGTACGGTACCGGCTTTGACGGTGTCACGCAGCCCGGCAGCGCGATTAATGCCATTTCCGGCGGTATAGCCGGAGGTATCTCTGATGGAACGGAAGTGGTCTTCCGCTGCGTATTCAAACCTACCCCTTCCACTCCCAAAGCCGGTGTAAAAGGAAGACACGACGCGTGTGTTGCCACTCGCGCCGTGCCCGTTGTTGAAGCCATGACGGCTATCGCACTAATTGACCTGTTACGGTAAATTCCTTTTCTCCTCGTACGATGAACAATTGACCGTTGCGAAGCACCTTGGTACATGGTACATTGTCACTTTGTACCTCTCCCAGGTCTGTTGTGTTGCCCGGTTTGCGCGCCATGCGAACGGATTTAATTCCCGCGTCACCGCTACTCTGTGCCGAAGCGAGCGTGAACACGAACGCAGCAGACTGATTTACAGCGAATGTCAGCGTTCCATTTTTCTTCAGCGTCACTTTGTCACCTATCTGAACCCCATTCGCATAGACACGAATGGCACGATCGTTATTGGTGATAGAGGAGGTTATCTCCACGGTGTCACAGGAAGGAAGGAACATTTCCAAATGCGTCTTACCTGCCATCTCACGGCTGTAGTCATCGTCGGTTTTAGCGATGCGCCATTTCTTGGTCGCATCAAAACCATACGCCCCTTTCACCCATGTCTCCGTGCCATCAAAAACGATCTCGGTTGAAGTAAAAGCAACCGGTTGTACAGGCTGTATATCCAGCGTGCAGATGCGTTGTGTGCTGTCTGCGCCGACGAACGTAAGCGTGTTGCCGCTCTGCTCCCACGTCGTGCCTACATTGAGCGTACAACTGTCCACCGCAGGTTCAGCCTTGCCTGCCAGGTAATACGCATGTACCGTCACCGAGTCCGTCATATAAGCCTGGTAGTGGTTGGTCATGAAAATCTCGTTGATCACAACACCGGGCACCTGTTCCGGCTCGGGCTCAGGGTCAGGTGTCGGATCGGGAGTGGAAGAATTGTTCCCGCGCACGTATTTATAAATAGGCGTATCGTTCTTGGAATCACTCGTAGTATAGAAGATCGAATCATTAAACCACGCAAGCGATTCGCCTTGCTCCTCTTTCTCATACGCCATGACCTGCACCGGCAGACGCTGTGCGGTGACACTCAGGCTCTCCGAACCCTGTCGCTCCCACAGCAGCACATGCTTCTCACTCTTGATAGCCATACACCGCCCGTCAGGCGATATATCCCCGCCGTTCGCGAGTTTGAACTTACCTCCGTTTCCCAGCGCACACACTTCGGTGAGGCGTTGGATATCTGAGCCGTAGTCCGTGCGGAATGGCAACTGGTACAGATGACACACGCCATCCACTTTGTCGGCAATATAGAACATCTGCTCCACATTGTCGTACATGAGCGTCTCGGTGTTGTGCGCCTGGTTGTCCGGATAGCCGTAACGGATGGTATTCACCGTGACGGTTATCGTGCCCGAAGTAATGGCCGGCTCCTCAAAATAATAGATATAGTACTGGTCGTTGAACTGCAGGTCGTTGTCGCCAATAGCTCCCACAAAGACATAATTGGTGTTGTCATACACACCGGTACAGATATCTTCCCAGTCGTCACGATTCGTGTTTGGGGTAGTGAGTTTGACCGTCATAGCCAGAGTGCCGGAAGGTTGTATGGCAACAATCTTACGATTATCACCGGTATTCTCATCACCATGCGCCCAGAGGAAACCGGGTGTTTGGCGCGAGCAGGCGAGTCCGCTGACCTCTTTCAGTACATCCTTGTACGACGTTCCGCACTCGGTGCGGGTGAAATCATTGTTTTCCGTGAGCGAGGTACCGTTATAATTGATACCTGCAGC
>JAFPNK010000072.1 GCA_017401985.1 Paludibacteraceae bacterium | reverse complement strand
GCCATCAAATGTCAAATCTCAAATGTCAAATTCTCTTCCGCAAGGAAGGAGTTATCGAAGATCGGTTTGGCTTCGTTGAGGAAGAGACTATGATCTTCCACACGCGCGGAATAGTGGCCGAGAATAAGTTTACCCACGTTCGCTTTCTGTGCGATAGTGGCAGCCTCTGCGGCGGTGGAGTGCATCACTTCGCGACTGCGTTCTGCATGATCGCGCAGGAAAGTGGACTCGTGATAGAGTGTATCCACCCCTTCAATGATAGGAATGATCTTCTCGCTGTACTGCGTGTCGGAGCAGTAAGCATAGCGTTTGCGTGTGACGTGCTCGAACGAACCGTCTTCGCGTTGCACGCGGTGGGTCTCGTTGAACAGGAATCCGCAGGTAGGTACGCTGTGCTTGAGGGGGATAGTCTCTACGCTGACGGTGCGGTCTTCGTAGATAAGCTCATGCTTGCGAGGGTTGATGGGGTGGAAGATAATATCGTACTGCCGATCATTCGCGTGGTACTGGAGCAGCGGCGTGAGCAGTTTCTCTAGATCCGGATGGGCATAGATATGCATCGGTTGGGTGCGCTTGAGCATGCCCAACGTGGTCAGCAGTCCGATCAGTCCGAAGCAGTGGTCACCATGCAGGTGGGAAATGAAGATGTTATAGAGCCGTCCGGTGTGAACGCCCAGTTTCTGCATCGTCAGCAGCACTCCCTCGCCGCAATCGACGAGGAAGGACTTATCGCACAACTCGACCAGCTGTCCCGAAGGGGAGGTCGTCTTGGTCGGCTTGGCGCTTCCGCATCCTAATATGGTTAGCTTCGCATTGCTCATTGGTGATGGGTAATTGGTCATTAGCCTAATTGGCTTAGGCGTCCTAACATTTTCTCTCCGAGTGCGTTCTTTTTCTCTATGTGCTCCAGCACCGCTTTGACGAACGAGTTGGATTCGAACGAGCCTCGTACTTCTTCAAAATCCGCTTCCGCTTGTTCGCGGTCGCCGTCGGCACCGAAGCCGGTTTGACTGTTAAGATCGAACTCTTTGCGTGCATCGTCATAGACCATGTGGTCCAGTTTGATGACGGCCTCGCGCCATTCTTGAATCGTCTTACGCACTTGTGCAAGGGTGACTTGCTCTACGCTGCAACCCCACACTTGCTCCAGTTTGTCGAGCGCCCAGGTCCATTCGTACGAGTAGTACTGCGCGTGCATCTGCTCAAGGCGTGTCTGGATGTCAGCGAGGGTCATGGTGCCTTTCTCTATCTCATTGAGCAATTGGCTAACGGCACTCTTCGGTGCAATCAGTCCCGACATATCTACCCAGTCGCCCAAACCGATCTCGCTGTCCGGACGGAGTACGGCGCGTAACTCATCGAGCGTGTGCCATTCGGCTTTCTCCAACCGGCTGATGAGACTGTTACCCAGGAATTTCTGAATACCGATGGTGTACAGTTCGCGTCCGTGTCGGAGCGAAGAGTTGCGAATCTTGCAATTGCGATAGCCGTACACTTCGGTGTTCTCGCCGCTGAGTGCTTGCAGCTCGTTCAGTATCTCGCGTCCCAGCCACATTTTTTGAACGGTGTAGGGCGAGAGCAGGTTGAAATTGATCTGGTCCAGTTTATGCGGGTCCTTGCGGTTATCACGTTTCGGCCATTTCTGTGCGTCACGGATAGTACCCACGGTCCGCAGGTTAGCACCCGGCACAAGATAACTCTCCGCGTTGTTCTCAATCAGATAAGAGAACGGCAGGTCGGATGTGTCCGCATGGTGCGTGTGGCGTCCCATGACGAGACTGAACGCACCTATCTTAGACGGCCACAACAGATAACTGTCGGAAGTTGTCTTGGCACCGCGCTCGGCTATACCTTGATGGATAGGACCCAGTTTGTACATGTGGTTCGACTGGTTACTTCCCGAACCCGCATTGAGGAACGAGAACATACCGGCTATCAGCAGCGTCGATTTGTGGTGCGTCACGGTGTAGGGGCCTGCGAAGATAGCGCATGCCTCTCCGTGCATACCCTGGCAGTTACTGAAGAACAGCGATTCGCCTGCCGAGTAGTGCTTGTCGAAGATACATCCTTGTCCCACGAAGCACTTGTCCACTAAGGTGGAGTCGCCTATCTCAACACCGGAGGCGATAATGAAATCCGTACATTTGACACCACTGCCAAGTCGGACAGGTGCCGCTTGATTGGAGTTGACGGAACCGTTCTTGAGTCGGCTCACACCGCTCAGTTCGGCATAGTCTCCGATGTGCACGTTCTTGATCGAACCGCAGTTGAGAATACGCACGTGGTCACCGATGTGTCCGTGATCGGACGCGTATGCTTCAGCGTACTCGTCTATCCGTCTCTCTATCTCGTGAATCATCTTCGGACGATGGCGGTAGAGGGTGAGGATATACGCCAGACTGGCACTCAGCTCGTTGAAGATCGGTATCTCGCGTCCGCCGCCTTCGTTCATCACCGGTACGCGCACACCGTTACCGAACGTGGTCTTGCCGTCCACCAGAATGGCATTGACATTCTCGATGCAGGTGTTGTTACCGATGTGATAGTTGGCGATGTAATTGTGAATGTTGAACAAGTGACAATCATCCCCGATCTCGCAGTTATGGAGCGTGGCGTTATAGATGCCCGAATGGATCTTCAATCCGCCCGGCAGTTCTATCTCACGCTGGAACACGCCCAACCGGTTGTGTCCCGAGAAATTGGTGTTGTGCACATGCGTTGCCTCGAACGCCTGCGCTACCTCTATCTCGCTCCAGTCACTTGCCGAGCACCCCTGCGCCTGCAGTTGCGCAATCTCTGCGCTTGTTAATGAACGATAGTTCATATTAATGGTTTGTTTTAGTTTGAAGTAGTTTGAAGTGGTTTGACAGTTATTACCTATCTTCGAACGCGCGAAGCGCCAAACTATTTCAAACTATTTCAAACGATCTTAAACTTAATCATTTAAGAGCATCGGCATCAAGAGCATGAGCACGTCTTCGTTCTCCTCGTTCTCCACCGGCAGGATCAGTCCTGCGCGTGCCGGGTCTGCCAGTTTGAGCTGTACATCAGCGCTGGCAATCGAACCCAGAAGATCAATCAGGAATGGAGCTTTGAAACCGATAGCCATCGGAGTGCCGTTGTAGTCGCAGCTGATGGTCTCTTCGGCACTGGTGGAGAAATCGATATCCTGTGCGGAGATCTTGATCTGGTTCTCGCTCAGAGCCAGACGGAGCTGTGCGGTACCGTTGTTAGCAAACACAGCCACACGCTTGCAGGCATTGATGATCGTCAGACGATCTACCGTAACGATATTCTGGTTACCCTGCGGGATAACGGCGTTGTAGTTCGGGAAACGTCCCTCTATCTGGCGGCAAACGACGATCGTGCTACCGAACTCGAAACGGGCGTTCTTCGGACCGAAGGCTACCTTAACCGGTTCCTCGGATTTAGCCAGCAGGTTCTTGAGCAGCGAAGCGGGTTTCTTCGGCAGAATGAAGTTAGCAGCTGCGCCGGACTGAACGGAAGTGTTGGTGTAGCGAACCAGACGGTGTGCATCCGTAGCCACCATGGTCACTTTGTCCTCTGCTATGTCGAAGAAGATACCGTTCATCACAGGACGGAGGTCATCATCTGCGGTGCAGAAGATCGTCTTCTCGATAGCGCTCTGCAGCACGTTAGCGGGCAAAGTCAGTTCGCGTGCCTCTGCCTCTGCATTCGGCATTTCCGGATACTCGTTGCCGTTCACACCTACGAAAGAGTAGGTACCGTTCTGGCTGGTCATGCTGACAGCATAGTTGTTCTCGTCGATAGTGAAAGCCAGCGGTTGCTCGCTGAACTCCTTGAGCGTCTCCAGCAGCAGTTTGGCAGCCGATGCTACCTTACCGGCACCCTCTACGTTCTCAACCTCTACGGCAGTACGGATAGTGGTCTCGCCATCCGAAGCGGTGAGACGCAACTCGTTTCCTACCAAGTCAAACAGAACGTCATCCAGAATAGGCAGAGCATTCTTGTTGTTAATCACGCGGCTAACAGCCTGCAGTTGCGAAAAGAGTTTAGAACTCGAAACATTGAATTTCATATACGTATATTTTTAATTATTTGTCGTTTTTGGATTAAATGTTCCCATTTAAGCGTGCAAAGATACAACTTTTTTTGCATATATGCAAATATAATTGCATTTTTTTTGCAAAAACACAAAAAAAAACGACCCGAAGGCCGTTTTCTTTGCTTACGCGTGGTTAGCGTCGTAAGTAGCCAACTCGGCCCTTGCGGGCCTTGAACCGGCATTACGCATGATTAGCATCATACGTAGCCAGTTCGAGGCTCCACAGGTACGCCTTCATGGTTTTCTTGCCGTTCGGCTGGTCTTTCTGTGCCTTGAAAGCGGCGGTGTCGTTCGCCACTCGGCTCAGATC
>JAFPNK010000071.1 GCA_017401985.1 Paludibacteraceae bacterium | reverse complement strand
GTCCCAAGTGTCAGTGGTTCCTATCTCGGTAGTCAAACAATGTGTATCATCAAAACCACAAGGTGCATTTTCGCCACAAGGAGAACTGCTTGTACTACTCTCATCCACACACCACGCATTATACCAGCCTCCAAACGTGTAGCCGGTTGGGGCAGTAGGATTAGTAGGCAGCGTTGCGCCTTCACCGTAGATATAATAGGTCGGTTCCAGACCTGTTATCTCCGTTGATTTATCTTCATCTATATAAGTAATATTGAATCCCCAAATAGCATACAACGTAGTATTGGCGGTAATGGTAAACTTATCTCCGGCTTTGTAATGCGTACCTCCATACATGTTTTCATTGGTACTCCATCCTAAAAACGTAGCCGGTGCTCCTAAAATAGTACGAGTCAAACCCTCAGGTTTATCCTTTACAGTTACCTCAGCGCCACTAGCATAGACATCAGCATCCACAGGGAAAGATCCTCCATCTTTATCTCCTGCATATGTAACCGTGTAACCGGAAGGAGTCGCGCCAGCCTCAGCCACCGTTCCGGTAATAGTAATTGGTGTTCCGAAACGGTGACCATCTGTTCCTTCTGCATAGTATGCATAAACACGCAGTTTTCCACTTCCTGTTAACGTAATTCCACTAATACTACTCCATGTAATGGTTTCTACACTGCCATCTGTTCCTGTACTTTCAAAAGTCGCACGTGCAACGCTCTCACTTCCATCAGCATTAAGTATGACTAAATCATACTTCTTTGCTGTTGTGATATTTGCCACTTTCACGGAAGCGGCTGTAGGAGTAAATTGATAACCATCAGTAATAGTAAATGGGAACTCAATGTAACTATTCTCTCCACGTGTTGTACCTACGTTATCTCCCGTAACTTTAATAGTACGATCAGATTTGGGTTTTGCACTAGACTCGATAACTGAAGAAGTTCCCTTATTAAGAGTTCCTCCAGCAGTTACGTAAGTACTTGTAGAAGCAGCAGAAGCCAATAACGTTGACACATTACTATTTCCACCTACTTTCATTGTCCAAGTCAAGACATGACCCGTTCCAAGCGGATTCAGTTGAACCGTAATCGTTGCCTCTTTTGCAACACCTGCATAAGTGGCATCAGCAACCTGAGTTGCTACTACCACATAGTCACCTATAGCATCTGCGGTAAATGCACCAGCTGTAGTTATCTCTGCATGCTCGGAAGCCGCTTTCAAAGCAAACGTCACATCACCCGTGCATGTAGAGCTAAACAACGAAGCCACATTCAATGCACTCGAGCCTAAGACATACATACCATTACCGAACGTAGCATCGTTCTCTAACTTCCACTGAGCCGTAAACGTCGTAGCTGCAGCTGTCATCGTATAAGAAGCACCAGCTGCTTTTACTTCGCTATCAATGTTACACAACCATCCTTGGAACACATGACCACTCCAACTTGGAGCATCAGCCAAATTAAATTCATCACCTGCAGCCTTATTAGCCTCCGTCGGAGCGTCACCCGATGCACCGCCAAGGTTATAAGTCACAGCGTACTTGACTGTTTGATCTTTCCAAATAGCATACAAATCTGTATTTGCAGTTACCGTAGCACCTACTGCAACAGTGGTACCATTACCATCCGCCTGAGTATTCCACTCTTTAAATTCCTTGTTTGTCGGAGCAGTAAACGTACAAGCAGAAACGGTATTCGTACTATTCGACATCTCGCCCGAACCACCATTCGCATCATAAGTAATGGTGTAGTTCGTTGCTGGAGCACGATGTATGGTTATTTGATAAAGACGATCGTTTGAATCAACACGTCTTAAATACAGCATTCTTTGTCCGACCCATGGATCAGTTGACTTAGTAACATATCTTAAATACATTGGCATGTTTGCCGCAATTGTGCAATTCGGATTCACAGTCACAGCATCTGTCGCAGAATTTTCCTTATTTAACTTAATACCGCAAGCAGAAGGAGCACGCAAACCATTACCATTCATATCAACCCAGATTTCGTCACCTTCTTGGAATGTATTTCCAGCGCCTAAATCAATATATCCATAGGTTCCGGAGGTCTTGTTGTAATAATAATCATTTGGGGTTGACTCTGTGTCAGTATACGTATTCCCCAGCTGAATATTGGTTTTAGTAAACGTGCCTGTACCTGTTAATGTAGCCGCAGTCGTTGAAGTCATATGTACTTCACAAAGTTGGTCTGCAACTGTTATAGCGTCATCATATGTAACAGAGACTGATTTAATACTCGTACTATTAGAGTAGGTTAGCCTAATTCCCATTACTGGGGTAGAAAAAGAGATTGTTACTGATGTAATATAACTTTGATTGTTTCCCACCATAGGAATATCCGAAAGGGATGTTACACTAGTGGTGGTTCCGTTATTAGTTCTAGATGCAGTAAAACCCGTTGTTGGAGTAGCAAAAGAGGAGAGGTCTGAAGACGTGAACAAATTGAACGCTTTTGTATTCGTGTCACTCGATCCGCTATCTCTATTTCCCTCTATTGTAATGGACTTAATATTGGCAGCCTTAGACAAAACGTATATTGGAGCATATGATCCTGATGCCATATAAAAGCATGCTTGAGAACCGACATTTGCCAATTTCTTTGAGCCAATTGTTCCACCAATGAGAACGTTGTCTTGCACATAACGCTTTGACGCTGCAGGGCCTTCGACCGTAAACGTCTGATCCGTTCCCCACACACTTCCGATTCCCATCGTCAGTACTAAGAGGGTAAATAAAATTTTTGAGATAATGTTTCTCATAATGTTTGTGTTTTTAGTTAAATGAATATTTTGATAATTAATTTTTCCTATAGTGGTTTACCATTTAACTTGGTCCCTACTTGGTCCTTTTTAGTTAAATGAATATTTTGTCAATCGTACTTTACAAATTACGAGTGCAAAGGTACTAATTCTTTTTTATATACGCAAGCGCGAGAGTGCGTGCGCACGATTTTTACACCTTTTTCGTCAAATAATACACAAAAGCACCCTCACTCTTCTGAGCAAGGGTGCCTTTCATATAACCGATCACCTATAACCGGTAACCGTTATCAATACTGATCTTCACCGTTCAGAGCAGCCTCAGCAGCCTCACGCGCTGCCTGGATAGCAGCGTACTCCTCCTGGTTGTGAACAGCAATCTTGCTGAACTCACGCAGACCCGTTCCGGCCGGAATGAGATTACCGCAGATCACGTTCTCCTTCATACCCTCGAGGTAATCAACCTTACCGCGGATAGCGGCTTCGTTGAGCACCTTCGTGGTCTCCTGGAAGGAAGCAGCCGACATGAACGACTTCGTGCCCAAAGCAGCACGGGTGATACCCTGAAGAATCTGCTTAGCGGTAGCGCACTCAGCGTCACGAGCCTTAACCAGTTTCTTATCGCGGCGACGCAGACTCGAGTTCTCATCGTGCAGACGACGAGCAGTAACAATCTGTCCCTCGTGCAGCGACTCGCTGTCACCGGCATCTGTAACCACCTTGCGGCCCCAGATACGATCGTTCTCCTCGAGGAAGTCCAGCTTATCAACGATATCTCCCTCCAGATAACGGGTGTCACCCGGCTCGAGAATCTCTACCTTGCGCATCATCTGACGTACAATGATCTCGAAGTGCTTATCGTTGATTTCTACACCCTGCATACGATATACCGCCTGTGCCTCGTTGACAATGTAGTTCTGCACTGCCGTCGGACCTTGGATTGCCAAGATATCTTCCGGAGTGATAGCACCGTCAGAGAGAGCGTGACCGGCACGTACGAAGTCGCCTTCTTGTACCAAAATCTGCTTTGTCAACGGAATCAAATATGCTTTCTGCTCACCGAGCTTGCTCGTGATAAACAACTCACGGTTACCACGTTTGATCTTACCGAAGCTGATCTCACCGTCAATCTCAGCCACTACAGCCGGGTTGGACGGGTTACGTGCCTCGAACAACTCCGTGATACGCGGCAGACCGGAAGTGATATCACCACCACTGCTCGTCACACGTGCCATCGAGAACAACGCATTACCGATCTTCACTTCAGCTCCATCCGGGAACATAAGGCTAGCCTTAACAGGCAAGTTGTACGAACGGAGAATGTTACCATCCTTGTCCACAATATGTGCCTGCGGCATCTTCGTCTTATCTTTCGTTTCCGTGATAGAAACCTCGCGCTTACCGGTCTGCTCATCGATCTCGGTCTTGCAGGTTACACCTTCAATCACATCCTCGTACTTAATGAAACCGTCTTGTTCAATCAGCAACGGAGTCTTGTACGGATCCCACTCGCAAACCTTCGTGCCCTTGGTGTATTTCTCACCGGACTCAACGAACAGCTTGGAAGCGTACGGGATATCGAAGGTAGCCAGCACAACACCCGTCTTCTCGTCCTTGAGGTTAAGGGTGTTCTTACGGCTTACTGCTATCACTTCACCGGCAGCGGTAGTGATAGTACGGAGATCTTCGATCTCAACAATACCGTCACGCGTCAGCTCGTAGGTACCCTGTGCAGCTGCACCACCTGCCAAACCACCGGAGTGGAAGGTACGAAGTGTCAACTGTGTACCCGGCTCACCGATTGCCTGTGCTGCGATAACGCCGACTGCCTCTCCCTTCTGAACCATCTTACGCGATGCCAGGTTACGTCCGTAACACTTAGCACAAACACCGTGTTTGGACTCACAGGTGAGTACCGAACGAATCTCTACTTCCTCAATACCTGCAGCCTCAATAGCCTCGCATTGCGGTTCGCGGATCTCTTCACCGGCTGCTACAATGAGTTTGCCCTCATTATCCAATATATCGTGTACCGATACACGACCGAGGATACGCAACGTCAACGATGCAATCACGTGACCGTTAGCGTCCTTGATAGCACGTGCTGTCAATCCACGCAACGTACCGCAGTCCTCTTCGTTGATGATCACGTCGTGCGATACATCGACCAAACGACGAGTCAGATAACCGGCGTCGGCCGTCTTCAATGCCGTATCGGCCAAACCCTTACGAGCACCGTGGGTGGAGATGAAGTACTCCAGCACGGACATACCCTCTTTGAAGTTAGCCAAGACAGGGTTCTCAATCTCAGGACGAGTATCGGTTGCACCTGCCTTCAACGGCTTAGCCATAATACCACGAATACCAGCCAACTGTTTGATCTGCTGTTCGTTACCACGGGCTCCGGAATCCATCATCATATATACTGAGTTGAATCCTTGGTTAGCCTCTTTCATGTGCTTCATCAAGATATTCTTCAACTCCTCATCGATGTTCTTCCATGTATCGACAGTCTGACGATAACGCTGGTCATCAGAGAACTCACCGATAGAATACAACATATTGATGTTCTCTACCGCTTCGTTACCCTTGTCAATCAAGGCTTTCTTCTCTTCCGGAATCAAAATATCGTTCAGGTTGAAGCTCAGACCACCACGGAATGCGCGGTAGTAACCGAGGTCCTTGATATCATCCAGGAACTGTGCAGCGCGAGCTACACCACAGGTCTTGATAACCATCGAGATGATCTTCTTCACTGCGCCTTTCTTCATCAGCACATTCTGATAACCGATCTCTTCCGGCACATATTGGTTCACAATAACACGACCCGGAGTGGTCTCATAGATCTCGCCCTTCACGCGCACTTTCACTTTAGCGTGAATATCTACACGACCTTCGTTCAGCGCGATGATAGCCTCCTCTTCCGAGTAGAATGTCAGACCTTCACCCTTCACGCCCTCGCGTTCCTTAGTAATATAATATAGACCAAGGATCATATCCTGCGAAGGAACGGTAATCGGGTTACCGTTAGCCGGATCCAAGATGTTATGAGAACCGAGCATCAACAGTTGTGCCTCCAAAATAGCCTCATTGCTCAACGGCAAGTGAACGGCCATCTGGTCACCATCGAAGTCGGCGTTAAATCCGGCACAGGACAGCGGGTGCAACTGTATTGCTTTACCCTCGATCATACGCGGCTGGAACGCCAAGATACCATGACGGTGAAGCGTCGGAGCACGGTTCAACAGTACCGGGTGTCCTTCCATTACGTGCTCAAGGATCTCGTAGATAACCGGCTCACGACGATCAATGATCTTCTTAGCCGACTTAACCGTCTTCACAATACCACGCTCGATGAGCTTACGGATGATAAACGGCTTATACAACTCAGCGGCCATCTCTTTCGGCAGACCGCACTCATGCATCTTCAATTCCGGACCTACAACGATAACCGAACGCGCAGAGTAATCAACACGTTTACCAAGCAAGTTCTGACGGAAACGTCCTTGCTTACCCTTCAAGCTGTCACTCAAAGACTTCAACGGACGGTTAGCCTCCGACTTCATAGCCGTCGTCTTACGGCTGTTGTCGAACAAGCTGTCCACTGCCTCTTGAAGCATACGCTTCTCGTTACGCAAAATCACATCCGGAGCCTTGATCTCCACCAGTCTCTTCAGACGGTTGTTACGGATGATCACACGACGATAAAGGTCGTTCAAGTCAGAGGTTGCGAAACGTCCACCATCCAGCGGAACCAACGGACGCAACTCCGGAGGAGTAACTGGGATAGCCTGAAGAATCATCCACTCAGGACGGTTCTTGCCCTTCGAAGCACGGAATGCCTCTACTACCTGCAGACGCTTCAATGCCTCCTGACGACGTTGTACGGAAGACGACTTGTCTGCCGTAGCACGCAACTCGTAACTCAACTCATCCAAATCAAGCGCTGCCAACAGATCATACACTGCCTCAGCACCCATCTTGATAATCACCTTGTTAGGATCCGTATCATCCAGCAGATCATTACCTTCCGGCATGATATTCATTACCTGCTGATACTGATCCTCATCCAGGAGCATCTTCGTCTCAATAGGAATTCGGTTCTTATCTGTCTCGTGCTTCTCGCCGATCTCCTGACCGTCCAGCGCTCCGGCTTGTACTACAAGATACTTCTCATAGTAAATAACCGTATCCAGCTTCTTGGTCGGAATACCCAGCAATGCTGCCATCTTAGACGGCAACGAACGCAGATACCAGATGTGTGCTACCGGAACAACGAGTTTGATGTGACCCATACGCTCACGACGCACTTTCTTCTCTGTAACCTCTACGCCGCAACGCTCGCAGACGATTCCTTTATAACGAATACGTTTGTACTTACCGCAGTGACATTCGTAATCCTTGGTAGGACCGAAGATACGCTCACAGAACAAACCATCACGTTCAGGTTTATAGGTACGATAGTTAATCGTTTCCGGTTTCAACACCTCACCCGACGAGAGTTGCATAATCTCGTCCGGAGAAGCCAAACCAATAGAAATCTTGGTAAAACCGGTTTTCTTGTTTTCTTGTTTAAAAGCCATATTCTAAGTCCTCCAATATTATTCCATGTTAATACTGAGTGCCAAACCTTGCAATTCGTGCAACAGCACGTTAAGCGACTCGGGCAGACCCGGAGTCGGGAAGTTCTCACCCTTCACGATCGCTTCGTACGTACGAGCACGACCGGTCACGTCATCGGACTTGATAGTCAAAATCTCTTGCAGCACATGGGCAGCTCCGTGAGCCTCCAGTGCCCAAACCTCCATCTCACCGAAACGTTGACCACCGAACTGTGCCTTACCACCCAACGGCTGCTGGGTAATCAAGCTGTACGGGCCAATCGAACGAGCGTGCATCTTATCGTCAACCATGTGACCGAGCTTCATGAAGTAAGTCACACCGACCGTTGCCATCTGGTCGAACGGTTCACCCGTCTCACCATCGTACAACTGCGTCTTACCGCCACGCGGCAGACCTGCTTTGTCTGTCCACTCGTCCAGTTGCTCCATCGTACATCCGTCGAAGATAGGAGTAGAGAACTTAACGCCCAGCTCCTGACCGGCCCAACCGAGCACAGCCTCGAAGATCTGACCGATGTTCATACGAGAAGGCACACCCATCGGGTTAAGCACGATATCTACCGGAGTACCGTCCGCCAAGAACGGCATATCCTCTACACGCACGATCTTAGATACAATACCCTTGTTACCGTGACGACCGGCCATCTTATCACCTACGCGAATCTTACGACGCTTAGCGATATAAACCTTAGCCATCTGGATAATACCGTTCGGCAGCTCGTCACCGATAGTCAGATTGAACTTCTCGCGCTTCAACTCAGCGTCCATCTCCTTATACTTAGCGATATAATTGATAACGCACTCTGCAATCAACGCGTTCTTGTGCTCGTCAGCGGTCCAACCCTCCAACAGCACAGAGAAGTAATCGATCTCGTTCAGACGCTCTTTGCTGAAATGTTGACCCTTCGAAATGAGCTCGGTGCCCAGAATATCCTTTACGGATACAGCCTGACGACCGTTGAGCAACGTGTAGAGCTTGTTGATAAGCAACTCACGCAGCGCCTCAGCTTTCGCTTTGAACTTGGTATCCATCTCAGCCAGCGTAATCTTATCGTCCATCTTCTGCTTGCGGTCCTTGTTAGCACGGCAATACAGTTTCTTGTCGATAATAACACCATCCAACGACGGGCTGGCCTTCAACGATGCATCCTTCACATCACCGGCCTTGTCACCGAAGATAGCCTTCAACAGCTTCTCCTCCGGACTCGGATCGGTCTCTCCCTTCGGAGTGATCTTACCGATCAGAATATCACCCGGCTGGATGTATGCACCGATACGAATAATACCGTTCTCATCCAAATCCTTTGTAGCATCCTCACTTACGTTCGGAATATCTGCGGTGAACTCTTCCATACCACGCTTCGTATCACGTACTTCCAGCAACTGCTCTACTACGTGAACCGAAGTGTACATATCTTCGCGAACAATACGCTCGCTCAGCACGATAGCATCCTCATAGTTGTAACCCTTCCAAGGAATATATGCTACCTTCAGGTTCTTACCAAGTGCCAACTCACCGCCTTGGGTCGCATAACCCTCAGTCAGGATCTGACCCTTCTCTACCTTGTCGCCCTTGCGAACAACCGGATGAAGGTCAATCGTGGTATTCTGGTTCGTCTTCTCGAACTTAGGCATCTTGTACTCTTTCTCCGGAGCGTCGAAGCTAACCAGCTCTTCCTCCTCCGAACGATCGTACTTGATGCGAATGACATCAGCGTCCACATATGTTACAACACCGTTGCCCTCAGCCACCAATTGCGTGCGGCTGTCGGTTACAAGCTGCTGCTCAATACCGGTTCCTACAATCGGAGCCTCAGACGTGATCAAAGGTACTGCCTGGCGCATCATGTTCGATCCCATCAACGCACGGTGAGCATCATCGTGCTCCAGGAACGGAATCAATGCGGCTGCCACAGAAGCAATCTGACACGGAGCAACGTCCATCAGGTTCACCTCACTCGGAGCCACTACTGGGAACTCAGCACCCAGACGGGTCTTAACCACCTTGCGAATGAAACTACCGTCCTCGCGAAGCGGTGCGTTACCCTGTGCTACTACCTGATTCTCCTCGTCCTCTGCCGACAGATAAACAACATGGTCGTTATCCAAATCAACCATACTGTCTGCTACCTTACGGTACGGAGTCTCAATGAATCCAAGGTCGTTGATCTTGGCGTAGATACACATAGACGAGATAAGACCGATGTTCGGACCTTCCGGTGTCTCAATAGGACACAAACGACCATAGTGCGTGTAGTGAACGTCTCGAACCTCGAATCCGGCACGGTCACGACTCAAACCACCGGGACCAAGAGCCGACATACGACGCTTGTGCGTAATCTCAGCCAACGGGTTCTGCTGATCCATGAACTGGCTCAACGCATTCGTTCCGAAATAGCTGTTGATGATGCTCGAAATCGATTTCGCGTTAATCAAGTCGGTCGGCGTGAACACCTCGTTGTCACGAACGTTCATACGCTCACGAACGGTACGAGCCATACGAGCCAAACCAATACCGAACTGGTTGAACAACTGCTCACCTACGGTACGAACACGACGGTTACTCAAGTGGTCAATATCATCTACCTCGGCATTGCTGTTAATCAGCATAACGAGGTACTTGATGATCTCAATCATGTCCTCCTTGGTCAGCACGCGAACGTCGTCCGGAATAGACATATTGAGCTTGCGGTTGATACGGTAACGTCCTACCTCACCCAGGTCATAACGCTTCTGGCTGAAGAACAGGTTCTGAATCATCTCACGTGCCGTTGCATCATCAGCCGGCTCAGCATTACGCAACTGACGGTAGATATAAAGCACTGCCTCTTTCTCCGTCTTAGCCGGGTCTTTCTGCAAGGTGTTGAAGATGATGGCGAAATCGTTCTCGCGCTCCTCCTGCTTGTGCAGCAAGATCGTCTTCGAACCCGATTCCAAAATCGTCTCCAGAGTCTCCGGGGTCAACTCTTCCTCACGCTCCACTACAATCGTGTTACGCTCAATAGACGAAACCTCACCGGTATCCTCATCTACGAAATCTTCTACCCACGCTCTCATCACGTCACCGGCCAACTTGCGGCCCATACATGCTTGCAGCGTCTCGCGGTTCACTTTAACCTCCTCTGCCAGGTCGAAGCAGTTCAAGATATCCTTGTCGCTCTCAAAACCGATGGCACGAAGCAAAGTCGTTACCGGCAATTTCTTCTTACGGTCGATGTAAGCATACATCACCTTGTTGATGTCCGTAGCAAACTCAATCCACGAACCGCGGAAAGGAATGATACGAGCCGAATAGAGCTTGGTGCCGTTAGAGTGCATGCTCGTGCCGAAGAACACACCCGGACTACGATGCAACTGACTAACTACAACACGCTCAGCACCGTTGATAACAAACGTACCTTTCGGCGTCATGTACGGAATAGTTCCCAGATACACATCCGATACAACGGTATCGAAGTCCTCGTGATCAGGATCCTCACAACTCAAACGTAACTTAGCCTTCAACGGCACACTGTACGTCAAACCACGCTTGATGCACTCCTCAATCGAATAACGAGGACGATCTACACTGTAGTCCAAAAAGGCAAGCGTGAAACTGTTGCGGGTATCCTGAATCGGAAAGTTCTCCGAGAATACCTTAAAGAGTCCCTCTTTACGACGCTGTTCTGGAGTCGAATCCATTTGAACAAAATCAGCGAAGGACTTCAACTGAATCTCCAGAAAGTCAGGATAAGGCATATGCTTTTGCATACGACTGAAATTGACTCTCTGCTGTTTTTTACTTGTAGCCATTATTTTATATGGTTGATAATTGTTTAACAGAACTAAACTGTTGGTAATGAATAATTTAAATCTAAATCTGCGGTGTGTTTATTTATCTTATTTTAACATTCACCCTATAATAATTACCAAATATTTCAGTTTTTTAATCATTCTGTCCTATTGAGCAGAAAAGGTTTAGACCCTCATTTGTCGTGAGGATCTAAACCTATTCCACCCCATTTTAGGTGGTTGGGTTAGTGGGTATTACTTCAGTTCTACCTCAGCACCTACCTCTTCGAGAGCTTTCTTCAAAGCCTCTGCAGTTGCTTTGTCAACACCTTCCTTAACGTTAGCCGGAGCTGCGTCTACGATGTCTTTAGCCTCTTTCAAACCGAGACCGGTCTGCTCCTTAACGGCCTTAACAACCTGGAGCTTGTTTGCACCTGCGCTCTTCAGAACTACATCAAAAGAGGTCTTCTCCTCTGCTGCCTCAGCAGCTGCACCACCTGCAGCAGGAGCAGCAACTGCTACTGCAGCTGCAGCCGGCTCAATGCCGTACTCCTCTTTGAGGATAGTAGCGAGTTCATTCACTTCCTTAACGGTAAGGTTAACTAATGTTTCAGCAATAACTTTAAGATCTGCCATTGTCTTATAAATTTTAAATGTTTTTGATTCAGTTAATTTTGTTCCAGTCTTTTGTCTTTTCTCTTGCGACTTTCGACTGATTATGCGCGCTCTTCGAGCGTTTGAAGTACACCGTGAATGGTGTTTTGGCCACTCTGCAAAGCAGAAACAACGTTCTTGGCCGGCGATTGCAGCAATGCAACCAAGTCAGCAATAAGCTCGTTCTTCGACTTGATAGTGCAGAGGAAGTCAAGATTTTGCTTACCTACGTAGATAGTCTCTTCTACATAAGCAGCTTTGAGTTGCGGCTTAGCCTCGCCCGTCTTGTCACCCTTGGTAAACTCCTTGATGAGTTTAGCAGGCGCATTACCGGTATTGCTAAGCATGAGAGCGGTGTTACCCTTGAGTGCAGCAAAGATCTCTGCATCTACGCCCTTCTTCTCGAGCGCTTTCTGAAGCAATGTGTTCTTTGCTACCAAGAGTTTGATGTCTTGCTTGAAGCATGCACGACGCAGGTCACTGGTCTTTGCGGCATCCAAACCCTCAATATTAACGAGGTAGAAATGACCGTACTCAGCCAGCTGGGCGCCTATTGCCTCAATGACGAGATTTTTATCTTCCTTTTTCATACTTGTCTGTTAGTTTTTTAGAGATTAAAGCGATTTGGTATCGATCTTAATACCCTGACTCATAGTGCTGGAAAGATAAACGCTCTTGATGTACTCACCTTTGGATACAGCCGGTTTGAGGTGCTTGATCGTCTCGATGAACGCGAGTGCGTTCTCTGCGATCTGCTCAGCGCTGAAACTTACTTTACCGATAGAGGTGTGTACAATACCGAACTTGTCAACCTTGAAGTCAATCTTACCGCCCTTAACCTCTTTTACAGCTTTCGCTACGTC
>JAFPNK010000070.1 GCA_017401985.1 Paludibacteraceae bacterium | reverse complement strand
TGCAGCAGAATGGAATGCGTACTTAAAGCGCTACGGCTGTTATCTTGACTTGATGACTCCCTATTTTGCGTCCCTTACGTTCAACCGTAGTCTCTACGACCGTGTGAATAACGCTACGCAGTCCGCCACCAAACCGCTCGTCTTCATCTACGGCGAAGACGATACTTGGACGGGCGCAGCGATGAAAGATCCGTTCATCAACGGCACCAATGTCCGTAAGTTCATCCTACCGGCGCAGAACCACATGGTATCGTTCTCTTCCAATACCGACCAAGCGCAATGCGATGCCATCCGCGCTATCCTCGATAACGTGCTCAGTGCACCACAGGGCATCGAAGAAATCACCAATGACCAATCACCAATTACCAATAAGACCATCATAAATGGTCATCTAATCATTATCCGAAATAATGAGAGATATGACATTACAGGCAAGAAACTGTAATAGTCTTATCCACTTAGGCATACGCGGCTGAACCCTGCGCATGCTTGCTAAATACAATATACAAGTTGATTATGAAAAACATTCTTAACCGTCTGGCAGTCATCACCGGACTGCTGATGTTATTCGCAGGCAGTGCAACAGCTGCGAATGATTTCCTGGAAGAAGCCGAAAACTACAGTGTTACACCCAAGGGTAACGGCGTTGTTCACTTCAAGATTCCTATCTGGTCGTACGGCTGGCAGAACAACTATCGTCTCGGTTCCGGCACGACACTCTGGTTCTCGAGTTATTACGCAAAGACCTATGAGATCGACGTAACACATTTTATGTATATCCGTAGTACGGACACGCAGAACACGTCTGACCCGAACAAGAACAGTACGGCAGAGATCAAGGTCGAGTATGGAACGATCAAGGTGACGAAGACCGCAGACGGCGGAACGAAGCAGATTGATCCCGGCACAGGGTATCAGAGTGTCGAACTGTCGGCACAAAAATCGATGGACGGCAGCTACAAACGCGTCGTGTTCCTCGAGTTCGACTGGTATCTGCCTCAATCGCTGACAAGCACAACGTTCTATGCCGGCGTAGATGCCTATATCTACAAATACGATGCAAAGGATGAGTCGGAAGCGCCCTACAAGAAACTCTGGTATTGCTTCCCCGACCGTATGGACGGTGCAGATGACCTGATAGCACCGGAGTTGCAGTCGCCCTATCTGTATTTTATGGACGACAATGGCAATCCTATCCGCGACGGCAAAGCCGCTATACCGTACGTGGTCTATCAGACCCCAAAATCCTATACCACCACGCTCAGCTCGCAACCGGTAACGGTGAGCAACCGTGCGGGATCGATCATCGTGCCCACAAGCGATGATATCCAACGTGGCTTCCGGGCTACGTTTACGGTTCAGCCCAACTCGGATGTATCGACTACCGTTGAGCGCACGACGAACGCCATCGATATCCCTGCCTACCACCGTATCTATGATTTCGCGGTCAAAGAGGGCAAAGATGCTCAGGGTAGTTACACCGGAGCGAAGACACTGAGTTGGACGATTCGCAATCCGAAGGCTGAGGATCTGATCAGCACCGACTATTTCGAGATACAACGTGCGCTGAAAGCCGACTATTCGGATGCACAGACGATCCAGCTTCTGCCAATGATTGCGGATAGCAGTACGTACAGTTATGTCGATGAAACAACCATACCGGCAGGAATGGTAGAAGACTCGCTCGAGCGGTGCTATAATCTCCCATATTACAACTATATGCTGACCAGCGAAGAAGGCGAACCGCTCTATGTCATGCATCTGCGACTTGTGGCAAAGACGAAGACGCAGCCGGCGCAACCAATATACTACCGTGTGCGTCGAGCCTCATCCTCGGCTTGGGACTGGGAGCATCCTTTCGCCAAGCAGACGACCTTGCAACAGCATAGTTTCCTGGCACCACTCGCCATAAAACAGCCGGACTACACACTTGATCAGGATTTTGACAACAACCGCAAGGTACATTTCAATATCCATATTGACAACGCGGAGATCACCGACGCACCCATCGTGCCCGCTGATTGCGAACTCATTCCTTACTTCGTAGAAAGTAAGTTGCCGCTCGACACCGTCACTATGACGATCAATGTTCAGCGGGGATTCTATGAGGCAGTGGACGACCTCCAATTCCGCACCACTTCACCGGACAGCGAAATCTATTTAGAGGAAGGCATGAACACTGTCAAAGTGCCGGTCGGTAATCACACTCGCTTTGCCATACGAGTAGGAGTAAATCAATACAACACGTATGAATTTAACGGCTACGGCAATGATTTTGACATTGTGGAGCGCGAGCTTGATGACGAGACTGCCAAGCAGTTCGACGGCGGAACGTGGACTCTTGTTCTTGACAGGAGATACCGATATAGCGGCGCTTGGGTCTATGAGAGTCACGCCGAGTTTGCTCCGGGTGAGGGAAGCAAGACTGTTCCTTCCGTTGTTACCGAGCGTTGGAACGAAGTCAAAGATGCTGTTCAGCAGATGCTGTCCGACAGCCTGATGCATATGTATCGCACGACAGCCTACGGACGGTGCACATGGGATCGCGGTGCCAAGGTTATTCTCACGCGTAAGTCCGTCGAATCGGACAGCGAGGTGCAGTTCATCGTTCCGCAAGACAGCATCCGCCGCAATGAGGACGGCTCTTGGACAGCGCACATCACAGACGTGGTGAACATGGCTTGTACCCACTTTACCTACAGGGCGCAGATTGATCCGTCGGATGCCGAGTTGCGATTCCAGAATCCGCGTTCCGTGGAGCCGATAACCATTAGCGGACCGTCGCTCTATTTCGATGAGGCGGCTACGATTACGTCGTTTAGCGCTTCACAGGGACTGACGGACGGAGAGAACAAACGCGGCGTGCAACTGCGTTGGACGGCATCCGCACCATCGGTGGATGAATTTATTCTGCTGCGTATTCCGCAAGGCAGCAGCAATGCACCGGATACGATTTATCGCGGCGCAGAGGTCACGTGGTTTGACCAGACAGCCGTTCCGGGCATGCACTACGAATACACCATTGTAGCGCGCTATGAGTGCAACGGCCAGCGCACCGACAACTCTGCCACGGCTATAGGTTGGCGTACAGAGTACGGTGAGATACGCGGCGTTGTAACGCAGACTGATAACTCGGGCATGTCAGGCGTGACGGTGAGCCTTAGCGGCAACGATATCACGCGCAGTATGATCACGGGGGCAGATGGCGCATTCGTGTTCGACAGCCTGCCTTATGACATCGCGTCAGGTACTGTTTATTCGGTAACGCCTACCTCGCAGTACGGTATATTCAGCTATAACAACACCTCTTCGGGCGTAGCATCCGTGGCGCTGGACAGCAAGAACTGCAT
>JAFPNK010000069.1 GCA_017401985.1 Paludibacteraceae bacterium | reverse complement strand
GATGCACTACCGATGTGCTAACACCGCATTTCTCAAAATCGCCGCAAAGGTACTGCTTTTTTTTGACATACGCAAGCGCCCGCGTGTTTTTTCCTATTTTTTATCGCATATTGGCAGCAAGTATCGTTAAAAGTGGGTTAGATTCGGTGAAACCGCCATCACTCTCGTAAATGGCTCGTAAATGCCTCGATAATGGCAGGTAAACGGCTCGATAAAGTATTAATTTTTTTAATTATTTATTAAAAACATTTGCATATGTCATTTTTTTTTCGTACCTTTGCCGCGGAATTCGCGCAAAGGCGAAAACAATGTCGAAAACGAACAAAATAGTGGCAAAAGACTAAAATATACATATATACTTATGAATCTTTCAGAATTAACTGACAAAATCTACGCGGAGGGCGTAGAAAAAGGTAATGCCGAAGCGCAACAGATCGTTGAAAAGGCCAATGCGAAGGCTGCCGAGATCGTTGCAGAGGCTGAGAAAAAAGCGGCTGCTATCGTAACAGAAGCAGAGAGCAAATCTGCCGACCTGGACAAGAAGACACGCGCTGAACTCAAGCTCTATGCGGAGCAGAGTGTTAACGCCGTGAAAACGGAAATCACCAACCTGCTGGCGGATAAGATCGCTGCTGACAGCGTCAAAGCGGCTACTGCGGATGCTAAGTTCATGCAGTCCCTCATCGCTAAACTGGCAGAACAGATGGCAAAGGACGGCGATGTGCTGATTGAGACCAAGGATGCCGAGGCGCTGCGCAAATACTTCGCTGCCAATGCCAAAGGCTTGTTGGAGAAGGGCGTGAAGATTGTAGAGGTAAAGGGTATTAAGACGGACTTCACCATCCAACCGGCTAAGGGCGGTTACAAACTGGCCTTCGGTGACGCAGAGTTCATCGAGTACTTCAAACAAATGCTGAGACCACAGTTGGTTGAAGAGCTCTTCTAACCAACTGACCGCTTCGCTGTAAGACCACTGCGTTGTAAGACCGTTGCACTGTAAGACCACTACGTTGTAAGACAATCTTACAGGTGTGAAACACCGATCCTACAGAGAGTGAAACGAACGGTCCTACAATGGAATGATCCTACAGAAAACAAAGTGAACGATCAATGAAATTATTATGACTTACGAGTATTTATTAGCAGGTTTACCGGAACTGAAAGCAGGTTCAGACGCTCCGATTAGCATCGAGAAACTCGACGAGTTGCTCGACGAGCAGTTGAGTGCGTCCGACAAGAAACTGCTGGAGTTGCTGCGTGCGCCTATTGACGAGCAGACCTTGACGGAAGGCTTGAAAGCGCGCAACCGCTTCATTCGCGACTGGTTCGGCTTCAATCAGGACATGAACAATGTGCTCGTGGCGCAGATCTGTCGCAAGCATGGCTTCGACGTCAAGCAGCAGATAGTAGGCGAGGGCGAAGTGGCGGAACAACTGCGCACCCACACGACGCAGAAAGACTTCGGTCTGAACGAACTACCCGGCGATTATCAGGCCGTGCTGGCGCTGGCGCAGATAGAAGACCTCATGGCGCGTGAGAAAGCAATGGACGCGATCCGTTTTGAGTGGCTGCAAACCCGCACGGAGTTCGATTTCTTCTCCGCCGAGATGGTGTTCGCCTACTACCTCGAAGCCGTCATGCTTCACCGCTGGTCCATCCTGACGGTGGAAGAAGGCGAGAAAGTCTTCCGCGAATTGGTAGCGGATATGAAAAAAGGTGTACACCTTTAATCGTGCCCCGTATGGGGCTAAGAAACGTGGAATAAAATTAGACTAATATATTATGACTTTAGGAAAAGTAAAAGGAATCATCGCGAACCTCGTAACGGTGGCTGTCGATGGTCCTGTAGCACAAAATGAGATTTGCTACATCTACGTGGGAGAGACCAAACTGATGGCAGAGGTCATCAAGGTCATCGGTGCCAACGTATATGCGCAGGTGTTCGAGTCTACCCGTGGCCTGAAAGTGGGCAATAAGGTGGAGTTTACCGGTCACATGTTGGAAGTGACACTCGGTCCCGGTCTGCTCAGCCGTAACTACGACGGCCTGCAGAACGACCTCGACAAACTGACCGGCGTGTTCCTCAAACGCGGTGAGTATAACTTCCCGCTCGACGAGAACAAGAAATGGGCTTTCACGCCGCTTGCTAAAGTGGGCGATAAGGTAGAAGCTGCCGCTTGGCTCGGCGAGGTCGATGAGAACCATCAGCCGCATAAGATCATGGTGCCCTTCGTGTTCGAAGGAACCTACACCGTGAAATCCATCGCCAAGGCCGGCGAGTACACCATCAATGAAGTGATGGCTGTCCTGACCGACGCCGAAGGCGTAGATCACGAGGTGACCATGGTGCAGAAATGGCCGGTGAAGAAAGCGATCCTCGCGTATCGCGAGAAACCGCGTCCATTCAAACTCCTTGAAACAGGTGTGCGTACGATCGACACCGCTAACCCGCTGTGCGAAGGTGGTACAGGCTTTATCCCTGGTCCGTTCGGAACCGGTAAGACCGTGCTCCAGCACGCGATCTCCAAGCAAGCCGAAGCAGACATAGTCATTATCGCTGCCTGCGGTGAGCGTGCCAATGAGGTGGTGGAGACCTTCACTGAGTTCCCTGAACTCGATGACCCGCACACAGGTCGCAAACTGATGGAGCGTACCATCATCATCGCTAACACGTCTAACATGCCTGTCGCATCGCGTGAGGCCTCTGTCTATACGTCCATGACCATCGCCGAATACTATCGTTCGATGGGTCTGCGTGTCCTTCTCATGGCGGACTCGACTTCCCGTTGGGCACAGGCACTGCGTGAGATGTCCAACCGTCTGGAGGAGCTTCCGGGACAGGACGCTTTCCCGATGGACCTCTCGGCGATCATCGGTGCGTTCTACGCTCGCGCAGGATACGTGTACCTCAATAACGGCGCAACAGGTTCCGTTACTTTCCTCGGTACCGTTTCGCCTGCCGGAGGTAACCTCAAAGAGCCGGTGACGGAAGGAACGAAGAAAGTGGCACGTTGCTTCTATGCGCTTGAGCAGGCACGTGCGGACCGTAAGCGTTACCCGGCTGTCAACCCGATTGATTCGTACTCCAAGTACGTTGAGTATCCGGAGTTCGGCGAGTATATATCTAACCTCATCGACAAAGACTGGCTGCCGATGGTCAACGACATGAAGACCTTCCTGCAGCGTGGTAAGGAGATTCAGGAGCAGATCAACATCCTCGGTGATGACGGTGTACCTGTTGATTACCACGAGACCTTCTGGAAATCCGAAGTCATTGACTTCGTCATCCTCCAGCAGGATGCCTTCGATAAGATCGATGCTGTCTGCCCGCTCGAGCGTCAGCAATACATGCTCCGCTTGGTGATGGACATCTGTAACCACGACTATGACTTCGATAACTTCCTCGACGTCATCGATTACTTCAAACGTGTTATCAACCTTTGCAAGCAGATGAACTACTGCGAGTTCCATTCGGAGCAATTCGAAGACTACCGCAAGAAACTCGATGAACTGTTAGCAGAAAAACAAATAGCCGCATGAAAAAGGTAAGAACAACGGTCAATATCATTCTGGGTTCCATGATTGCAGCGCTCGGCCTGAGTAGTTGCGAAGGAGCTATGAAATACGGTCCGGACCCCGACTTGGAAGTGCTGTACGGACCTCCAACCGTAGAAGATACAACCGTTCATTGCATGTACGGCGTGCCGAATCCTGATTGGAACGACCCGATTCCGGACGATGAGCCGACGAATGAAGAACTGTAAGATATGAAGAAGCTATTTTGCATATTCTCTGCTCTGTGTTGTTGCCTCGTAGCTGTGGCATCGTCCAATGGAGGTGTGAAACACCTTCAGCCGCCACGTGTGCCGGTTATCATGGTGCAGTTTACCGATGTGTCATTCAACTCGGCCGGCACCACTGCGTCGTTTGCCGATTTCTTCAATGGCGCTAACTACACTTTTGGCGGTGCCACCGGTTCGGTGCAGCAGTATTTTCGGGATAACTCCTTCGGAAAGTATATGCCCGTGTTTGATATCATCGGTCCCGTCACGCTCTCGAAGGCACATTCGTACTACGGCGCGAATGACTACTACGACCAAGACATGTACGCCGACCTGATGGTGGCCGAAGCATGTAACCTGGCGGAGAACATGGCGGACTTTACTCAATATGACTCCGACGGTGACGGCAAGATAGATGCTGTGGTTATCCTCTATGCCGGCGAAGGTGAAGTGTACGGCGTGCGCAATGCAGACGCTGTGTGGGCGTATACCGCGAACCTTGAGGAGTCGGATGAGATCGATTATTATGTGCAATTAGACGGTAAGACCGTCACGTATTTCTCGGCAGTGCCTGAATTGCAAAGCGCCACCAAGCGCGATGGCATCGGTACGCTCATTCATGAGTTCGCACATATACTCGGTTTGCCGAATCTCTGTGTCACCGACGGTGGCAATCAGAAGACGCTCGGCAATTGGGATGTGATGGATCACGGTAGCTATAATAATGAAGCGCGCACGCCTGCGAGCATGAGCGCGTACGAGCGTTTCTATCTCGGTTGGGTGGAGCCTATCTTGCTCAGCGAACCGATGAACGTGCGCCTGCGTGACTTCAACACTACCGGCGATTGCGCTATCATCACGGCTTCCGGACAATCCAACCTGAGCGGAATAAGTCCTGACCCGCGTGAGTTCTATATTCTGGAGAACCGCCAACTGGAAGGATGGGATGCCTACTTGCCCGGACACGGATTGATGCTTACTAAGATTGATTACGTCAAGAACAAATGGGAATCCGATGAAGTCAACAACGTAGAGCGCCATCCGTGTGTGGATCTTATTGAGGCAGACGGCAGTGCGCCTGCTTACAAGGCAAACAACCTGACCAACGGATATTTCGGTAAGCAGGGTGACCTCTTCCCCGCAGGCGCTACGGCGTATAACATGTTCAGCAACAAAATGGGTTTTGCCAACGTGGCAGAGCAGGGTGGAGTCATTACGTTTGATTTCAATGGTGGTGTGAACCGCTGTGAGGTCAGTTTCTACGCCGGTGCGAACGGTACCTGTTCCCAAACCTCGCTCACCGAGAGCAGCAAAGGCGCAGGTGTTGTGCTGCCTAACGTAACCGCTAAGAACGGCTATACCTTCTTAGGATGGGCTACGCGCAAGAGTTCAACCACTCCGGACGCCGGACAACCCGGTGACCGCTTCTATCCAATGAGTGACTGCACGCTCTTTGCCCTCTACCGCAACGAGACACGCGTGGATGTGCTCTACAGCCTCAAAGGCGTAGAGTGGAACTCCGGCGCTACTTATTATGCGAACCGCGGGCAAGCGTTTAACATCTCGTTCAAAGCCAAGAACGGTTATCTGACCCCGGCTGCCGCTACATGCCAGGTACGTGTGACGTGTGGTGCCAAACAAATGAGCAATTATGCGTTTGAAGGCGACTCCGTCATCGTGCGCTTTGACGCCGCTGATGTGACGGATAATGTCTATATCACCATCGTCAACGTCCGCGAGCAGAAAGAAAACGGATGTGATGCGTACACACACATCTTCAGCACCACCTGCTACGCCGGTTCGCTACAAGACTTCAGCGGTTATGATTGGAACGTGACCATTGCGGACGAAACCACCGTGGCGTACGATAAATCCAAAGGTGCTACCTTCGGTTCCGGTACCTATCCCGCAGGAAAAGTGAGCCTTTACACCGAAGAGACCTTCGGATGTGCTGTGGCTTCCGTCTCTGTCAAAGCAGCCGCTAACGGCGATGGCGAGTTGAATGTCTTCCTCGCCGGTAACCCGATAGGCGAGACCGTTAATCTGGGAACAGCACTGGAGACGTATCAGTTCGTGGCAGACGAACCTGTTTCCGGCGCACTGGAGATTCGCTTGGAGAATACCCAGAAAGCAATGTATCTCAAGCAGATAACAATCAACTTCGTCAAACTGGAAGACCCGGAAACGCCGGAAGGCATACCAACAATAAGCACCATGCCACAGGACAATAAAGGACAGAAAATTCTGCTGGACGGCAAATTGTACATCCTCTATAATGGCAACTATTACAACATTTTAGGCACCAAACTCAATTAGTATATATTAATACGCAATATTATGGCTAAAGCATTTCAAAAAATCTACACGCAGATTACTGCTATTACCAAAGCCACCTGCTCCCTCAAGGCCGAAGGAGTAGGCAACGATGAGTTGGCAATGGTCAATGGCAAACTCGCACAGGTAGTAAAAATCCTCGGAGATGAGGTCACACTGCAGGTGTTCCAGGGTACCGAAGGTATTCCGACCAATGCCGAAGTGGTATTCCTTGGCAAATCGCCGAGCCTCAAGGTATCTGACCAACTGGCAGGACGTTTCTTCAACGCTTATGGCGATCCTATTGATGGTGGACCGGCTGTGGAAGGTAAGGAAGTTGAGATCGGTGGTCCGTCTGTCAACCCTGTTCGTCGTAAACAACCGTCAGAGCTCATTGCCACAGGTATCGCAGGTATCGACCTGAACAACACCCTCGTATCCGGACAGAAGATTCCGTTCTTCGCCGACCCGGATCAACCGTACAACCAGGTGATGGCCAACGTTGCCCTGCGCGCAGAGGCAGATAAGATCATCCTCGGCGGAATGGGTCTGACCAACGATGACTACCTCTATTTCAAGAACGTGTTCTCCAACGCCGGTGTGCTTGATCACATCGTTTCGTTCGTCAACACAACCGAGAACCCGCCTGTTGAGCGACTCCTTATCCCTGACATGGCCCTCACTGCCGCTGAGTATTTCGCAGTAGAGAAACACGAGAAAGTGCTCGTCCTCTTGACCGATATGACCCTCTACGCTGACGCACTGGCTATCGTCTCCAACCGTATGGACCAGATTCCTTCCAAAGACTCTATGCCGGGTTCGCTCTATTCCGACTTAGCTAAGATCTACGAGAAGGCCGTTCAGTTCCCGGAGGAGATCGGTGGCGGTTCCATCACCATCATCGCTGTAACAACGCTCTCCGGAGGTGACATCACACACGCTATTCCGGATAACACCGGTTATATTACCGAAGGTCAGTTGTACCTCCGTCGTGACTCCGAAATCGGTAAAGTCATCGTCGATCCGTTCCGTTCGCTCTCTCGTCTGAAACAATTGGTTGCAGGTAAAAAGACCCGCGAAGACCATCCGCAGGTTATGAACGCTGCCGTTCGTCTGTATGCGGACGCCGCAAATGCCAAAACGAAGAAGGAGAACGGTTTCGATCTGACAGACTACGATTTGCGTTGCTTGGACTTCGCACGTGACTACAGCCGCGAGATTCTTGCCATCGATGTGAACATCAACACCGTTCAGATGCTCGACATTGCTTGGGCGCTCTTCGGCAAGTACTTCAAACCTGAAGAGGTAAACATCAAGGCTGCATTAGTAGAGAAATATTGGCCGAAAGCATAAATTATGGCTATTACATATCAATTCAATAAAACATCGCTACAAGGCCTGGAGAAAGACCTGAAGATGCGCCAACGTACGCTTCCTACGCTGCAAAGTAAGGAAACGGCGCTTCGCCTCGAAGTCAAGAAAGCCAAGAAAGAGCTCGAAGACCTCGACCGTGAAGTGGAGCAACGCATCAAGGACTATGACCAGATGATTGCACTTTGGGGCGAATTTGACACCTCCCTCATTCATGTGGATGACGTGCGCATGTCTATTAAAAAGATAGCAGGCGTGCGCGTGCCCGTGTTGGACGAGGTCGTCTATTCCACCAAAGAGTTCTCACTCTTCTCCTCGCCCAAATGGTTTGCCGATGGTTTTGAACAACTCAAAGCAATCGCTGACGTAGGTATCCGACAGGAGTTCGTGCGCCGCAAAGTGGAACTGCTCGAGTATGCGCGTAAGAAAACAACGCAGAAAGTGAACCTCTTTGAGAAAGTGCAAATACCTGGTTATC
>JAFPNK010000068.1 GCA_017401985.1 Paludibacteraceae bacterium | reverse complement strand
TGCACGTAGATCGTACCGCGTCCTTTACTGCTGTTTTGGCAGAAGTTAATGGTCACGCGGCGCACGTCTGTGAAAGTCTGCACGGAAGTGGCACCTGCACCCGAAGTACCGGTTTTGACGCCTACGCCACAGGAGTAGAGACGTCCGTCCGCAGCATTGCGACCGGCAGTATATTCTGTAGCCGGAAGGTTGCATACCCAACCGTCCGTTGTTCCATCACACACCGTGGCGCCCACTTTGCTGGCCCAGTTGAGGGATGTAAAAGTGTATGTAGTCACTCCTGCAAAAGCAGTACTAATCGAAAAAAAGAAAGCACTAAGGCCAAGTAATAATTTTTTCATGGTTCACAAATTTGAGTGCAAAGGTAGCATAAAAATTTTAAATATACAAAGAAAATCTCAAAAAATGACTATAAAATGCTATTTTATTTGGTCAATTCAATTTTTTTTACTACTTTTGCAGCCGCAAAAGCCGGATTAGATCCGGAGCAAGTTAACTAAAGCGAGTAAATATATGGACGATTATCACGCGGAGAATGCAACAAGTACGTGCCAAAAAGTTTTTGGGGCAGCACTTTTTGACGGACCTGTCGGTCGCCCAAAGAATAGCTGAAACCCTCACCTCGGGCCGAACGATTGAGATCGGGCCGGGTATGGGTGTGTTAACACAATACCTTCTCAAGAATCCGCAGATTAACCTAACCGCTATTGAGATTGACCGCGAGTCAGTCGCTTATTTGCGTGAGTGGTATCCGGAATTGGATTTGGTGGAAGGTGATTTTCTAAAACTGGATCTGGATAAACTGATTCCTGAAGGCGAGTTCAACGTCATCGGCAATTATCCGTACAATATCAGTAGTCAGATCTTCTTTAAGGTACTGGAATATAAGGACCGTATTCCTGTTTGCTCGGGTATGATTCAGAAGGAAGTAGCGGAACGTCTGGCTTCCAAGCCCGGCAAGAAAGCGTACGGAATTTTGAGTGTGCTATTACAAGCTTATTACGATATAGAATATTTATTCACGGTGGACGAACATGTGTTCAATCCTCCTCCAAAGGTTAAGTCAGCGGTTATTCGTATGACGCGAAACAAACGACGACGGTTAGACTGCGACGAAGCGTTGTTTAAGACGGTGGTTAAGACTGCTTTTAACCAGCGACGAAAACAGATGCGCAATTCTCTTCAGCAGCTGGTAGGAAAGGGAAATCCCATTCTGGAAGAGAAGATTTTTACAATGCGCCCCGAACAGCTGAGTGTTGAACAATTCGTTGAACTTACTAAAGTGATTGAAAATGAGCGAAATCAAGATATTCTATAAAGATAAGGAGAAAATCAAGGTAGCACGTACCATCTCCGCACTCAAGGAACTCGATAAGAAAGATATTATCTGGATTGATTTGTTGGACGTGAGTGATAAGACGGAGGATACGTTAGAGGGTTTCCTGAAGATTGATATTCAGGAAGATGAAGAGATGGAAGAGATTGAGTTCTCCAGTCGGTATATACAGACGGACGATTCGATTGTGGCGAATAGTAACTTCCTGAAGCCTAATTTTGAGATGGAGCCGGTTAACTTCATCTTGAAGAACGGTATTCTGGTGTCTATTCGCGATGTTGAATTGGATACGTTCAACGAGACATTTAAGAAGGTGTTTGTGAACACCCGCAATTTCCCGACGGGCTTTCATGTGTTGGTAGCTTTGATGGAGACGCGAGTGGAGAAGGATGCCGACTTGATTGAGGATACAACGGATTTGATTACCGCACTCTCTCAACAGATCAACGCTAATTCCGATCACGTAGATGAGGACTTGCTGGTACAGATTAAGGATTTGCAAGAAAAAGTGACCATCATCCGACAGAACATCATGGATAAGCAGCGTGTGATCAGCAACCTGCTGAAGTGCGACTTCTTCCCGGAGGAGTTATATCCGCGTTTGACGATGATTATCAAGGATATAAATTCACTTTTTGACTACACGCGCTTTGGTTTTGACCGTTTGGACTACCTCCAGGATACGTTCTTAGGTTTGGTTAACATCGAGCAGAACAAGATTATAAAGATCTTCACAGTCATCAATATCATCTTCCTGCCACCTACGCTGATTGGTAGCTTGTACGGTATGAACTTTGATTTTATGCCGGAGTTGCATTGGCAGTACGGTTATGTATGGGCATTAGGTTTGATGATTTGGTCGGTTGTTACTATCTTGCTGGTTTTCAAGTGGAAAAAGTGGTTATAAACAATATGTTAACAACAGGAATGATACACATTTTATAACTTGTTCCACATTGCATTTATCAAATTAACGAACATCAGATATACAACAACGGAAATCATTTAACTCGTTGAAATCGAGAAAACTTACGTAGTTATAAACAATTTCAACAACCTATAATATTCATTGGGTAAAAAAGTAAAAAAGATATATTTATAAAAGAGGATATAGAGATGGCGGATTTTGAGAGTTTAAAACAACAAATTTCCCAACTTAAAAGCGAAAAGAATGCGGTTATCTTCGCGCACTATTACACCAGGCCGGAGATACAAGAGATAGCTGATTTTATAGGGGATTCTTTAGCTTTAGCGCAGCAGGCTACGCGCGTACAGGCGAATATATTGGTAATGTGTGGTGTGCACTTTATGGGTGAGACGATGAAGATCCTTTGTCCGGACAAGAAAGTGCTGATTCCTGATATGAATGCCGGTTGTTCGTTAGCGGATAGTTGTAAGGCGGAAGACTTGGCGGCGTTTAAGGCGCAGCATCCGGATCATATGGTGGTTAGTTATGTGAACACGAGTGCGGATGTGAAGGCGCTGACGGATGTGGTGGTGACGAGTTCGAATGCAAAGAAGATAGTGGATCAGTTGCCTAAGGACGCTAAGATTATCTTCGGTCCGGATTATAACTTAGGAAGTTATATTAATTCTGTTACCGGCCGGAATATGTTGCTCTGGAACGGAGCGTGTCATGTGCACAGCCGTTTCTCGTTGGAGGCTTTGTTGCAGTTAAAGAAGGAGAATCCGGGTGTCGAAGTGTTAGCGCATCCGGAGTGTAAGGCTCCTATCTTGGCGCAGAGCGACGTTATTGGTTCGACGAAGGCGTTACTGGAGCACACGATCCAATCGTGCGCTAAGCGCTTTATTATTGCCACAGAAAGCGGAATATTGTTTGAGATGCAGCGTGCGTGTCCGGATAAGGAGTTTATACCGGTTCCGCCGGAGGTGACAGAAGGTGTAGGTTGTAGTTGTAACGAATGCGAGTATATGCGGATGAACACGTTGGAGAAAGTGTATGCTTGTTTGCGCGATGAACAACCTGAGATGATAGTGGATGAAGTGATTGCCCGCAAAGCTGTTTCTTCTATTCAAAGAATGCTTGAAATGAGTTAAATCTTGTATGGCTAAGATACAAGACAGAGATAGGTGGTATGCATTTTTTCGTCCGTACGTGGACTGGATGTTCCGTCATTCGTACCGACATATACAGTACGTAGGTAAAGAGAATATACCTACTGACGGTGCTGTTATATTCTCTCCTAACCATTCTAATGCACTATGTGACGCGATGGCGATCTTAGGTATAGATAGGTCGCGTAAGGTGTTTGTAGCCCGTGCGGATATATTCAAAAATCCGAAAAAGGCGGCTATTCTTAATTGGTTGAAGATTATGCCAATCAACCGTATTCGTGACGGTGTAGATGAGGTACGACATAATGATGAGACGATAGAGAAAGCGGTTGATACGCTGCATGACGGCGTACCGTTCTGTATATTACCGGAAGGCACTCACCGTCCTATGCATTCGTTGTTACCTTTAGGTAAAGGTATATTTAGAATCGCGCTGCGGGCGAATGATAAGTTCGGAAATGAGAAGCCGATTTATATATTACCGGTAGGATTGGAATACGGCGATTATTATCATCTATGGAACGATCTGACGATTAATATAGGCAAACCTATTAACGTCACGCAGTTTGTCAAAGAGCATAGTGATATGGAGCGTCCGCAGTTGATTATGGCTTTGCGTCAGGAATTGACTATTCGTATGCGGGAGCAGATCATGTGGGTGCCGGATGATGCGCATTATGAAGAGAATTGGGCACAATTACGTGATAATCCTCCTGCACCGTTTGATAAATTCAAACATCACCGAATTCCGAGGTGGTTATTGCTGATTATATTGATTTTATTATCTCCGCTGTTCCTGGTAAGTCTGGTATTGACTGTTCCGTTATGGGCAGCGTGGCTGTTAATTCGCTGGACGGTGAAAGATCCGGCCTTCCATAATTCCGTGCAATATGTATGGCAGGTATTGTGCGTTCCACTTACTCTCTTTATTACTCTTCCTTTCTGGATGTTTTTACAGGAATACATGTATCAAGTAAGAAAGTTTAAAGATAAAAGTTAAGAGTTAAGAGAAATGATAAGAGTTTACATTATTATTGCATTGTATGTATTGGTTCCGGTGCTGATTATTGAGTGTTTCAAGCGCTGGACGTGGATGCAGAAGATAGGTACCGTTGTGGCGGCCTATGCGATTGGAATCATCTTCGCTTTAACCGGATTTGTGCATTTTGAGCCGGAGACAGCAGAGGCACTTACTTTTGGTAAGATCCAATCGACTATTATGTCAATCGCTGTTCCGTTAGCTATTCCGCTGATGTTGTTTAACTGCGACTTTAAGTTATGGACCAAAGCTTTACCGAAGACTATCTGGTCGTTGGTTGGTGGTATTTTGGCGGTATTAGTGGCAGTTATAAGCGGCTATTTCATCTTCCATACGCCGGAGATTGCGGATTTTAATAAAGTGGCTGCGATGATGACCGGTATTTATACCGGAGGAACGATGAACTTTAATGCCTTGGGTGCATCGTTAGGAGTGGATAAGACACAGATGGCGATTGTGTTGGCTTTTGAGATGGTGCTGACCACTCCGTATATCTTCTTTATCATCGGTGGTGGCTACAAAGTGTTCCGTAAGGTGCTGCCGTATCAGGATGTGACGCGTAAAGGAAGAACGGATGAGGAGGTAGAATCGAAAGATGTAGAAAACTACCGTGGTATGTTCGCTAAAGAGAATGTAGGCGGTATGTTGCTCGGTTTAGGATTAAGTTTTATAATACTGATATTTGGTGTAGGTGTAGCGTTGGTAACAACAGGTAAACTGAATGAACTGGTAATTATCCTTACCATCACTACCCTATCTATCATCGCTTCGTTCTTTAAGAAAGTGCGTGAACTGCCGAAGACGTTTGAGTTAGGTATGTTCTTTATTCTTATTTTCTCGGTCATTGTAGCTTCGCTGTTTGATATTCATAGTGTGAATGGCGGTTCGCTGGCGATTGGAGGTTTCGTGGCTTGGGTGATGATTATCGCCGCTACGCTGCATTTGATTTTCTGCCGTATCGCCCATGTGAGCGGAGACTTGTTCTGCGTCAGTCAGATTGCGCTCCTTTGTTCCCCTCCGTTCGTACCGCCTGTAGTAGGTGCTATGCAGAACAAGAAAGTACTTATTTCCGGTATTGTGATTGGTTTGATCGGTTATGCCATCGGTACATACTTAGGTGTAGCGATAGCGTTTGTATTACCTTAAAAATAATAGAATTATGAAGAGATATCTGATTATTGTATTGGCCGCCTTATTGGCTTTGCCGATAGCAGCTAAGAAAGAACCCAAACCGCAGGAAGTGGATTCGTTGGGTCGTAAGATCAAGACCGGTTGGAACTTCGGTATTTTGCCTTCCGTAGCCTATGATGCCGATTACGGATTTCAAGGCGGTGTACTGACGAATGTGTATTATTATGGCGACGGTTCGCAGTATCCTGAGTATATCCATTCCTTGTATTTAGAAGCCGCATATACGACTAAACATCATGGTATATTCCGTTTTAACTACGACTCGAAGTATCTTATTCCGGGTTATCGTCTGACGCTCGACGCTACCTATCTGCCGGATGCGATGTGCGATTTCTATGGTTTTAACGGTTACGAATCGGTATACAACTACGGTTGGCATCAATGGAAGAAGAATCCGGATAAGATGGTGGATACGCTGGGTTATCAATCGCGCGTGTTCTATAAGTATAAACGCGACCTGATTCGTGTAGCGGGCGATATTGAAGGTACGATATACAAAGATCTGAAGTGGAATGCGGGTATCGGTGTGTTGGGTTATATTATCGATGACTGCGACATCAATATGCTGAACGGCAAGAATGTGTATGATCCGTCTGTAGCGCATTATGCGCAGAAAGCATTGGATCCGTCTGTACAAGGATTGTATGACAAGTACAAAACCTGGGGATTGATTGGTGATGATGAGAAGAATGGCGGTTGGCATCCGTACGTGCGTGCAGGTCTCACATACGACACGCGTGACAAGCGTCAGGGACCGAATAAAGGTATCTATGCCGATGTGTTCTTCACCTACTCTGCTGCTTTTAATGCCGCGTATGGTCAGCAAGCCTCAGCCGGTTATAATCACCTTCAGTTCAATGCCACTTTCCGTCACTACGTGCCCTGTTACACGGATAAGAATGGTGTCAATCGCATCACGTTCGCGTACCGTATAGGTGTGCAGAATAATATTGCCGGTCGCAGTCCGTTCTACATGAACAATTATATGAACACGCTGTTTATTCAACGTGTGTATTATGAAGGACTCGGTGGTGGTAATTCCATTCGTGGTATGATGGCGAACCGTATTCTGGCGAATGGCTTTGCGTTTGCGAACGTGGAGTTCCGTTTCCGCGTAGCTAATTTTGATATAGGTCGTCAGCATTTCTTCATTGGCCTCAATCCGTTCTTCGATATGGGTGTAATCACGCAACCGTATAATCTGGATGATCTGGTAGCTATGCACACCAACGGCACTTATATGACGCTTAAGGATGCCGTAGCTGCTACGGGTGAGAAATATGAGGACTATTTCGATACCACGAGTGATAAGAATGCCTATATGCCGCATATGACGGCGGGTTTAGGACTGAAGATAGGTATGAATGAAAACTTTGTCCTGTCTGCCGACTGGGGAATGCCAATCAACAAACAGGACAATGCCAAATGGGCCAACTTCTACGTGAAGATGGGTTATTTGTTCTAAGATTACTTCTTGATTTTTCGTCCGAAGTTATACCCTACTCGAACAGCCGGCTCAAAGCTGGCTGTTTCGTTTGCCAGGGATGCGTGATAGGTCAGTTCACCCATGATGTACCACCGTTCGGTGATGAACTTACCGAAGCGTACTTCCACGGGCAACGTCATATCCATGTCGTAGAGTCCGAAACCGGTACAGGGTGCGATTCCTATGAGCCAAGGTTGGTTTTGCGGGTCGCCTATCTGCATCATCAGACCGGCTGTCAGACGTAAAACAGGATGGAAATGATCCACGGTGCTATATTGTTTGTATTCACCCCAGAATCCACCTCCTCCGGTGAGGTAGAAACCCATCGCGAAATGGTCGTTGATGGGATAGGCGCAGTCATAACCAATATTGAGCGTGGTACCGGCACCCGGCAGGTCACGGCATTCGAACGGCAGACCTACACCGAAACTGAGACCTTTAAGCGTGTTATAATCGCGCTCTTGAGCGAACGTCATAGCGCTGACCATCAACGCGATGACAAGTATAATAGACTTTCTCATTGTACTATCTCTTTATGGTTCAACAATATGGTTTTGGCGGTTCCGACTTTGTTCTCGAAGGTGAACATACACATCGGATACCATTCGCCTTCATAGTCCGGTGCCCAGTAACGGATACCGATCAGTCCATGATCTTTACCCCACGCGATGACGTCTCGGTAGATGTCAGCTTGACCTTGTTGGGTCTTGGAATATCCTTTGAGTTGTTTATTCCAGCCGGCGAACGGACCAACCATGTTTTCTGACGGATAACTGAACTCGCCGATGAAGACCGGCATACCGCATTTCTTATTGATACGCGTCACGGTCTTTGTGAGCATTTTCTTCTTGTTGAAACTCATGGCCGGAGCAGATGGGTAATAACTGATTCCGGCAACCTGCATGTCGTACCCGTTTTCTGTCATATAACTGAAGAACGAAGCGGTAGCGCGCGGCGTGGAAGTAACGGTAGCTATATGGGTGCTGAACTTCTGCACTCAGTATGGTGCGTTCGTTGGTGTATTACTTGTCGGAGTGTAAGGCTACCTATACGAATCAGTCTCATACGCTCACTCGTGCGGAGCAGATATGCGGACAATATCTTTCGCTCGTTGAACTGCATTGTAACGAACAACATACGGTCGAATGGTACGCTAATCAACTTCATCTCTCACCTAAATATCTATCCAATATTGTCAAGCAGACGCTAAATACTTCGCCTAATATGCTAATAGATCAATCATTAATCCGTCAAGCGAAGGCTTTATTGTCCTCTACTTCATTTTCTGTGCAACAAATTTCCGACCGGCTTGGATTTCAGAACCAATCCCATTTCGGTACTTTCTTCAAGCGCCAAACAGGCCTTAATCCTTCCTCCTTCAAAAGCTCTATTAAGTAAAATATACGATTATTAAGATAAATAATACTTATAGTCATATTTTTCGCTGTATTTTAGGTTTTTATTTACGATTACTATTAATCATTTGTGTAACTAATAGAAAAACAGTACTTTTGCAGTCGATTTTGAAAAAATAATACAAAAAGATTGGAAAAGTATGAGAGTTCTATTTGTAGTTAATAGTTATTTCAGTAAGGGTAATGGTCTGGACGAGTCAGCCAGAAGAACGGTTCAAGCTTTGCGTGACGCGGGACAAGAAGTACGCGTGTTGTCCGGAAAGAATTTTGAAGATCCGAATGGACCTCAACCGGAGTACCCGATGGAGAAGTTCCATTTTCCATTGATGCAACCGATATTGGATTCGTTTGGTTATGCCTATGCCGATTGGCACGGACCGATGGTAGAAGAAGCGGTACGTTGGGCGGATGTGATTCATTTGGAGGAGACTTTCTTCTTGCATCATGCGGTTATGAATTGGGCACGTAAGTTAGGTAAGCCTATCACGGGTACGTATCATGTGCACCCGGAGAATATAGTGTATAACTGTTTGGGACATAGGGCCGGTTGGTTAACTTGTCAGATTCTCTACCGTTATTGGTGCCGTGTGTTCTACGACAATTATCAGTATCTCCAATGTCCGACGGAGAATGTGCGTGAGCGATTAATTCGTCATCACGTGAAAGCACATTGTTTTACTCTTTCCAACGGAGTCATTCCCGATAAGTGCATTCGTCCGTTAACGCCTCCTGCAGACTATTTGGATGAGAATCGCCCGTTGGATCTTATTTATATAGGTCGTACGGCAATTGAGAAAGACCAGCCTACCCTATACAAGGCTATTCGTTTGAGTAAGTACGCTAAGCGCATTCGGTTGCATATAGCAGGTCGCGGACCTAAGTTGGACCAGTACACCCGCATGGCAGAACAACTCTATACGGATGGTGTAGTCAGTTATAAACCTGTTGTAGGATTCTATAACCGTGACCAGTTGCGCGAATTGGCAGCTAAAGCGGATCTGGCGGTTCATTGTGCGTATGTGGAAGTGGAAGGAATGAGTATCACCGAAGCGATGCAGCAAGCGGTGGTGCCGGTGATCGCAACGGCGCGTTATTCGGGTACGGCCACCTATGCTTTAGACGACCGCAGTCGTTTTCCGGAAGGGGATGCCAAGGCGCTGGCGGCAAAGATCGATTATTGGTTCGACCATCCGCAAGAACGTTGGGAGATGGGTTTCCAATATGCTGAATCGATGAAGCAGTATGAGATAGCCAACTGTGCGCAGGCACTTATTCAGATGTTCCAAAATGCAATTGATGAAAAGAATGGCCAAACGAATCCTACTCATCATCTTGTGCTTTCTTCCATTAAGCGCAAGGCCCTCGGACGCCTCCAGCACCATACCGCATAAAGTCTTGCATTCCTGGTGGTACAGCCATTCAGAAAGCATATACCGCCGTGTAGATATCTATCTACCGGCGGCTTATGATACGTGTACCCAACCGCTTCCTGCGCTCTATCTTATTCATGGCATTAACGGTTATGAAGGGTCTTGGCAAGATATGGGTTTTGCTATCGATACGCTGGAGTCGCTGATAGCCACCGGGCGTTGTAAGCCGATGATACTCGTCATGCCGGATTGTAACAAATGGCCGTTTGACGAGCGTCCGACGCATCATGGTAGCTTATGGAAATGTGTGTTCCACTATGGTCGCTTGAGTCATGAACATGAGATTGAGTACGCCATCAGCGACCTGATGAATCAGATCGATAGTATCTATCACCCTTCTTGTTCTTCTATTGCAGGCCTCAGCGATGGGGCGCGAATGGCAGCTAATGTGGCGAATATACGGCAGAGTAGCGTGCAGACGGTCGGGCTGTTTTCGCCGGTACTGCATAAGGATCAATTGCCGGAAAGCCCTACGCAATGTTATTATATGTATGCGGGGAAACAGGATTTTTTCTATACGAATGCCCATCGTTTTCACAAGCGAATGGAGCGTGCCGATTATCCGCATACCTTCATCGAATGGGATGGAGGGCATAATTGGCTTATGTGGCGTAGATGCTTGGCGGATTTTCTGGAACAATTATAGCCTCAACGTTCCAGTATAATCACGATCGGTAAATGGTCTGAATACCCGTTTCGGTACTGAAAACCGTTGTAGGTGCGTTTGGGTTTGAGACCCAGATATTTCTCATCCGGTTCTTGAATCCATTCGGCATCATACACTTGTACGGTGGAGATGCTGTCTATAGCCGGAGAAGTGTAGAATTGATCCAAAAACACCCATCGTCCCTGATACTTGTGGGTGCCTTGGCAGGTAGCCGGTAACTCGTTTGTTGCCATTCTGTTTCTCAACCCGCTAATATCATCTTTAGGAGCGCTATTCATATCACCCATTACGATTATTCGGGCATTCGGGTTTTGCGCTAACACCTCATCCACAGCCTGTTGTAACACATTTTTAGCCGCCTCTCTTTTCCAATTACTTTCTGCTGCTCCTCCTCGTTGGCTCGGTAAATGGCAGACGAAGAGATGAAGCGTGTCGCGCTTGTCTGCTACACACTGGACATAGAGTATATCTCGCGTTGTTTCCGACCCTAAATAGACCGGTATCGCTTTTGTTTGTAGCGTGTCAATTCGTGCTTTCTTATAGATAAGCGCCACATCGATTCCTCGCCTATCCGGACTGTCATAATGCACAAAATCATACTCTCCGCGCCGCATCGTATAGCACAACCGCTTTACCACCATCGCATTCTCCACTTCGCATAAACCGATTATATCTACCCCACTCCACTCTCCGATATTAGTCAGCACACGGGCTATATTCTCTTCTTTGCGGTAATAGCGTGTGAAGGACCAGCGTCTTGTGCCTTCCGGAGTCCATTCACCATCATCGGTGAGGCTGTCTTTGTCCGGATAAAACAAGTTCTCCACATTATAACTCACTATGCGCAGAGACTCCGCCGCAGCGGTACTTGCTACGACGAGAAGCGCGTAAAATATAAGGAAGCGAACTCTCACGCTAAGATGGAAATCGTTTTGCGAAGCGCGGCGATGAAGGTATCGACATCGTTTTTGTCGTTGTACAAGCCGAACGAGACTCTCACCGTTCCCGGGACGCCCAAGGTATCAATCAGAGGTTCTGCGCAATGGTGACCCGTCCGAACGGCTACTCCTTGTTGATCCAACAGGGTACCGATATCAAACGGATGAATCAACTCATCATTATGGTAAATATTAAAACTAATGACACCGGCTTTCTGGCCTACACCATACACCTTACACCCTACTCGATTCAACTGCTCTTCACAGTATTCCGTCAGCGTTCTTTCGTGTGTTTCAATAGCTTCCCAACCGATAGATTGTATATAATCGATGGCTGTTTTCAAGGCCCAACTGCCTACAAAATTAGGCGTTCCGGCTTCGAACTTATACGGCAGTTCATTATACGTTGTACCACTCCAGCGCACATGGTTAATCATCTCACCTCCACCCTCATGTGGTGGCAGTTTGTCTAACCATTCCCGTTTGCCATATAGCACGCCTATTCCGGTCGGGCCGTATAACTTATGCCCGGAGAAGGCCAGAAAATCGCAATCAAGCGCCTGTACATCCACCGGCATATGCGGTACACTCTGCGCGCCATCCACACAAACCGGCAAGTTCTTCTCATGCGCCAAACGAATAATCTCCTCTATCGGTTGGATTGTTCCCAATACGTTACTTACATGCGCCACACTCACCAACTTGGTCTTATCGCTTAGAAGGCCTTTAAAAGCCTCTATATCGAGCGATAAATCATCGTGTAATGGAATATGCCGCAAGGTGGCTTTCTTGCGCTCACAGAGCATTTGCCACGGCACAATATTCGAATGGTGCTCCAGACCGCTTACAATAATCTCATCCCCTTCCTGTACCAGCAACTCACCTACACTAAATGCTAAAGCATTTATACTATCCGTCGTGCCCTTGGTGAACACAATCTCATCGCTACTGCGGGCATTGATAAAAGCCGCTACGGCTTGACGCGCTTCCTCGTGGTGGGCGGTAGCTACTTGGCTCAGATGATGCACACCGCGGTGAATATTGCTATTCCAATGGCTATATGCGTCCACAATGGCATCTATTACCTGCTGAGGCTTTTGACTGGTCGCTGCATTATCCAAATACACCAACCCGCGTCCGTGTACCAGCTCTTTTAATATAGGAAAATCTGTTCTATTCATACTATCATATCTGCCTCCGAAGGCTCGGTTAGGGTTTGTAATAACTCTCTTCTAAAATCTTCTGTGCATCGCCTTCTGTCATCAGTTCCTGAAGCGTCACATTTTCATTATGCTCCATATAGCTCTCCACGATACGCCAACCCAACCATATACCTAATCGTCCCGGGGCATCTTGGGAAATTTCCGATGTGAACGGACCGTCGTTCAGATACCCTGTCAAAATCAAACTCTCAGTTTTGAATAAGTCCCGTTTGTCCATCACTAAATGCCAGATGGCACGCTCGTTCTTCTCGCACCATTTCCATTGTTCTTTGGTCCACCCCATTACCTCATATGCGGGCATTTGATCAAAGATCTGTGCGGTGAGATACATCACTTTGCCGCGATACATCATCTGATCCAGTAAGCGACTTTTGGTGCTCGTGTACGGAATGGTGCGGAATAAATATGCGCTTACCACGTCCACCGGAATGCACTCTTTGCGCATCGTCTGTTTTTGATACTCATATACCACGCGGTTATAGTACTCATAGTCGCTTCCCAAGTACATATCCGCACCGATACCAATCAGTTCGTCGTTGAAATAAATAGGAGTTTGGAAACCTGAAACAAAGAGATAGAATGTAGGTATCTCCGTTTCCGGATAAAGGTATTTGATTTTCGCAAATGCCTGATTGAGTGATGATTGCAATTCTGATATATCTTCAAACTGCTCTCTCTCTACGGCGTTCGTTTGTTTGAATCCGTACAATGTGTCGTTCAAGAATTGCGGTAGCGCTTGTTCTAAGTACGCGGTGTCGGCAGACGGAATACCCAATATATCTTCTACCCACAGCGTCATAAACTCCGGATACTCATCGTACAACACACGGATATCCTGTGCTACACTGGCTTCGTGCACGTTTTGTATCGATTGATCAAACCGCACCATCTCTACTTGCTGCGGCTCTATATCTTTCGGGAAATAGGTTCTTCCTTTATGACAACCGGTAAGAGCCAATATGCATAATATGCTAATAATCAGTCTTTTCATCATTTGATAATACCATCTTTTATTTCAATCACTCGGTCGCACATGGCTGCCAATTCCTTATCGTGTGTTACCAGTAAAATGGTTTGACCATACTGTTGACGTAACTGCAACAGCAGTTCGCTTAACTCGCGCTTGTTCTTTTCGTCCAGGCTACCGGTGGGCTCGTCAGCCAAAACAATATCCGGAGACATCATCAGAGCCCGGGCAGCTGCAACACGTTGTTTCTCTCCTCCGGACAACTCGTTGGGCTTGTGGTTCATGCGCTCTTTGAGACCAAGATCGGTCAGCAGTTGTTGAGCCCGAGTTGTATATTCATCCTCTTTCTGACGGGCAATCATAGCCGGGATGCATACGTTTTCCAAGGCGGTGAATTCCGGTAACAACTGGTGGAATTGGAATATAAAACCGATGTGTTGGTTCCTAAATGCCGCCAACTGGCTGTCTTTCATAGCGAACACATCGATGCCGTTAATCGACACTTGTCCGGCAGTCGGACGATCTAATGTACCGATGATCTGGAGTAGGGTAGTCTTACCTGCACCGGATTTACCGACGATGGCAACTATCTCACCTTTCTTTACTTCCAGGTTCACACCCTTCAGTACTTCCAAATCGCCGAACGATTTATGTATGTTTTTAACTTCTATCATAGATTCTATTATTCTGCAGTCAATATAGGTACTACATCGAGCCAATCTCGCATCCTACCCTATGTTATATATATACGTAGTATATATATCCCGTGATTTTATAAAATCTCCAATTTTCTGTCTTCATTTGCTAGAGGTGTTATCTTCACCCATACTGTGTCATCCGGGAGAAGAGCATCAATCATTTCCGGCCATTCGATGAAACAGTAATTGCCCGAATATAGATATTCCTCCGCTCCGAAATCCATCGCTTCACGGATGTCTTTCAGTCTATAGCAATCGAAATGATAGACTTCCCCTTTGTACGGTTGTTCCACATCGTACACATTGACGATGGCAAAGGTGGGGCTGTTCACCACATCGACCGAACCCATCTCTTCGCACAATTTTTTGATGAAGGTAGTTTTGCCGGCCCCCATTTGTCCATCAAAGGCATAAACGCGATGCGGTTCCGTCTCTCTTAAGATTTGCAAAGCGCTCACTTCCTCTCCGTGCTCATTGAGGAGCAAAAGTTCCTCTTTCGCCTCTAATCCTTCGTTTTTTTTCTTTATTTTGATAGTATAAGTACTCATGTTTTTGCTTTTCATTCAATTCTCAGAGGCTTATTTTAGCCTGAATTTGCTCGTAAATAGCTGATCCTCTGTGCGTTCCGAGCAATTTAACCCATTCTTCTTTTTCAGCTGTTCTAGCGCGCTTCACAGAACCGAAATGAGTGAGGATCTTTTGCTTCGTAGCTTCGCCAACTCCTTGAATATCATCGAGTTGGCTGTGAATTTGTGCCTTACTTCGCTTCTGTTTATGATACGAAATGGCATATCGGTGCACTTCATCTTGTATGTTTGTTAGCAATCGGAACACTTCGCTCGTTACCGGCATGCTAATCTCACTTGGAGGAAACCCGAACAAGAGTGTTTGTGTGCGATGCTTGTCATTTTTCTTCAATCCTGCAATCGGTATCTTCAGTCCCAACTGATCTTCCACGGCTTCCCGAATGGCATGCATCTGACCAAGTCCGCCGTCGGCAATAATCAGATCCGGCATCTGTCCTCCTTCTTCGATTAAGTGCTGATAGCGTCTTCTAACTACTTCGCGCATGCTGGCGTAGTCGTCTGCACCTTCTACTGTCTTGATTTCAAAGCGTTTGTAATCACTTTTGCTTGGTTTGGCCATTCGATAAACCACACAACCGGCGACAGCGTTAGTGCCTTGTATGTTGGAGTTATCGAAACAATCAATCCAGCGGGGAAGGGTAGGGAGGCCCATCATCTGCTGTAGTTGTGTCAATATGCGTACACCCCGTTGCTCAGGATTGAGTTTGTCTTCCTGTTTGAGTCGGTCGAGTTTATACTGCCGCACATTTTGCATAGCCAGATCGAGTAATTTTTTTCGATCTCCACTCATTGCTATATGCACATGTAGTTTATCATCAAAAACCTCCGGAATGAACGGAACAATCACGTCTTGCGTATCGCTTTCTAACTGTTGTCTGAGTTCCATCATTCCTATGGCCAGCATTTCTTCTTTCTCTTCCTCCATCTTACGTCGGTACTCGATTGTCTGTCCGCGTACGATGCAACCGCTGTGCACATGCAACATAGAGATATATACTCGATCGTCCTGCTCATCATACCCGAATACATCTACATCTTTTGCCGATGAATTCGTGATAATTGTCTTGCTTTTAAACTGCTCCAGTAGCTCAATCTTGTGCTTCATAGCAGCAGCTTCTTCATATTTCATTTCTGCAGCTAGTTGCATCATTTGTTCTTCTAACTGTCGTCCTATTTCATGTGCGTCACCTTTAATTAACTTGCGCGCTTGATTTATCCACTCTTTGTACTGATCGTTCCCGTAACCCTCACAGATCCCGCAGCAGTTTTTAAGATGATATTTTAAGCATACGCGTACTTTCTTTTTTTCGATGGAATCGATAGAAAGCGGCATGTTACATGTGCGGATGGGGTAGAGTTGATGAATCAATTCCAATACTAAGTCAACCGTATTTCCAAAACTATATGGTCCGTAGTACTCGCCTGCCTTCTTATTGATGATTCGCGTCTTGAAAATACGAGGGTAGGGTTCTCGCGTAATGCAGATACTGGGGTAGGACTTGCCATCCTTCAGTAGTATGTTATAGCGCGGTTGGTACTGCTTAATGAGGTTGTTCTCAAGCAGAAACGCATCTTGTTCACTATCTACTACCACATATCTTATATCCGCAATATGTGCTACTAATTGGCAGGTTTTAGACGAGGTGTGATCTTTGTTGAAGTAACTATTGACTCGGCGGTGTAAATTCTTAGCCTTACCGACATAGATAATCTGTCCTTCCTTGTCATAGTACTGGTACACACCCGGTTGCTCAGGTATGCGTTTCAGTAAAAGCGTAATATGGTTGTCTTTATTCGTCAACTTCAATACCGAACAAACAATCCAGACCGTCTGCCTTTCCTTCCAGATACGTGCGACCGTTGAGACCTTCTAATTCGATTAGGCAGTTCACGTACACTTTCTTCACTCCGAGTTTTTTTACCAACTCGATAGCGGCTTCCATTGAACCTCCGGTAGCTAATATATCATCGTGAATAAGCACTACGTCATTTTCGCTTAACGCGTCTTTGTGTATCTGAATCGTGTCGTCGCCATACTCTTTTTTATAGGTAACAGAGATGGTTTCAGCCGGCAACTTGTTATGCTTCCTGATAGGCACAAACCCTGCGCCTAATTCCATCGCTACGGCGGGTGCCATTATAAATCCGCGCGATTCGATACCAACCACTTTTGTAATCCCTTTGTCGCGATACAATTTAACAATCTCATCACGCATCCAAACCATATACTCTGCTTTCAACAAAGCAGTGGTAATGTCTTTGAACTGTATGCCCGGAATAGGAAAGTCAGGCACGTTACGAATAGCATTTTTAACTTCTTGAGCTGTCATATATTTTTATCTTATTTGTTTCACGTGGAACATCGGATGTTAGTTTGCAAAGCAAACTAAATATATCTATTTTATCTACCCATTAGTACTAATAGCACGCTTATGTCGTTAGGACTTACTCCCGGAATGCGTTGTGCTTCCCCGATGGATTTGGGCCGAATGCGGCTCAACTTCTGTCGAGCTTCGGTGCTTAAACTTTGTACTTCTTCGTAATTAAATGTATCAGGTATGCGTATTTGATCCAGTCGTTGTAACTTGGCGGCTTCTAATTGCTCGCGTTTGATGTATCCCGCGTACTTGATTTGAATCTCACAGCTTTCTATAACCTCATCGGATAGTTCTTCCATTTTTGCCTTTAGTTCCGGTAGAACCTCCGCAAGTGCTTTAAGGTTTACTTGTGGGCGTAAAACCAACTCGCTAATCTTGCATCCTTCATGAAGAGCAGAGCTGCCGATGCTTTCGAGCCATCCGTCGATAGTGCCTTTGCGCACGGTTGTTTGCTGCATGTATTCGATGAAGTCGGAGCAAGATGCTTGCTTTTTACACCACAAATCATACCGTTCCGGATCAGCTAACCCCATTTCGTAACTGCGTTTGGTTAGTCTCTCATCTGCGTTATCTTGGCGAAGCAAAATGCGATACTCGGCACGGGAGGTAAACATGCGGTAGGGCTCATCTACGCCTTTATTGACCAAATCATCTATCAGCACGCCAACATAACTCTCATTCCTGCCCATAGTGAACGGGTGACCACCGTGCACATTGATATGCGCGTTAACGCCGGCTATCAATCCTTGTCCTGCTGCCTCTTCGTATCCGGTTGTGCCGTTAATCTGTCCGGCAAAAAACAGATTTCTAATCTGTTTCGTTTCTAATGTGTGGTGTAATTGGGTCGGATCAAAGAAGTCGTATTCAATTGCATAACCCGGTCTATATAGCACCACGTCTTCCAATCCCTTAATGGTACGTAATCCTGCCAATTGAACTTGCCACGGCAGACTACTGGAAAAACCATTTACGTAGTACTCGTTACTATCTACTCCTTCCGGCTCCAGGAAGATCTGATGTGCTTCCTTGTCGGCAAACGTAACAATCTTTGTCTCAATGCTCGGGCAATAACGTGGGCCAATACTCTTGATTTGTCCGTTGAATAGGGGCGAATCTGCCAATCCTGCGCGCAGCGCTTCATGTGTATTCGGATTGGTGTATGTGATCCAACATGGCATTTGTTTTAAACCTCTATGAACGGTATTTAAATAGGAGAATTGATGCCAGTCGTTGTCTCCGTCCTGGCGTGCCATTTCGTCGAAGTGGATCGAGCGTGCGTCAATACGAGCCGGAGTGCCGGTTTTCATGCGATCCGATCTGAATCCTAATTCCACCAATTGTTCTGTCAGTCCGTGCGAGGCTGGTTCTGAGGTGCGTCCTCCCGGAATTTGCGTTTTGCCGCAATGCATGAGCCCGTTCAGGAAGGTGCCGTTCGTGAGTACTACAGCTTGCGCTTCCATTTCAATCCCCAATAATGTTTTTACGCCGCATACCTTATTATCTTTGATAATAAGACTGACTACAGTATCTTGCCATATGGATAGGTTGTCGGTGTGAGAAAGCACCTTCACCCATTCTTCAATAAATCGTTTACGATCACTTTGACTGCGCGGACTCCACATCGCCGGTCCTTTGCTTTGATTGAGAAGACGGAACTGAATGGCACTTCTGTCTGTTACAATACCCATTTGTCCGCCGAGTGCATCTATTTCGCGTACAATCTGCCCCTTAGCAATACCTCCCACGGCCGGATTACAACTCATCTGTGCAATCTTATTCATGTCCATGGTGATGAGTAGCGTTTTGCTACCCATACGTGCGGCTGCGCTGGCTGCCTCACATCCGGCATGTCCTGCTCCTACTACTATGACGTCGTATTTGAAATCCATTTTTATCTGCGTTTACTACCTATTGTTTTGGATCGGTGTGCCCATTTCCATGAACCGCTATAACTGCCGGTGTTCACTGTTCGAATAGTCGGGCTAAACGCGTTCTCCATATGATTGCAATAGATTATTTCTTTCGTTTCCGGATGTACAATAATCCCGATGATATCGAATCGGGGATGCTTCTCACAGTGATGATGCTTGATATAAGCGTTTGCCGCTACGACCATTCGTCTTCTCTTATCTGCATCCACATATTCTTCCGGTAGTTTGTCTCCAAAATCGGAAGTTCTGGCCTTGACTTCTACAAACGCTATCTCCGTCTTGCTTTCCGCAATCAGATCCATCTCCAGATGTCCCATGCGCCAGTTGTGCTCCAGAATTCGAAATCCTTTCTTTTCTAGCACCTGTGCTGCCTCGGTTTCACCGATGATTCCTATGGGGTGGGTAACAAACATACTAATTCAGCTGCTCCATTCTTGCGGCGTCTAATCGTAGCAAAATAAATAGTAACATCGTGAATCCCCATAGCGAACTACCACCATAACTGAAGAACGGTAGTGGAATGCCAATTACCGGTAGAACTCCTAAAACCATTCCTACGTTGATCATCAGGTGGAAGAGGAAGATACTTGCCACTGAGTATGCATAGATGCGTGTGGTGATATTACGCTGCCGCTCTGCAATGAATATAAGTCGGAGAATGAAGTATAAATAGAGCAATAAAACGGCTACTGAACCGACGAATCCCCATTCTTCTCCCACGGTGCAGAAGATAAAATCCGTATCCTGTTCCGGAACGAATTGCAGTTTAGTCTGCGTGCCGTTCAAGTATCCTTTCCCTAAAAACCGTCCTGAACCAATGGCTATACGTGCTTGATTAACATTATATCCTGCACCGGCAGGGTCTTCTTTCATTCCTAACAGCACTTCGATACGGATGCGTTGGTGGGGTTGGAGCACATGCGTGAAGACAAAATCACACGCGTGCGTGTATCCCACGCAGAAAATGGTAAACACGGCCAGCACTAATAGTATATATTTGCGCCAATACAAGCTGACAAAGATATTATACAGCACTAAGGCGCACACAACACCCATCGAAATCCAATCGAATGGAACACTTACCCATATATTAACAATAAGGCTCAGACCGTATATCAGTACCACACTCCCGACCATAATCAAGGCCTGCCATCTTACGCGGTGCTCCTTGCAAATAAAGTATATTTCTACAAGCGTTAGGAGCAGCATACAGGATAGAATACCCACACTGCCGGTTCCCCATGGCAGAGGAACGCTTCCGAATCGAATACTTAAGATAAAGAGCGCTACTGCGGCTACACCCATCCATAGTACGTAACCACTCATTCCTTGGCGGTAGAAAACCAGCAAGAAGGCAGCAAAGACAAGCGCCGAACCGGTCTCCTTTTGCAGTATCATGATGATCAACGCCGGTACACCAATCAGCGCAAAAGGTACGATCAAATCGCGCCAACTGCGTATTTTGTAATCGTATCTGCCCATATACTTGGCTACTGCCAAAGCAACAATACATTTAGCGAACTCAGCCGGCTGAAGACTGACAGGGCCGAGTGAGATCCAACTCATCGAACCTTTAATATCCCGCGCTAAAAACGGAGTGGCTAATAGCAGCATCAGCATGCCGCCGTAGGCGATATAGGTCAGCGTGTCGTAGGTTTTGTAATCAATCATCAGCAGCACAAAACCCAAGATGAGCGATCCCATCATCCAGGTGAATTGCTTTCCTGCACGATTGGAGAAATCGAAAATGCTCGTTTGATCAAAGGTGTAGCTGGCACCATAGATATTCAGCCACCCGAAGATGGCTAATGCCGCAAAAACACCGATGGTGATCCAATCGACATTCTTCCATATGTTACCACTTCTTGACGCTCTCATTGAGTACTGTACTGCCTATTCGTTTGCGTAAATCTGTGCGTTTAACTTCTCCAGTCAGATATTGTTCCATCATCATGCTGGCAATCGGACAAGCCCATGTGGCTCCGAAACCGGCATTCTCCACTACCACAGCTACGGCAATCTGCGGATCCTCAACCGGCGCAAAACCGATGAAGATAGCGTGATCGCGTCCATGCGGGTTCTGTACCGTTCCGGTCTTACCGGCCATATGCAGGCTGTCCACGGCAAAGTGGCGCCCGGTTCCGTAAATCATCACACGACGCATGCCTTCTTTGACGACTTCGAAATGCTTCTTCTCAATCGCCAACTCATGACGGTGCGTGAGCATAGAGTCATTCTTGTTGAGGTGCGGAGAGATATAATAGCCTTCGTTCGCTATCGTAGCCGCCTGATTGGCTAACTGCATAGGCGTCACCAGGATCTCTCCCTGGCCGATACTGAGCGAACGAATGGTAATAGCTTTCCAACCGGTTTTACCGTAGAATTTATCAAATAGCTTGGTGCTTGGAATACTTCCGCTTGATTGCTCGCTTATATCAGAATCGGCGAACCGTTGTCCCAAACCAAAGGACATTACGGCATCGCGCCATAACTCATACCGATGACGGAAATCCTCATTGTTTTTACCGTATCCGTCTTTCTGCAGCAAATCGCGGAAGGCACACCAGAAATACGGGTTGCAACTCTGTTCAATAGCTCGATCCAGTGCGACCGGAGAACCATGATGGTGGGTGCATTTGATTGGCGTGCTACCGGGACCGGAACAGGGGTAGAGCGTGTTTGGCGTGATGGCACCTTGTTCCAAACAAACAAGCGACTGAACGGTCTTGAAGGTAGATCCGGGAGGGTAGGTGGCCTGCGTGGCACGGTTCATAAGCGGTTTGGTGGGGTCTTTCAGCAAGAGGTTGTAATTTTTGCTCCGCTCCTTACCAACCAGCACTTTTGGATTCCATGACGGATTGGAAGCTAATGCCAGTATTTCCCCTGTTTTAGGTTCTATAGCTACCGCGCTACCGATCTTGCCGGCCAGCAGTTCCTCTGCTAATAGCTGCAACTGTATATCCAGCGTGATGTATAAATCGGTACCTGCTTTGGCCGTCACATCTCTTGCCCCGTCTTGATAACTACCTTGAATACGCCCGCGGACATCTCGCATGAGCACCTTCATTCCTTTCTCTCCGCGCAGTTGTTTTTCGTAGGTGCGCTCCAATCCATCGCGTCCCGAATAATCGCCACGCGTGTAATAATCATCGCGGTCGATATCATTTTGACTCACTTCTCCCACACTACCCAGCACATGTGCCGCTGCGTTGTAGGTGTAGTCACGAAGCGTTCGTTTTTGAATCTGTACACCCGGGAAAAGAAAAATAGATTCTTGTAGCGTCGCTACATCTTCTTTTTTCAATTGACTCATGAAAACCTGCGGTGTCCAGCGTGAGTAACCACGGTTCTTCTTCCGGTCTTTAATATCCTCAATGCGTGCATCGAACTCCTCTCGACTGATTTGCATACATTGACAGAAAGCCAGTGTGTCCCACTCTTTTCCCATGTCGCGCATAGTCAGAGTGACTTCGTAAATAGGCTGATTGAAAACCAGCAACTCTCCGTTGCGGTCATATATCAATCCGCGAGAGGGATAGATAGTCTGCTTGACCAATGCGTTGTTGTCCGCTTGGTCCCTGGTTGATTGATCAATAATCTGCAGATAGAATAATCGTATTATATACACCAATACCACAGCAATGGCAATACCACTGATGACATATCGACGTCTATAGTACTTATCATTAATCATCTGTATTTCAAAGCGTTATATCCGATTATTACGGCAATACTAATCACACTGCTAACAACTGTTTCGAGCAGCACGAATCCCATATGATGCCAACTCCATGCACCCAGCGCAAAGACCATCAAATGATGAATCGGAATAAGAATGGCAACATACTTGAGCAAAGCACCCAAACCGATTGTTTGCTGGTTGATCTGTTCGTTCAATCGTTCTTTGTCATTGATAATGAGTCCCAGCACGTACGGACGAAGAAACATGAGCGTGATACATGCGGCCATGTGTATGCCGAGCGAATTGCAGAATATGTCCATGATCAGACCAATCACCGCTCCAATCACCATATCCACGCTGTGCGGCAAAGTGATAGGCATCATCAGCAGGCACATCACGTATATGTACGGATGGCATACACCTACCAACTGCAATTGGTTGAATAGCAACACCTGCAGCAGCATCACGATAATATAGCGTCCCAGTTGTTTAGTCCAATCCATTTGTCAGTTCCTCCAATTCCGTTTGATGCGCGTTTTGTACCACTTCTACATACTTCAGACGTTTGAAGTTGGTATATAGTCGTACGCGAATGGTATGATACGAATCTCCTTCTTTGAGCGTGCTGCTTTCTACGATTCCAACGGGAATACCTTCCGGAAAAACGGGACTCAAACCGCTGGTGACAATGGTGTCACCCGGATTGACTACCATGTGTGCGGCTACATCTGTGAGTTGTGCAAATCGACTATCTTGTCCATCCCACTGCAATATACCGATGTAATCGTTCTTGGCAAAGCGACAACTGAGGTTATTGTCCGTGTGAATAATAGGCTGTACTACGCTGTAGTTGTATCCTACCGTACGAACTATACCTACCACTCCATCGCTGTTGCGTACACCCTGACCGCGCTGAATACCATCTTTACTGCCACGATTAATGGTCAGATAATTGTGCAATTCACTCGTTGTCATCTGTACCACTTTAGCAGGCACATAGCGCATCAATTCGCCTGTCTTGATAGAATCCATGGCGCTCAGTTGGTTGCGCAATGCGGCATTCTCTTGCGATAATAACTCATTCTGAGCACGCAAGCTAAAATAGCCTGCTACCTCGCTCACTTGCTCATGTTGCCATGCGACAGCATCATTCGCCGTACTGAGAACACTGCTCCTCGGATAAGGGTTGTTAAGGCTGATAAGCAAAAACGCAGCAACTTCCAGGACAAGGAACACCAGGAAGTTGCTATAGCGAAGCAGTATTTTGAGCAAATTCTGCATAGGCTGCTAATAGGGATTAGCGAAGCAGGAAGCCGAAGTTATTCACGTTCTTCAGCGCAACGCCTGTTCCACGTGCTACAGAGTGCAACGGGTCGTCTGCTACATGGAATTGAATGGTAATCTTGTCAGTCAGACGTCTTGCCAAACCATGCAGCAATGCACCACCACCGGTCAGATAGATACCGCGTTTCACGATGTCGGAATACAACTCAGGTGGAGTAGCTTCCAGCGCTTGAAGAATAGCACCTTCGATCTTGCTGACGCTCTTCTCGAGGCAGTGTGAGATCTCTTGGTAGCTAACCGGAACGGACATAGGTAATGCGGTTACTTTGTTCGGACCGACTACAATGAAATCTTCCGGGGCGTCCTCCAACTCCGGCAGCGCGGAACCGACCTGAATCTTAATACGCTCAGCTGTCGGTTCGTCAATACGCAGGTTGTGCATACGACCCATGTACTCAATGATATCTTGGTTGAAATCGTCACCTGCAATCTTAATCGACTTGTTGCTAACGATACCGCCCAGCGAGATAACAGCAATCTCAGTGGTACCACCACCGATATCCACAATCATACATCCTTCCGGACTCTCAACGTCCAAACCGATACCGATTGCTGCGGCCATCGGCTCGTAGATCATGTAGATATCACGTCCGCCGGCATGCTCCGAACTGTCGCGTACGGCACGTATCTCCACCTCGGTACTACCCGACGGAATACATACCACCATGCGAATGCTCGGCGTGAACCAGCGATTCTGCTTCGGTATCATGCGGATCAGACCGCGAATCATCATCTCGCAAGCATAGAAGTCGGCAATCACACCGTCCTTCAGCGGACGGATCGTGCGAATCATCGAACCTCCCTTACCAATCATCTGTTGTGCCTTGCGACCCACGGCTACCATTTTGTTCTCCGTGTTGATAGCCACAACCGAAGGTTCGTCTATTACC
>JAFPNK010000067.1 GCA_017401985.1 Paludibacteraceae bacterium | reverse complement strand
TTTTCAGGATATTCGCTTCATTATCAACGATATACACCTCCGAACCATGAATGGATATATTCGAGCAGGGTGTACTGATTCGCTGAATGATCTGTTCCTCGCGCAGTACGACCACTTGCGGTTGGGTATCGGAATAATTGCCCTGACAGCACACCCACAGGCGGTTTTGGTTATCCACCCGAATGCGCGTAGGATTGAGTCCAACCGGTATCTGCTTTATCTGTGTGAATGAGTTCAAATCAATGACCGAGACGGTTGAGTCGTGTTGGTTGGTCAGGTATCCTCCGGAATTGACGACATACAGTTTATCGTTCAGCACGCATAGTTCATCGGGTTGGTGTCCGACCTTAACCTCGCGCGTGATGGCGAGCGTGGTGGTATCAATCTCGAAGACCGAGCCCAACAGGTCCGCGTCGGCTACAGAACCGACATACGCACTGACGTATGCTTTGCCGTTAGCAAAAGCCACATAGCGACAATTGGGAATATCGATCTTAGTGATGTGCCGCGCCTGCAAATCCATGATTTCCAGTTTATGCGAACAATTGATGACCGCGTAGAGTTTACCGCCATACACTTGAATATCGTTGCCAACATCGCCCAATTCCTTCAGTTGGTTCGGGTTTTGCGCGCCGTACCAATTGGCATAATACTCTCCGGTCTCCAGGTTGATATAATCGAGTCGTGCTTTGTTGGACCCCATGTTCCCTTCGCACAACACATATAACCCACCCGTTCGCACCTCATCCGTCACATGCGTACCGATGGTGGGATAGATAACCTCTTCTCCTCTACACGAGAAGAGGTTGACCGCTAGCGCTGTAAGAACAAAGACCGCTGCGCTGTAAGAGCAAAGATTTAATATCTTATTGCGAGGGTGCATCGTAGGTTTTGTTTGGGCATCGGATAGTTTTGGATTACTTCGTAATCCTGTCCGAGCAGGTTATTGATTTCTATATTGGCTTTGAGCCATAAGGGATGAGCGGTGACGGGTGACGGGTTATGGGTTACGGGGATTTGCCATTCGCCGTAGAGGGAGAGGTCGTGGGTGTACCAGGGTTGGACGTAGTTATAGATGATGTTTTCCTGTTGGCTGTAGCGTTCGCCGACATAGATGAACGAATAGTTGAAACCATAGTGGTCGCCTCGTTGGCTCTGCCAGTCCATGCTCACCACCGCACTGCCGCTGTGCCACGGGATATACGGAATCTGGTGACCGTAATACGTGTCTTGCGGGTTGGTGACATCGATGGCAGTCTGGTAGGTATAATTGAGGCGCGTACGCAGCACAAAACGCAGCGGCAGATAGAACGAAGCGTCCGCTTTGGCATCCACGCCGTTGATCTTGACCGTACCTAAGTTGAGCATTGTCCAACGGAACTGCTGGCCTTTAGGGTACGCAATGATCTTATCCGTCACGCGATTGTAGTAATACGAGAGACTTGTGGCTAATTCATACCCACAAGTATTTGAGATTTTATAATCCACGCTTACGGAGTGTTGGCGTGCCAATTCCGGACGGAGGTTCGCATTGCCAAGATCCGTATAATAGAGGTCATTGAAGGTCGGATAGCGGTAACTCTGCTTGTAGAACGCATTGAGGCTTAGGTCGCGTAATGGCGTAATGGCCGAATGGGCGAAGGGACGAAGGGAGAGAAAAAGCCCCGGAGTGACACGCGGTGCCTCATTATTCACCGCCGTCATGAGCACGGAGGCCTGCATACGCAGGTATTCTTTGATATTGAATGCCGTAGCCGCAGAGAGCCAATGCGAATGGCGCGCGAAGCGCTCGTTGGTCAGTGAGCTTACCCATTCGTCTTTTTTGAGCGTATTATACTGATAATCATAGGCTACGGACACGTCCCACCACCGGAACAGCTGCACTTTGTTCGCGAGCGACAGGTATAATTCCTGCTGCAGGTACTCGTTGTTAGACGGCAGCAATCGCTCGTCGTAATTCTGATAATGGGTGTAGTCATTGGCGTACTTGATGAGTACCCGCGTGCTCCATCGGTTCCACCATTCGTCCTGCCATTGCGTTTGCACGAACGTGTTCCGATCCCATAGTCGTTCGCCGTTGCGCCATACATTATTGACAATCGCCCCGGGCACGCCGCGCTCACTATAGTAGTTATACGCATGCACGCGCCAGAAGCCAGTGGTTCGGTAGTAATGATGGAGTCCCAGTTCCGTTCTGACAGCGTTCACATCACCGTTCTGCCGCACCGCAGTAGTGTCGTAAGCCGTCTCGCCGTTCGGCAACACGCGTCTGTAGCGGAAAGGATACTTACCGTTCGAATAGACATACTCTGCATCGAGTGTAAGCGACAGATTATCTGTCAGTTTCACATCCACGCCTACATTCGGATTCGCCAAGGCAAACGAGCCGAATCGCATTTGTCCGTGCACATGCACTTTTTCGTTCGGTTTGAAATACGGCTTACGGGTCGTCAGATACACATTACCTGCCGAACCGAATTCTCGTGCGGATTGAAAAATATCGGATTTCTGGCCATTGAAGAGTTGAATCTCCTCCATGTTGTCCAATGAGAACCGGCCTAAGTCCACTTGACCGTTCTGGGCGTTGCCTAACTGCACGCCGTTATAATAGACGGCGGTGTGTTGACTGCCCATAGAACGTACGTTGATTGTCTTGATGCCACCTACTCCGCCGTAATCCTTAAGTTGCACGCCGGAGAAATAACGCAAGGCGTCGGCAACGGACAAGGCATTGAGCCGTTGCAGTTCTTCTCCTTTGAGCGTTTGCGGAACAATAACATCCTTGGTGAGCGCACGCGCCGTTACCTCGACCTCAGCAATGCGAAAGTCGTTGATAGGATCAACACCCGTAGAATCCATGCGGGTAGACAATGTGTCGGGCTCTGCGAATAGAGCCACAGCACTAAGTGCGAAGATACATATGAATAGAAAGCGTCTTATCATTGTTCGTCCTATTCCTGGAGGACTCTCAATTGCGCGCGGGGGAAGCGATCTGGCTTAGACCCGTAGGTCATCACAGTTGCCGGTCAGTCCGGGATTCTCACCCGAGTTCTCTTCCTTCCTTGCGTTACTTTTTAGCGGGGTCGGTTGTTAAATCGATTCCTAATTTCTTAAATGTTCGCCAGTCCACTTCTTTGAGCATGACTGTGGAGTGCGCCTGACAGCCTTTGAGCAGCGGCAAGGTCTCTAATGCGCGACGACAGTTCTCGTCTTGCAGCGAGAGGACGGATAATGCCACTAACACCTCATCCGTATGCAGGCGTGGGTTTTGGCCGTGCAGGTAATTGATCTTTGTTTGCTGAATTGGTTCGATGATCTGCTCCGGAATCAGTCGTATCGAGTGGTCTATACCTGCCATTTCCTTCATAGCATTGAGCAACATTGCCGCCGAGGAGCCCAATAAAGGTCCTGCTTCAGCCGTGATGATACGTCCGTCGGGCAGTTCGATCGCCGCGCAGTGTGCAAAAGCGCCATCATGCAGCGCGCCGGTCAGCGCACGGCGTTCGCGGGCAGCCACAGTGGTACGGCGATAAGCGGTGTTGATACCTACCTGCTGCTGCAGCAAGGCCAGTTTCTTGATCTCCGCATCGTTGCATCGGCCATTGGCCAAATGGCACAAGGCCTGGAAATAACGGCGAATGATCTCCTGTTTGCTTGCCTCGCGCACGGCTTCATCGTCGCTGATACAGAAACCGACCATGTTCACGCCCATGTCTGTTGGCGACTTATAGGGGCTGGTTCCGTAGATGGAAGTAAACAAGGCATCGAGGACGGGATATATCTCAACGTCACGGTTATAGTTAACCGCCGTCTTGCCATACGCCTCCAGGTGGAACGGATCAATCATGTTCACATCCTGCAGATCGGCCGTCGCTGCTTCGTATGCCACATTGAGCGGGTGCTTCAGCGGCAGGTTCCATACCGGGAAGGTCTCAAACTTCGCATAGCCTGCTTCGCGTCCTCGTACCTGCTCGTTATACAACTGACTGAGGCAGACCGCCATCTTACCGCTACCGGGTCCGGGAGCCGTAACGACCACCAGGGGTTGGGTTGTTTCGATATAATCGTTTCGTCCGAAGCCTTCTTCACTGGCAATCAAATCTACGTTATGGGGATAACCGTCTATGATGTAATGGTAATAGACGCGAATGCCTTTACGCTCCAGACGCTGACGATACGCATCCGCTGAACGCTGTCCGGCGTAATGGGTAATTACCACCGAAGAGACCATGAATCCACGATTCATAAACTCTTCGCGGAGACGAAGCACGTCTTCATCGTAGGTAATGCCTAAATCCTGACGCACTTTGTTTCGCTCTATATCTTCAGCAGAAATGACGATAACGATCTCCAGCGAGTCCCTCAGCTGCGTCAACATACGCAACTTACTGTCGGGCATGAAGCCCGGCAAGACGCGACTGGCGTGCATATCGTCGAACAACTTTCCTCCTAACTCGAGGTACAGTTTATTACCAAATTGCGCGATTCGCTCGCGTATATGCTCCGACTGAATTCGGATATATTTATCGTTGTCAAACGCTATAACCATAACGGCTGCAAAGTTACTACTTTTTTTGCAATTATGCAAGAATATTTTGCATATTTCGAAAAATTATAGTACTTTTGCATCGAAATTATGAACAAAGTCGTTCAGGCAGCCGCCGCAGACATAGTAAATAAGGTTCACGCATACATGCGCGCGCATCCGGAGAGTGAATTACATCGTCAAGGAAAGATGTTCGGGGTGCTTGTGGTAAGGAATGAAGGAGTGAACGAATTAACGAGTGAAAGATATCTCGCGGCGTTCTCTGCCAAGTTAGACGGTAGTTATCACCATGAGGGATTTGTGCCGCCGGTGTATGACCTCACGGAAGCGCCTGTGGGGAAGAACGGTGCCGAGTCCAAGCGGTTGCAGCGATTGCTGTTTGCCAATTATCGATTTTATAACAGCCGCGGAGAGGAGAAGAACCTGTTGGAGTTGTTTGAAAACGAGAAACCTATTCTCTCTCCGGAAGAATGGTTCGTGAGCCGGATAGCATCCGGAGGCAGAGAGAGTTTACCGCCCGCAGGAGCAGGTGAGTGCTGCGCCCCTAAATTGCTTCAGTATGCTTTCACACACGGTCTGCAACCGATTGCTTTGGCGGAATTCTGGGTTGGGGCACCGTCCAAGACCGAGATTCGCAAAGAGGGTGTTTTCTATGCGCCTTGTTCGGGTAAATGCGTGCCTATCTTACGGCATATGCTGCAAGGAATGGATATAGAGATTGTCAGTTCTGCTCCCCAACCGGCTGAACGGCCTTCGTCCATCCCTGTTGTCTATGAAGATGAGTACTTGATGGTGGTGGATAAACCGGCGGGAATGCTTTCTGTTCCGGGCAAGACCGGGGAGCAGTCTTTAGCCGATTGGTTCACGGAGCAGTACAAGCGCCCTATTCTACCCGTTCATCGTTTGGATCAAGACACGAGCGGACTGATAGTGCTCGCCAAAGATGCCGATACGTACAGAACGATGCAAGCCTATTTTCAGCGACGGGATATTCTCAAGCGGTACGAGGCGGTCTTGCGACCGAATGATGAAATGAGCCGGCTTCGCCTTAATGATGGAATGGTGAATCTTCCTCTTCTTCCGAATCCGTATGATCGGCCAAGGCAGATGGTGAACCAGGAGCATGGCAAGCCGGCTATTACCCGGTATGTGGTTCGTGAACAAAGAGCGGACGGAACGCTGCTGGTGGACTTCTATCCACAGACCGGTCGTACGCACCAATTGCGTGTTCATGCGGCGCATCCGGATGGTCTTAACGCTCCTATTGTCGGAGACCGCTTGTATGGTGGAGCACCGGCAGCGCGATTGATGCTTCACGCAGCAGAGATTCGATTCGTACATCCGGTAACGAAAGAAGAGATGCATTTCTGCATCCCTTCCAACTTTAGCTTTTAGCCTTTATTCTCATCTTTCTGAGCTTCTTCATCGTCCTCATCATGATGGTAATAATAGTACGAGCGGTACGCTTTTTCGTCTTTGGTAAATTTACCATACAGTTTGCCGTATAGTTTACCATAACTCTTAGCTTTGCCGCCACGGTCTCCGTATCCGTAGCCGTAACCGCCGTAGCCACCATAACCGAGGTGACCATAACCGTAGCCGCCGTAACCGCCGTAGCCGTAGCCGTAACCGGAACCGTAGGAGTGGCGTCCTTCTGTAGGAATATCCGACAGCACGATTTGTACTTTTTCCATATTATCGACCACCTCCATCATCTGCTCAACCGTTTGTTTGCAGAACGATTTGTTGGTCTGCATACAACGGATCACGAACAGACACATGTCGCTATGCTCGATGATCGAATACGCATCCGGAACCAGACCGATAGGCGATGTATCGATGATGACGAAGTCATATTTCTCCCGCATCGCATTAATCAGTTCCGCCATCTTCGTGGAGTGAACCAACTCACCCGGGTTAGGCGGAATCGTTCCGGCACGTATGAAGTCGAAGCCAAACGGCGTATCGGTAGTCATGATGTCGTCCAACTCACAGTCTCCGATCAGATAGTTGGAAATACCGTTACCGCCTTCCAAACCCAGTTTGGTGTGGATGTTCGGTTTACGAAGGTCGAGATCCACCAGCAGCACTTTCTTACCGGTCATGCCATAGAGGGCCGCCATGTTGGTAGAGAGGAAGGTCTTACCATCACCGGATTCGGTAGAGGTGATACAGATGATCATCTTATCCTTACGCTTAAGCACGAACTCGATACGCGTACGGATGGCACGAAGCATCTCCGCGTAACTCGAACGAGGCGAAGCGCGCACGAGCGTCGGGTTCTGGCTCTTCGCGTGACGCAGGGTTCCTATGAGGCGGAAGGATTTGAGTTTCACTACATCCTTCGGAGAGCGAATCTTGTTATTGAGCAACTCGCTGAGGATGATGAGCGCAAGCGGAATCAAGAAGCCGACGATCAGATAGGTGGTAGTCGTTTTCTTCTTATCCTTGGAGTTCATGACATAGAGCGTACGTGCCTTATCCATGATGGAGTTATCCGGCGTGTTGGACGCTTTCTGGATCTCCGCCTCTGCGCGTTTCTGCAGGAAGAAGGTGTAGTAGTTATCATCGATTCGATAACTGCGCTCGATAGCCACCATTTGCAGTTCTTTCTCCGGCAGGGTCTTGATAGAAGCCTCCACCTCTTGGTAACGCCGCTGCAGATCGGCTTTCTCGATCTCCAAGGAAGCACGCATGGATGTAACGACCTCTTCGATAGCCGTCTTGACGTTCTCTATATCCTTGGTGTACTTAGCGTAGTACACGTTACGCTCGGTCAGTTCACCACGTTGAATGCGCAGGTCGTTGAGTTGTTGCACCAATCCCATGAGCATCGGTTCCTCTACGCCCATAGTCGTTGGCGCAATCACCGCGTTGTTCTCAATATTGGTATGGATATAATTGATCAGATAATCAAAATAGGTCTCGCGCAAGCGCAGTTCCATCGCCTGCTGGTCGTATCCGGCTACTAATCCCATCAACTGACCGGCATAGGAATTGACATCCACGAACTTGTTCTCCTGACGGAAATCCGTCATTGCACCTTCGCTTACCTGCAAGGAAGCCTGAAGAGACTCTAACTGGTCGTTGATGAACTTGATGGAGTTCTCAGCAACCTCGTTTTTCTGCTCCAGGTTCTGCAGCAAGTATATCTGCGCCAGCTTATCCAGGTACTCGCAGTCACGTTGCGGTGTCTCGCTGACCATTGAAAGGGCGAGTACGGTGGATCCTTCAGACACGAACGATAACTGCAGGCGGCTCATGAACTCGTTCACTAAGTCCTCATGCGAGCGGAAGCGGAAGTACAGCTTGGTGCTGGACAGGAATTCCGTCGGCCAGACCGTTGCTTCAAAATAAGTGCAATGGATGGGTTCTCCAAACTGCGTATCAATCTCCAGCGGCGCAGAGTCATCGGTAGAGGATATATGAATCGTACCATCCGGACGGAAGGAGAGTTGGAACAACATACCATACGCACGCGGATCGACATGAATCGGCTCCACTACAATCGGCGTCTGGCGGTATAAGTTACGCGTCTTGAAACGTCCCTGGGTAATATACTCCACGTTCATGAACGGCAGCGAGTCCACTACCCGACTGGTCAGGTCGTAGGACTGGAGCATAATCATCTGGTTCTGCACGTTCTTCATACCGGGATCGACACCGAAGCCTTGCATCAATGACAGACTGGAGCCACCGTAACCGGTGTTCTCCTTAATGACAATGGTGCCCTGCGAGAAATAACTCGGGATCCACCGTCTGTTCTTGAGCATAGCCATACCCATTGCAATCGCCAAGGCGATCACGAACAGATACCAGTAATGCAAGAACGTGAACAACCACTCGATCGGATTGAAGTTCAGCGTGTTACCTTCTTCTTCTCCTCCCTGCTGCGGGTCCTGCATGTAATATTGCTGATTACCGCCAGCCTGGTAATAGTTGTTATTGCCACCCGGCTGGTAATACTGGTTGTTGCCTCCGGGGGTATAATACGCGTTATTTCCCCCTGTGTAATATGGATTATTGTTACTCATAGTCTATTTATAGATATATGCCACGTAGTTCAAAACGGTAGTCAACAGCGCTACACTGCTGGTAATCAGACCGATAAAGCCGGAATAACTGGGCACTGTATAGAAACTGTTCGGTTGGCGCGCCACGTAAATTACGTCATTGGGATAGACATAATAGTACTTCGAATCGATAATGCTGTTCGTACGAATATCGAACTCGAGGATCTCGGGTTCCTGTCCGTTGTCGCGCGGACGGATGATACGAATGTGCCGACGGTCACCGCTGGTCATCACATCGCCCGTCATTGCCAGCGCCTGGAAGATATTGAGCTTCTCCTTATAAATATAATACTGGCTTGAATGGGCGTCACCGATGACGGAGAAATACTTATTATACAGCGCCACCTTCACGTCCGCATCCGGAATGATCTCCCGGAAGGCCGCACGAATGGTATCCTGCGCCTCCACTTCCGTCAGACCTTGCACCTTAATCGGCTGCAAGAACGGCAGGTCTATCGTTCCGTCTGCATACACGCGGTACGAATTGGCATATTGACCACTGGATATATTGGTCTGTGTACCTAACATTTTCGTCATGGTCTCATCCATGGTTACCAAACGATAGATGATCTCATCGTTGACACGAATGCGGTACGGTTCATACGCCGCCGAATCGTACTGCGGCAACTTGTTCGTCTTCGTCGGTTCCTGCAAATAACCTATCACGCGGTGACTGTAACAACTCGACATCACTACTGCGATGAAGGCGAGTATTATCCAATTATACTTTTTCATTGTCCGCCTCCTTCCGTTGTTGTTGTGTTGCTACCACCATTTTTCGGGTAGTATTTGTTCACGTGGTTGATACCCGTCTGTACGATCGAATAGATGAACACTCCGAACGAGACGGTTGCTGCTGTCACACCGATAACTGTCGTTACGTGGTTGATACCAAAGCTGTAACCCGGAATCTGACGTATATAGATAATATCGTTCGGTTCGATGTAATAGAACTCCGAATTGACAATATCTTTGGAGCGCACATCAAAGGTCTTGATGGTCGTCACGCCGTTCTTCTCGCGTACCAGTTTGATCTCTTTTCGGCTGTTGAATTCCCCTAAGTCACCGGCCATGGCCAAAGCCTCGAAGATCGTCATCTTCTCCTTGTTAATCATATAACGTCCACTCTGTGCGCCAATGATGGAGAAGGAACGGTTCACGATATTCACTTCCACCGAGATGGTGTTGTACCCGGGCAGGTCCTGTAACAAAGTACTCAACTCCTGCTCCAGTTTGTGCTTCACCTCACGCGTTGTCAGACCTTGCACGAACACTTTGCCGATAGTAGGAAAGTCCATGTTTCCCTCTTCATCCACCAAATAGGTATAGAGGTCATACGAACCGTAGGTACCTCCTTGACTCATTTGTTGACGCATTTGCGAAGCATTCGAACCACCCGCATTGTACATCTTCTGTATATTCTCATCGAGCGAATACACATACACATACAATCGGTCACCAATTCGCAACTGATAATCCTCAAAAGCCAATGTATCCGCGTACGACGGAATCTGTTTGTCGGGTTCCTGCATATAGTTCACTTTGCGAGCAGTCACGCAGGACATCATCGCCAAGCTCACGACAGCAAGAATAATTATGTTTTTAAACTTCTTCATACTCATACTTTCCGCATGGTTTTCTGCATCCGGATGCTATCCGGTCATCTTCTCTCGTCCCAACCGAATGGGTGTTTAGCTAAAGGAAGTTTAGCCAACGGGTGATAATCGCCTACGAGACCGATTGGTTCGGAATGACGAATCTCACTCACTGTCTCAATACACGGCCGTGCCTCGGAGATGCGGAATCCGTTTCCGGCCAAGATCTGTTTGTAACTCTCGGTATGCAGTTCTGTGAAACCGGCAGAGAATTCGAATTCCTCGCCGTCGATACTAAGGGTGCGGTAGGTTCGTTTCTCACCCTGCACCGCATTGGCAGGCAGACACTCGGCATTAATACTTAAGAAGTAACGCACGCGCGCACGCTCGAGTTCAAGATAACCGGCCACGCGATCAAAACTCATCACATGGACGATGTTTTTCTTCACCGGACCGAATACCCACTGCAACATGTCGTAGAAGTGCACGCCGATGTTGGTTGCTATACCGCCACTCTTATGCACATCACCTTTCCACGAGCTGTAATACCATTTACCACGGCTGGTAATGTAGGTTAAATCGACGTCGTAGATTTTGTCCTTGGGACCGTTCGCCACTTTCTGCTTGAGTGCACGGATCTTATCGTGCAGACGGAGTTGGAGGATCGTGTAGGCCTTGTGACCCGTTTCGGCTTCCAGTTCCACCAAGTTGTCAATATTGTACGGATTGAGCACCAGCGGTTTCTCGCAAATCACATCGCATCCCAGACGCAGTCCGTAGCGAATGAACGCATCGTGCGTGTAGTTCGGCGTACAGATAGAAAGCCAGTTCAGCGGGTTGTCCGTACGCATTTGTTTGGAACAGAAACGATCGAATTGCTCATTCTCCGTGAAGAACGAACAATCCGGGAAGGAACTGTCCAATCGACCCACACTATCAAACTTATCATACGCCACGATCAGGTTGTTACCTGTGTCTGCAATGGCTTTAATGTGTCTTGGTGCAATATATCCAGCTGCACCAATCAACCCAAAATTTAATGGTTTATTCATTATCGTTATTTTACTATTATTCGCTTCACTATGTTTTTTGCATTCTGCAAAATCATCTCCTTGTACCACTCTCCGGTCTTATTGGTCCAGCGTTGCGGATGGGTGGTTATCATCACATGGTCCGGAAGGAGGTTGTTTTCTATACCTTTCAACAACTCCGGTGTCGTATGCCAGACTAAGCCTTTCGCGGTCCATTCGTCTTGGAATTGCGGTATTTTGTCCCGCACCGACACTTTGTATCCGTCCCAGCAGCGGCCTGTGTCTGTGAGATAGAACACATCGCTGAAGTCCGTGTCCATATACGGTTCGCCGATGATTCCCACCGTCCGATAGTCGTATTTCTTCCACAAGTCTTTTCCGTCCCACTTACTGGTTGGTGCGCCGTGCATACAAATGGTCTCCACCGCGTAGTACTGCCGGAAATAGTCCAGCCAGGTCTGAAAATGCGACCACGATTGGTCTGTATCGCCGTTACAGAGGCTCATATCCTCGTAATGGTAACCGACCTCATGACCGAGTCGGGCTATCGAACGAATGACTTCCGGTTCATTACTCTCTTTGCCCACCCGGAAATAATAGGTCGCTTTAGCACCCAAGGTATGTTCTATCTGCGCCGTTTTGAGACTGTTATACGGTTTCGCATCGACGTCGTGCCGCAATATAACGAACTTCTTCGGACGCTTCTTTGCAAAATAGTCCTTATACGAGATCAGTTCATACCCTTTCGCCTGAAGCGTCTCGAGCAGCGTCCGATATATGTCCAGCGAGAAATCTCTCATCTTTCAGCTCGCATAGGATTATTGAGGAAATCCTCGTATGCCAGTTTAATGCCGTCTTCGAGTTCAGTCTTGTACGTCCAACCGAGCGCGGTAGCTTTGCTTACGTCAAGCAGTTTACGCGGCGTACCGTCCGGGCGCGTGCTGTCCCATAAGATCTCACCTTCGTATCCAACGACTTTAGCCACCAGTTCGGTAAGTTGCTTGATGGTCAATTCCTTGCCTGTTCCGGCATTGACGGTCTCGTTGCCCGAGTAGTTATTCATGAGGAACACGCAGAGGTTCGCCAGATCGTCCACGTATAGGAATTCGCGCAGCGGGCTGCCGGTTCCCCAGCAAGTCACGGATTTGGCGCCGCTTACTTTCGCTTCATGGAAACGGCGAATGAGTGCCGGCAACACGTGGCTGTGCTCCGGATGGTAGTTATCGTTCGGTCCGTAGAGGTTCGTCGGCATGACGGATATATAATCGGTGCCATACTGACGGTTGAGGTATTCGCAGTATTTGAGTCCGCTTATCTTCGCGAGCGCATAGGCTTCGTTGGTTTTTTCCAATTCTCCGGTCAGCAGGCACGATTCCGGCATAGGCTGCGGAGCCAAGCGCGGGTAGATGCAACTGGAGCCCAGGAACTCTAATTTCTTGCAACCGTTCTTCCACGCCGCATGAATGACGTTCATTTCGAGGATCATGTTGTCGTACATGAAATCCGCGAGCGCATTCTGGTTGGCTACGATGCCTCCCACTTTAGCAGCAGCAAGGAACACATATTCGGGCTTCTCAGCCTCAAAGAATGCTTCCACTGCCTCTTGACGGCACAAGTCCAATTCCTTGTGCGTGCGAGTAATAATGTTCGTATACCCTTGTCGCTGCAGTTCGCGCACAATGGCACTTCCCACCATTCCTCGGTGGCCTGCGACATATATTTTTGAATTTTTTTCCATTATTTTACAATTCCTTTCTCGAGGTACTCTGCGAGGTTAAAGTGTTCGCGTGTCACTTTCTGCATATCATGTTTCACCATGAGTTCAACGAGCTGTTCGAACGACGTGCTCTGCGGATTCCAACCGAGTTCGCGTTTTGCCTTGGTCGGATCGCCAAGCAGGTTGACAACATCGGTCGGGCGGTAGAAGTCCGGACTAACGGCTACCACCACCTTACCGGTCTTGACGTCGATACCTTTTTCGTCTATGCCCTTTCCTTCCCAGCGCAGTTCGATTCCCGCATGTTTGAAAGCGAGTGTAGCGAACTCACGTACGCTGTGCTGCACACCGGTGGCGATAACGAAGTCCTCCGGTGTGTCGTGCTGCAGAATGAGCCACATACACTCCACGTAGTCCTTCGCGTATCCCCAGTCGCGTAAGCTATCGAGGTTACCCAAGTACAGACAATCCTGCTTGCCTTGCGCGATGCGTGCAGCAGCGAGGGTGATCTTACGCGTTACAAAGGTCTCACCGCGGCGTTCGGATTCGTGGTTAAAGAGAATTCCCGAGCAGCAGAACATATTATATGCCTCGCGATACTCCTTGATGATCCAATAACCGTACAGTTTAGCTACCGCATACGGCGAGTACGGATGGAAAGGAGTCGTCTCGGACTGCGGCACTTCTTCCACTTTGCCGTACAGCTCACTCGTCGAAGCCTGGTAGATTCGGCAGGTTTTCTCGAGATGGTTCGTACGAACAGCCTCCAGCACACGCAAGACACCTACTGCATCGACATCTGCCGTGAACTCCGGCGCATCGAACGACACCTGCACGTGACTCTGCGCCGCGAGGTTGTATATCTCATCCGGTTGCACCTTGCCCACCAGTTTCACCAACGACATTGAATCGCTCATGTCTGCATAATGCAAGTGGAAATGCGGCGTTCCCTCCAGATGGGCAATACGCTCACGATAGTCCACCGAACTACGACGGATAATACCGTGCACTTCGTAGCCCTTACCCAACAAAAACTCCGACAAATAGGACCCGTCCTGACCGGTTACTCCTGTAATTAATGCAATTTTTGCCATATAATTAGATTTCTTTTTTACACAAATAGTCAAAATCGGGCGCAAAATTACAAAAAAAAAATCATATACGCAAGCGCACGCGAATATTTTTTCGAAAATTTGCAAAAAACGAAGAAATCGAAATACATTTGTATTTTTTGCTTTTCTTTTTCATTTTTAATTTGTAACTTTGCACCAAATTTGAAAATTTATTAGTATGGTATGTCCAAATTGCGGCTTAAACATAGCCGATGACAACAAATTCTGCCCACAGTGCGGCACCCCTCTTTATCGTACGTTCGACAGTTACAACGCCGATAAGGTGAACATGTTCTTCATGAGTCACAACGACAAATTGCCGGAGAGTCAGATAACACTTATCAAAGAGAAGCTGATGTATCTGGATGAGAAAAAATGGAACACGGCTTATTCCGTGCAGTACAAAGATCCGATTGTAGCGCTCTTGCTGTCGTTCTTCTTAGGTGAATTCGGTATAGACCGTTTTTATATCGGTCAGACGGGCCTTGGCGTGGTGAAATTACTGACTTGCGGTGGTTTCGGTATTTGGGCCATTATTGACCTCTTCCTTATCATGGAAGCCACGCGCGTGGAGAATGCCAACAAACTGCTTAATGCCATTGCGTAAGCTATGAAGATTGCTTTTACCACAGCTCTTACGCAAGAAGGATTCAGGCGGTTAAAGGGGAAGGTGGAGGAAGCCAACCGGAACGAAGCGGAAGTGCTGGTCAGCACCTTCGATTATCGTGTAACAAGACAGATGATCGAATCGATGCCCCGTTTGCGGTTAATTGCCAATTTTGGTGCCGGGTATAACAACATTGATTTGGACGCTTGCCGTGAACGGGGAATCAGAGTAACGAACACCCCGCAACCGGTGATTGAACCGACTGCCGAATTGTCGTTTGCGCTGATGATAACAATCGCTCGTCGCGTTGCAGAGTTCGACCGAAACATAAGGGGTTACGGGTTACCGGTTACGGGTGAAGGGATTCAATTCGGTGTGATGCGGAACCTGAGTCACTCGTTGTACGGCAAAACATTGGGCATTTTAGGAATGGGTCGCATCGGCCAGGCTTTAGCCAGACGTGCTAAAGCGTCCGGAATGACGATTTTGTACCATAACCGTCATGAGTTAACGAATGAACGAATGAACGAGTTAAGGAGTGAAGGAGTTAACGCGCAATACGTTGATTTTCAGACGCTGTTGCAAGACAGCGATTTTCTAAGTCTAAACCTACCCTACACACCGGATGTGCACCATATTATCGGCAAGCCGGAATTGGGTATGATGAAACGCAGCGCTTATTTGATTAATACAGCCCGAGGCGCCCATGTGGACGAGCAGGCCTTAGTCGAAGCGCTAAAAAGCGGTATTATTGCCGGTGCAGCATTGGACGTGTACGAGCATGAGCCGCAGATTAGCCAAGAATTGCTGGCACTCCCTAACGTGGTACTTAGTCCGCATACCGGAACCGGTACCTGGGAAGGACGCATCGCAATGTGTGAGAACGTGACAGACAATATTTTGGCTTTCATGGAAAATGACTACAATAAAATGAATATAGTATTATGAAAAAGACTTTTCTTTTAGCAGTTGCGGTTGCTTTGTTAACCGGCTGCGGACTTTTGAGCAACGGTGCAAGCAGCACCCCTGCCGCCACCACTACCACGAACACCACCAGCAACGCTCTGACGGCCGGACAAGGCGCCGGAACGGCATTGCATGCGCTTTATACGCAGTACAAAGCGGATGGCAAATATGACTACACGAACCTGCAGAACGCGATGAACACGGTTTCGCTGCTTGCCAATTGCGAAGGACTGAAAACCGGATACAAAGACAAAACGTATCTCAAAGATTTCGGTAAAGGAATGATTGCTTCTTCGCTGGGTTTGGTTACGCAGAGCAACGTACAGAGCGTAACGAACAGTCTGGTAGAAATGGTGAAGAGCAACGAGAATGTACAGACGGCAGCTACCCAGACACAGAGCGCTGCCAACACAACAGCCGGTTATCTGAGCACTGCTTCGCAGTATGCCGGTGCTATCAGTAGTTTACTTTCCGCTTTTGGTAACAAGTAAAACATGAATATTGTTGATCGTTTTTTGAAATACGTGTCGTTCTGCACCACCAGTGACGAGAACACCGGCATGACGCCTTCTACGCCCGGACAGATGGAGTTTGCCCGCTATTTGGCAGATGAACTGCGTGCGATAGGTATGAGTGAGGTGACGTTAGATGATAACGGGTATGTGATGGCTTCTTTAGAAGCCAATGATGGAATGAGCGCTTCGCTCAATGATGGAATGATGAAGCCGGTTATCGGATTTATTGCCCATATGGACACCTCGCCGGACGCAAGCGGGAAGCACGTGAAGGCGAGTATTGTGAAGGCCGAAGAGCGCGATTATATCGATGCGCGGTACGCAGGTCAAGACGTCATTGTGACGGACACGACGACCCTTCTCGGCGCGGACGACAAAGCCGGCATTGCCGAGATAGTGACCGCGATGGAGTACCTGATTGCACATCCGGAGATTAAGCACGGCAAGGTGCGGATTGGTTTTACGCCGGATGAAGAAATTGGGTGCGGAGCGGACCATTTTGATGTGCAGGCTTTCGGTGCCGAATGGGCGTACACGATGGACGGTGGTGCGATTGGTGAATTGGAGTACGAGAACTTCAATGCCGCGATGTGCAAGATTAAAGTGCACGGACTGAATGTGCATCCGGGCAGTGCGTATCATAAGATGCGTAACTCGATGCGTATCGCTTACCAGTTGGCCGTCATGCTTCCACGTTGGGAGACGCCCGAACACACGCAAGGTTATGAAGGGTTCTATCACCTGATCGGCATGAACGGTACGGTGGAAGAGACGACGCTCAGTTATATCATTCGTGACCATGACCGCGCGCGCTTCGAGAGCCGCAAGCGCGAACTGGAACACTTGGTTCGTAAGGTCAATCGTGAGTTCGGCGAAGGTACGGCAGAGATTGAACTGCGCGATCAGTATTATAACATGCGCGAGCAGATCGAACCCGTGATGCATATTGTGGATCTTGCCAAAGAGGCGATGACTGCAGTAGGCATAGAGCCCGTTGTTAAGCCGATTCGTGGCGGAACAGACGGTGCACGGCTTAGTTTCGAAGGACTTCCCTGCCCTAATATTTTTGCAGGAGGAGAAAATTTCCACAGCCGTTATGAATACCTTCCTATTCCAAGTTTGGAAGCAGCAATGAACGTTATATTAGAAATCATTAAAAAAGCATAATTATGTTAAAAACAACTCCGTTTACGGATATTCACATTGCGTTAGGCGCAAAAATGGCAGAATTCGCCGGGTTTAACATGCCTATTCAGTACCCGACGGGTATTAATCAGGAACACATGATCGTTCGTGAAGGCGTCGGTGTGTTCGATGTAAGCCACATGGGTGAGTTTTGGGTAAAAGGCGAGAAAGCCCTGGATTTCTTACAGTATATTACCACCAATGACCTGAGTGTTATTCCCGCAGGCAAGGCACAATACACCTGCATGCCGAACGGCAAGGGCGGCATTGTAGATGATTTAATCATCTATAAATACTCTACGACCAAATATCTTATGGTCGTTAATGCCGGTAATATCGACAAGGACTGGCAGTGGGTATGTAAGATTAGAGATGAGAGAGAAGAGTTTAGAGAGGTTAGCCTGGAGAACGCTTCGGAGCGTTACGGTCAATTGGCCGTTCAAGGACCGAAAGCGACGGAGATGCTGCAACTGCTGACGGACGCGGATTTGAAGTCGATTGACTACTATGCGTTCCGCGAATGGAGTTTTGCGGGCGTTCCGGGCGTTATTCTCAGTAATACAGGCTACACCGGTGCCGGAGGATTCGAATTGTATTTCCCGGCAGAAAAGGGCAAACAGATCTGGGATGCGTTGTTCGAAGTAGGCAAGCCGTTCGGTCTGGCACCAATTGGTTTGGGTGCTCGTGACAGTCTGCGTCTGGAAAAATGGTACTGCTTGTACGGTCACGACATAGATGACACCACTTCGCCGCTGGAGGCAGGTTTAGGATGGATTACCAAGTTAGACGCCAAGGATTTCATTGACCGCGATTATCTCAAGCAGCAGAAAGCGGAAGGAGTGAAGCGTAAACTGGTTCATTTCGAGTGTCTGGAGCGTGCTATTCCGCGTAACGGTTATGAGATCTGCGACGCAGAGGGGAATGTGATTGGAAACGTGACTTCCGGTATTATGCTGCCGAACACCAAAGTGGGCATCGGAATGGGATACGTGAAGACGGAATTTGCCAAGAAAGAGAACATCATCTATATTAAGATTCGTGAGAAGCTGCAACCGGCGAAGATTGTGTAACGGTTAGCGGTTATAGGTTATGGGTTATGGGAAAGAACGTTGCATTGGTTTTGGGTTCCGGTGGCGCACGAGGACTGGCACACATAGGTGCGATCGAAGCGCTGGAAGAACGCGGTTATACGATTAGCAGTATAGCCGGTTGTTCGATGGGTTCGATTATAGCCGGTATGTACGCAGCGGGACAGTTGAAAGAAGCCAAGGAGTGGTTTCTGAAAGTCGACATGCAGCTTATCTGGCGGATGATGGACATTAACCTGCTGAGTGTCAATTCTTTAGTCAAAGGCAAACGCATTATTGAGGAGTTGCAGAAAGTGGTTCCAGACCGACCGATTGAGAACCTGAATATCCCTTGCACGATTGTAGCATCCGACCTGCTGAGCACCGAGGAAGTGGTGTTTCGTTCCGGCAGTCTGTTCGAAGCGGTACGCGCCTCGATCTCTATTCCGCTTTTCTTCCAACCGGTGCAGTTAGGTCACCGTTTGCTCATTGACGGCGGCATACTCAATCCGCTGCCGTTGCATACGATCGAACGCAAGGAAGGGGATATACTGATCGCAATGGATATCAGCGGAAAGGATGCTATGCCGCAATCGGATGAGGGTCCGGAACTGATTGATGTCGAGACTCGTTTGGCGGACTTAGTGGCGCGTGGCATCAATGTGCCCAAAGGTCTGGAGAACCAGATTCGGCAGGTGACCAAACGCATTAACAAAGCGCGCATTGAAAAAGCGAACGATCTGCAACGTAAGGTCAGTTTCATTAGTATGTTGGACCGAATGAGTGATATGCAGATTCAGCAGAACACCTTAATGGCGCTGCAACTCACCCCACCCGATGTGCACGCCGTCATGCGGCAGTATGCCTATAACACCTTCGATTTTGACAAGGCGGAGGAGATTATTGCGGACGGTTATCGCATCATGAATGAAGCGTTGGACAAGTACGAGTTGAAAGTTGAAAGTTGAAAGGTGAAAGGTACATAACTGTATTCGCGTGTTTATTGTTGCTCAGTCCCTGCTTGCAGGCACAAACGCCGTTTGAGATAGAAGAGGTGGTGGTGGTCGGGGAAGAGTTTGACCATACGCGTCCCTATACCACGGTGGCGAAACTGGATCACGAGCAGATAACTGCGTTACCGGTCGCATCCGTAGCCGATATATTGGCATATTTGCCGGCTATCGATATTCGTTCGCGCGGCGCCAGCAGTGCTCAAACGGACATAAGCATGCAAGGCGGTACGTTTGACCAGGTGGTGGTGCTACTCAACGGCATACCGCTTCAAGACACGCAGACCGGACATTACACAATGAACATACCGGTTTCGACGGCGTTGATTGAATATATTGAAGTGCTGCAAGGAACCGATGTAACGGGTGCGCTGACGGGAGCAATCAATATTGTGACCAAGACATACACTGACCAAGACCACTATACGCTTCAGATGACCGCCGGTACGAACGGGAATGTGCATCCGGTATTCACAGGCACATGGAGAAACAACGAAACAACGACGAATGCGTCCGTTGAATACGGGCGAAGTGAAGGGTATTACGCTCCGACAAGCGATGCCAAAGAGCAAGAAGCACTGCACAACACCGATTATCAGATGGCGAATGTGTATGTCCAGACGCATTGGAGAGGATTGAACCAAGGATTGGATGTCCAAGTGGGTGCGCAGTACAAAGATGCGGGACTCGGAACGGGTTACGGTTACGCCAGCACAGATCAGTTCGACGCCACGCGTACCGTTTTGGCCGGAGTGCAGTACGAACATTATTTTGCTCAACCGTGGAAGATCAGTGCGATGGTGGCCTATAGAGGCCAATCTGACCGCTACGAATGGCATCGCGGCACACCGCTTAACACGCACTGGACGCATAACGCGCAAGCGACGCTGTACGGGCACTACTTCTCCTCCGTCGGGAAGACTTCCTTCGGAGTGGAAGCGAAGAATGAGTATATAGCCTCCTCCAACATGGGGGTACATAACCGATGGCAAGTCACCGCACGCGCCCGGCAAGAGTTCGCTTTTCGTGAATGGTCACATCTGCACGCGACGCTCAGCGTAGCCGGGCATTACAACAGTTGGTGCGGATGGTACGGTTCCGGGGCTGCGATGGTGGCGTATGACATTTGGGGAAACGGCGATGTGCATGTGCGCGCTAACCGTTCGCTGCGTATGCCGACCTGGACGGATATGTATTACAAAGCCGGTGTACAACGCGGAAGTACGGACTTGAAAGCGGAGAAAGCCTGGCAGGTAGCCCTTGGCGCTCAGTATGAATGGCGCTTCGAACAAGCCGGACGATTGCACATAAGCGGAGAGACGTATTACCGCTGGGGCACGGATATTATCGATTGGACATACAACGAGACTGACAGTCTGTTTCATGCCACCAATCAGAACAAGGTGAACACATTGGGCGTGGAACTCGCAGCCGATTATCATTACAACAACTGGTTGCGCACGATAAGCGTTCAATATGCCTACACACACTTGGACTTGGATGTGTCCTCCGTGAAGAGCAATTATTTGGATTATCTGCGCCACAAAGTGTGCGTCAACTTGGATCACGGCATCTATGTGTGGGCGAAAGGTTGCGTAGGTGCGCATTGGGCACTCCGATGGCAAGACCGCTGCGGAACATATGTTGACATACACGGTACAGCCGGTAATGCGTTCACGCCGGTGTTGCTACTGGACGGAAGTATATATATGGAATTGGCGCGCGTACGCGTAGCACTGGAAGGGACCGCCGATGCGTCCGCTGTTTACGTTGCAGAGGCAGGCGCGACTGATGATGTCGTCGGGATGGGCGAGGAAGCGCAGGGCCAGCACAATAGTCATCACGGCGGGTGAGGCATCGAGGCGGAAAGCCTCGTCACTGACGACCGACACCTCGGGCAGATGCTCCATCAAGTGATTGGCGATGAGCGGGATGTAGTTGTTAGCACGCACAAGGATGGCTATGTCTGCAGCTGCCACTCCCTGTTCCGTCAGGTGGCGGACGTGCTCGGTAAGGGCATCGAGTGTCTGTTGCTGATAGTCGTCCGGCAGCAGGAGTCGCACCTCTACCATGCCCTCCTGGGGCTTATCGTCAGGCACCTGTTGCACCACGTCGTCATAGGGAGCAGGGAGTGAAGCGTCGGAGAGAAGATTCTCCTGACGGGCTGCCTGCGTGAAGAAGGCGTTGTTGAACTCGACGATGCGTCGGCAGGAGCGGTAGTTCGTGTCGAGGGTGCGTACGTCCAGCCGTTCGTCAGCATGTTCAAACTGTTGGCGGATACCGGCCAGCAGTCGCCAGTCGCCACTACGCCAGCGGTAGATGCTCTGCTTCACGTCGCCGACGATGAGGCTACTGCTGTCTTGACGGCTCATCGCTTCCTCGAGCAGCACCTTGAAGTTCTGCCACTGCACGGTAGAGGTATCCTGGAACTCGTCTATCATGATGTGCTCCAGCTGTGTGCCTATCTTTTCGAAGATGAAGGGAGAGTCGCTGCCTTCGATGAGGTCGTGCAGTAGCTGCTGTGTGTCGGATAAGAGAAAGCGGTTGGCCTCTTGGTTCAGCTGTCGGACGCGTTGTTCGATGGTGCCCAGCAGACGTAGCTGCGAGAGGTGGCGCAGGGTCAGGTCTGCCGACTTGTAGAGCTTCCATTGGCGTGGGCGCTCGTCCATGGCTTGTGCAAGGAGGGGCATGAGCGATGCCTCTGCCAGCGAGTAGATGAATTCAGCTCGTGCATGCTTTTTAGAGTACCACTTCGAAGCATCTACGCGACAGT
>JAFPNK010000066.1 GCA_017401985.1 Paludibacteraceae bacterium | reverse complement strand
AGAGGTGCTGGAGTTGAAGCGCAAGTATTTCGGTGAGAACGGCGAGTTATACAAAAAACGCGAAGCGTTGATAAAGCCTATTCAGGACGAGATTTACAATGCGATTCAGGAACTGGCAAGCGAGAAGCGGATTGATATAGTGAAAGACCGCTCGGCTGATCCGGCGCTGATTTATATGTCCTCCAAACTGGATATATCTGATCAGGTACTGCAGAAGTTGGGAGCGAAGTAAAGGTTTTAGATGAGAGGTTATAGGTTATAGTCGAAAGATATTTAAAAACTATTATAAAAATGAAAAAGATTATTATTGCAATGCTGCTGATGATGCCGATGGCCATCAGCGCCCAGAAGTTTGGTCATGTTAACACGCAAGAGATCATTGCGTTAATGCCTGAGGTAGCTCGAATGCGTCTGCAGATGGACACTATTTACAATCAGTATGAGTCTCAAATGACGATGATGAGTGAGGAGTTCCAGCGCAAGTATCAGGATTACTTGGCACAGGAGGCTACGATGGCCGATGCTATCAAGCAGATTCGTCAGCAGGAGTTGCAGGAGATGCAACAGCGTATTCAGTTGTTCAGCCAGACGGCAGAGCAAGATGTTCAACGTAAGCAGCAGGAGTTGTTTACGCCGATTCACGAGAAGCTGATGAATGCTATCAAAGCAGTCGGCGAGCGCGAAGGTTATACGTACATCTTCGACACCACACCGACCTCTACTTCCGTTGTATATATCGGTACAGACGCTACGGATGTGATGCCGGCCGTTAAACGCGAATTGGGTATTCAATAATGGCTGACGGCTATTTGGAGAGCCACTATGCGGAATACGAGAAGAAAAAAGCAGAGTGGCTGAAACGTAAATCTAAATATTCGTATATTTATGGTACAAAAAATTCAACAAACCCTACGCGATAACGCAGCAGCGCGCTGGTCGGCGTTGTTGCTGCTGGCGTTAGCGATGTTCTGTTCGTATATTTTCATGGACATCTTATCGCCGATTAAGGATTTGATGCAATCGACCCGCGGATGGAATTCCACCGCCTTCGGTACGATGCAAGGTGCAGAGACGTTCCTGAACGTATTCATTTTCTTCCTTATCTTCGCCGGTATTATTCTGGACAAGATGGGTGTTCGTTTCACGGCCTTACTGTCCGGTGCTGTGATGTTAGTCGGCGGTGTGATCAAGTACTACGCTGTGACGGATGCGTTTGCAGGAAGCAGTTTGGATATCTGGTTCACGGAGCATCTGAATTATATTCCGCTGTTTGACGAGTTAGGTGTATCTCCGTTCTATAAGGGGATGCCGGCGTCTGCTAAGTTCGCAGCTGTTGGATTCATGATTTTCGGTTGCGGCGTAGAGATGGCGGGAATCACTGTTTCTCGCGGTATCGTGAAGTGGTTCAAAGGTCGCGAGACAGCGATGGCGATGGGTTCAGAGATGGCGCTTGCCCGTTTGGGAGTAGCGACTTGTATGATTTTCTCCCCGTTCTTCGCACGTCTGGGCGGTACGGTAGATGTATCTCGTTCGGTTGCGTTCGGCGTGGTGCTGCTTTGCATCGCGATGATGATGTTCATCGTTTACTTCTTCATGGACAAGAAGCTGGATGCGCAGACCGGTGAGGCCGAAGAGGCAGACGAACCGTTTAAGATTTCCGATCTGGGTAAGATCTTGTCGAGTGGCGGTTTCTGGTTGGTAGCGCTGCTGTGCGTGCTGTACTACAGTGCCATTTTCCCGTTCCAGAAATACGCAGTGAACATGCTGCAATGCAACTTGACTCTGCATGAAGGTACGGGTATCTGGGCCAGTTCGCAGATCACGTTTATCCAGTACGGTGTGATGTTACTGGTTGCTGCTTGTTCGTTCGCCGGCAATTTCTCGAAGAAGAAACCGGTTCAGTTGGTTCTGTTCGGAATCGCCGCACTAGCTCTGATTGCATATTGCTATATCGGTTATATGCGTGGTACGGCCGAGACTATTTTTGCTGTCTTCCCGTTGCTGGCGGTAGCTATTACGCCGGCGTTAGGTAAGTACGTGGACACGAAAGGTAAGGCAGCATCGATGCTGATTTTCGGTTCGCTGCTGTTGATCTTGTGTCACTTGACATTTGCATTCGTCCTGCCGCTGTTCAAGAACAGCGAGGTAGGCGGACTGATCGTTGCGTACAGCACCATTCTGGTATTAGGTGCATCGTTCTCGCTCGTTCCTGCAGCGTTGTGGCCGAGTGTACCGAAATTGGTGGACGAGAAGATCATCGGTTCGGCTTATGCATTGATTTTCTGGATTCAGAACATCGGTTTGTGGCTCTTCCCGCTGCTAATCGGTAAGATCTTGGACAAGACGAATACGGATGTCTATGCACAAGTGGAACAAGGTTTGATCAGTTCGGAGGACGCTGCTGTCTCGCTGGATTACACCTGGGCGCTGGTGATGTTAGCATCGTTAGGACTGGCTGCACTGCTGATTGGTTTGGTTCTGAAGGTAGTGGACAGAAAGAAACGCATCGGTTTGGAGGAGCCGAACATCAAATAATCTTATGGATTGGAGTTTTCTGATTAGCGGTAAAGATTCCATTCATGTCACAACAGACAGCCGGAAAGTAACACCCGGCTGTGTGTTTGTTGCGCTGAAGGGAGAACATTTCGACGGCAACGATTTCGTGGAACAAGCGAAAGCGGATGGCGCGGCGTATATCATCAGCGGCGAGAACGCTTTGCGCGATTTGCAAGACCTGGCGCGTGCTTGGCGTCGGGAGTTGAGCATACCTATTTTGGGTATCACGGGCACGAACGGCAAGACAACGACGAAGGAGTTATGTGCCGCAGTGCTAAGCACAAAGTATAATCTGTATTACACGCAAGGCAACCTGAATAATCAGATTGGTGTTCCTCTCACCTTATTAAATATCACGCGCGCGCATGAGATGGCGATTATCGAGATGGGAGCTTCCCATCCGGGCGATATCAAAGAGCTGGTTGAGATCGCGGAACCTAATTTCGGTTTGATCACCAACGTAGGCCGTGCACACCTGCAAGGATTCGGTTCGTTTGAAGGTGTGATGAAGACCAAGGCGGAGTTGTACGATTTTCTTCGTGCGCACGGAGGGTTCTGTTTCCGCAACACCGACAATCCTTACCTGGCGCAGATGGCAGGTAGCCTGAAGACCGTACCGTACCAAACGGGTACGATGCCCGAAGGTACTCATCTGGTAGGAGGCTATAATGCAGAGAATGTGTCCGCTGCGCTGTGTGTAGGCGAATATTTCGGCGTGCGACACGAAGACGCTTTAGCAGCTATTCGTGCGTACGTACCGAGTAATAACCGTTCGCAGTTGATGCAGACGGAGAAGAACACGGTAGTAGTGGATGCGTATAATGCGAATCCGACTTCGATGCAGGCAGCTATTGAAGCCTTCAGCCATCAGAAGTCAGATGACAAGCTGCCGCAATGTTATATCTTAGGAGCGATGCGCGAGTTGGGTGATTACAGTCACTTGGAGCATCAGAACATCGTGAACATGTTGCTGGAGCGCAAGGCGGACAAGGTATTGTTAGTTGGAAACGAATACAAAGAGACAACTGCTCCCTATCCTATTTACGAGAATGTAGAGGAGTTATGCAAGGCGTTGGAGGCGAACCCGATTACCGGTTATCGCATTTTGCTTAAGGGTAGTAGAAGTAATCAATTAGAGAAAGTTATTCCATTATTATGAAAAAAAGCAATATAGTAGCAGGTATTTTTATCGCGCTCACGGTTGTTCTGCTGTTGGTGGTAGGCGGATTGGTTTATTGGAATCTGAGTCAACGCCAGGAGCTGAACGAGATGGTTGAGCAGATGGAGATCGAGAAAGAGGAGTTACAAGAGGAATACGAAGACCTGGCTATTCAATTCGACGGTTATCAGGAGTTGGATATTCGCAATGACAGTTTGCAGGACCTGTTGAGTCGTGAGCAACAACGTGTACAGGACTTGCTGGAAGAGTTGCGTCAGACGAAGGCTTCTAATGCCCGTCGTATCTCGGAGTTGAAGCAAGAGTTGGCAACCGTACGTGCGGTGCTGCAGGACTATGTTCGTCAGATTGACAGTCTGAATGCGACGAATGCGCGACTGGAGGCAGAGAACCTGCAGTTGGCGCAGAACAACACCGTGCTGACCCAAAACAACGAGCAGTTGACGCAGAGCAACAGTCAATTAACGGAGACTGTGAGCCGCGCATCAATGTTGGAAATTGTCAGTTGCACGCCTTCAACGCTGAACAAAGGAGATAAAAAAACCAAGATCGCCAGCAATATCCGTAAGATTCAATTCGATTACACGATGGGCAAGAACATCACCTGTGCGCCGGGCATGAAAGCGCTGTACGTACGAGTGATGGATCCGGCAGGTAATCTGCTGAACGAGAAAGCGGATAAGGTTTTTGCTTTTGAGAGCGGTGAGATTGGTTATTCGATGATGCAAGAGATTGAGTATACCGGCGAAGCCTACACGGGTGTTTGTTATTGTTCGCTTGCGGATGATGAAGAGGCACAAACCGGGTTTTATACGGTTGATTTTTTCTGTGACGGCAACCTAATTGGTTCATTTCCGTTCCAAATCAAAAAATAATGCATTTTTCTCTTGCATATGTGCGAAAAATGTAGTAACTTTGCGCGACTTTTTGTGGGTCCAATAAATTAACCGGTCGCAAACGGCGACCAAAAATGACGAAAAAAGAATGAATATTGTAACCAAAGAGATTGCTCTCCCTGACGGACGAGTAATCAAACTGGAGACAGGCAAGTTGGCTAAGCAAGCTGATGGCGCTGTGATGGCGACACTCGGCAACACGATGATTTTGGCAACTGTCTGCTCCGCCAAAGATGCGGTTCCCGGCACGGATTTCATGCCGTTAACCGTAGAGTACAAAGAGAAATTTGCTTCGGCAGGACGTTTCCCCGGAGGATTCACCCGCCGCGAGGGCAAAGCATCGGACTATGAGATTCTTATTGCGCGTCTGATCGACCGCGCTTTGCGTCCGCTTTTCCCGTCCAATTATCACGCAGAGACGTTCGTTAACGTAACGATGTATTCGGCCGACGGCATTGACATGCCGGAGTCGATTGCGGGTTTGGCAGCAGGTGCTGCATTAGCTTGTTCGGATATCCCGTTCGAGGGTCCGGTGAGCGAAGTACGCGTAGCACGCGTAGATGGTAAGATGGTTATCAACCCGACGTTTGAGCAATGTGAGCACGCTGATTTGGAACTGATGGTTGCCGCTACGTACGACAACATTATGATGGTAGAAGGAGAGATGAAAGAGGTTCCGGAGAGCGTAATGTTAGAGGCTATCAAGGCTGCGCATGAAGCAATCAAACCGCAGTGCTTGGCTATCAACGAGATGATGAAGGCATACGGCAAGGAGACGAAGCGTGAGTACTGCCATGAGGTGAATGATGATGAGTTGAAGCAGGCTGTTCATGACTTCAGTTACGCTCGTGCATATGCACAGGCTACGAGTGCGGACACCGATAAACATCACCGCGAGGCGATGTTCGAGCAGATCCGCGAGGACTTCAAGGTTGAGAAAGCTGATTATATGGCTCAACGCGCAGAGGCATTAGGAGTAGATATTGATGAGATTGCTGCGCTGGTTGACAGATATTATCACGATGTAGAGAAAGAGGCGATGCGTCGCGCTGTGCTCGATGAGGGCAAGCGTCTGGACGGTCGTAAGACGACAGAGATTCGTCCTATCTGGTGCGAGGTTGGTTATCTGCCAGGCCCTCACGGAAGTTCTATTTTCACCCGTGGTGAAACACAGAGTTTGAGTACCGTTACGCTGGGTACAAGCCGTGACGAGAAGATCGTTGACGAGGCGTTGATCCAAGGTACAGATAAGTTCCTGCTGCACTATAACTTCCCGCCGTTCTCAACGGGTGAGGCTAAGGCTGCTCGTGGCGTAGGCCGTCGTGAGATTGGTCACGGTAACTTGGCTTGCCGCGCGCTGAAGAACATGATTCCGGAAGATTTTCCTTATACCGTACGTGTAGTAAGTGATATTCTGGAGTCGAATGGTTCGAGCTCTATGGCAACCGTTTGTGCCGGCACGCTGGCGCTGATGGATGCAGGTGTTCCGATGAAGAAACCGGTGAGCGGTATCGCTATGGGTCTGATCTCGGAGAACCAAGGTAAGAACTACGCTATCCTGAGTGATATTCTCGGTGACGAGGATCACCTGGGTGATATGGACTTCAAGACCACGGGTACCAAAGACGGTCTGACAGCTTGCCAGATGGATATCAAGGTAGATGGTCTGAGTTATGAGATTTTGGAGAACGCGCTCGCACAGGCACACGAGGCACGAATGTACATCCTCGGTAAGATCCTTGAGTGCATGCCGGAACCGCGTGCTGATTTGAAGCCTCACGCTCCGCGCATTGTAAGCTTCTATATTCCGAAAGATATGATCGGTGCTGTCATTGGCCCGGGCGGAAAGATTATTCAGGGTATTCAAGCTGAGACCGGTGCTGTCATCTCGATTGACGAAGACGAGAAGGGCGGTAAGGTAGAAGTAGCTTCCAACAACGGCGAGTCGATGCAAGCAGCTATCGCTAAGATCAAAGCCATCGTGGCTCTGCCGGAAGTAGGCGAAGAGTACGACTCGGTTGTTAAGAGTTTGATGCCTTATGGTTGCTTCGTTGAGTTCATGCCGGGTAAGGAAGGTCTGCTGCACATCAGCGAGATCGACTGGAAGCGCTACGAGACGATGGAAGAGACCGGAATCAAGGAAGGTGACCATATCCGCATTAAGTTGCTGGAGGTTGATCCGAAGACCGGTAAGTTCCGTCTGAGTGCTAAGGCGCTGAAACCGAAACCGGAAGGATACGTTGAGCCGGAGAAGCGTGAGCGTGGTCCGCGTCCTGAGCGTGGCGACCGTGATGGCGCACGTTTGGATAGAGGTCCAAGACCGGAGCGTCGTGGCCCAAGACCGGAGAGACATTGATTGTTATAACGAAGAAAAAGCAGCGTCGAAAGGCGCTGCTTTTACTTTGCACATTTACTTATTACTTTTTGGATTTCTTTTTGGAGGTAGGCCAGTTGAAGTCTTTTTTCCAAACCAGTCCTACTCCCTGAATGGTGGATGCCTGGCGGAGCGAATACTTATCCACGGTGTGGGTGTAGCCTTTGAGTCGCAGTTCACCATCTTCCGTTAGGAGTACTTCTATATCCAAGTCACCGAAGAAAGGTTGGCTGGAGACCATATCGTTGTAGCGATAGCCCACGTTGCCGTTGATGACCAGACGATCGACAGGCTGGAGTTGGAATTGCGCCTCGTATTCCTGGCTAGAACCGGCTCCTTCGCCATCCGTTCGGATAGCTACTCCGAGGGTGAGCATCGTAGTCAGTTTGGACAACCAGGCGTTGATCTGGCCGGTAACGGTAGACGAGAGGAGCGAATAGGTGGAATTTAATGTTGCCGCTCGCGCATTCGTCATATAATCAGGCGTGAAGAAACGTCCGAACACCAAAAGGTAGATGACTTGCCGCATAAGCATCTCGTCGGTGTTGATCACCTGTCTTACCTGCTGGTCTATTGTCTGGTCGGACATCGGGAATTCCAAGTCAAAGGAGAGAATCGGGTTAGACAGAGGACCGGATAGATTGAGGACTGTCAGCACGGGTATGTTCGAGCGCGAGGTTCCCAATTGTTCCGCTTCATCGCCGAACAGGTCGCGGAGGTTAGCTACCGCTCTGTATTTGGCTTTTACCTTGAGCTGCGGGTTCTCGGGATTACCGGAGAAAACGATGGTTGATTCATCCCCGATGGTGAATTCCTTACGAATCACATTCGCCACGGTGTAGCACAAGGTGCCCTGTGACAGCGTATAGGTTCCGAAGAGTGTGACATCTTCGGACGGTGTGTCGTAGGTGAGGTTGAGTGTTCCTGTTCCTCGTCCTTTGATGATATCGCCGTTTCGTTCGCCCAGTACGAGCATGAAAAGCAGATTCGGGTTGATATCCAGATTCAGTTTGAGTTGACAGCGCGCGGGCAGGGTATATGTAGGTTGGGTGGTAGAGACCGTCGCGGTCGTTGAATCGGCGTGCGTCAGGAAATGGACGAACGACGATTCGTAAGCCGAGGAGGCGTTATCCAGTGAGAGGCGGAAAGTGGAGTTACGCGAAGTGGTAGCATTCGCATAAACGAGGATATTATCCTCCGGTCCAGTCACATCCACGTGTCCCCTCGCATAGACATGTCCTTGGAACATATCGCCAGCGTGGTTATTGTCGAAGACGAGCGCGTCGTACGCATCCACGTGCAGGTTGAGTGCAAAATTGAGGAACTGGTTGTGCGTTATCCGTCCGTTCACTATCACCGGATGGTTCTCTGCATCCACCGCGTGCACCTTATTGAAGATGATGGCAGTGGTATCCATGATAATGGTGTCGGCCGGAATCGTGTATCGTGCTCCGGTCCATGGCAACGTGAACGAGCCGTTGTTCGCTTGCGCCTTGAGCAACACATAAACCGATTTGTCAAAGCCGCCTACGACCACGTGACCACTACCGGTTCCGTCCAGATCGTACAAGACAGCGGATGTCCAGTGGTTCACAAAGCCCAGCGGAACCGAGTCCGTCATCATATCCAAGCACCAAGTGCCTGTGCCATCGAAAATGGCTTTGCCGTTCAGGTCCACTACTTTGTGATGCGTTACCGGTCGGAACACATCCGCATGGAAAGCAAGCGAATCGGCTATATTCAGATCCACCTCGGCTTCGCCGAATAGACAGTTATTCAGGCCCATATCATCCACGTGGATATGTGTATCAAACTGCGGCTTTTTGAACAGCGATGTTATCTGTGCGCGGCCGGTAAGCAGACCGTTAAACATGATGGTTTTTTGCGGCAGCAGGAACGGCACAATATAGGAGGCATCCAAGCGCTGCATATCCAGTTCGAGCGTATCGTTGGGTCGAGTGGACGCCAAGCCGTTTGCGCGGATATGTTGTCCGCCGCCGGAGAAATCAAAATGGTCCACACTCAAGGACGTATCCGAAGCGCAATAGACCATCGTACTGGGCGCGAAAGTATAGATTGAATCGCGCAGGAGGAGCGTACCGGGTTGCACATTGAGGATGATTAACGGCTGGTTATTGTACCGCTCGAAACGCGTGAGCAGCGAGATGTCTCCGCCGTATTTACCGGAACGCTGCTCAGACACGAGACGTTTCTGACGGAGGATGATATCTTCATTCGTCACCTCCTCTTGCGGAGCGAAATACGTTGTATCTAACACTATATGCGTGAGCAACGTGTCGGAGTACGCGTTCGCCGTGATGGTGGTACGGACGGACATAGCCTCTGCGGAGACCGTCATTGTGAGCGGCGCCGGATGGGTAGGAAGAGAAGTGTGGTTATCGAGCGTGAGCGTCAGATCATGAATAGGTGTATTGGCCACACTCACGCCGGGCGCGAAGAAACTGAGCGCCACTTTCGGTTCCCATCCGTCCTGCATATCCATGATCGGAGAGATAGTTACGTCCGCCTGCAAAGAAGGGTTATCCGAGATGACAAACGGCGAGTAGAAGAGTTGCTGCACGTCCCGCAGGCGCTGGCCGTCCGCCGTGAGCGAGAACGTAACCGGTTTCCAGGTCTGTTGGGCAGCAGGAATAGCGGACGGAAGATAATGGTGCATGAGCGCCTGCATAGACGGAGCTATATCGGCATAGCGGAACCGTCCGTTCGCTTTCGCGTGCAGATAATCCGAACGGAGCGTAAGCTGTTTGTGCAGATCGGGCTCGGACTCAACGATGAGCGTGAGTTGCTGCATTAAGATGGAGTCGCGGGGCGTAGCGAGGAAAAGAGAGTCGATGACCAGATAACCGGATATCTCATCCACCTTGGTACCGTTGAGATCCACTGCCATCGAGAATCCTGTTCGGATCGACTCGACGTTCTTGCTACGGGTGCTAAACGCAGAAGGCAAAGAAGCCAGAATGGGCTCGGTGTCAAAATGCCGGCAGAGCAGGTTGAAGTTGATTTCTGGGTTCTTGTCCTGCAGGTTCACAACGCCGTCAAAAGCCATGTCCAAGTGCGGGTCGGATATATCGAACGTACCGCGGTAACGCTGCGGTTCGTACCGTCCGTTGATATGCATATCGCTGAAAGTATAATCGTTGTAGGTGAATTGGCGCACGTGCGCTTTCACGTCACCGGACACCATTCCTTCGTCTATCTGTCCCTGCGAGTATAGATCGACCGTCACCGAGCCGAATTTAGGTTGCGCCAAGAGGCGTCCCAATTGGAAGGACTTGGCCACGACCCGTGCGTCGTAGTTCATGTGTTTGAACGCCGAATCGGAGCGGAAGGTACCATCGGTAGTGATCGGGCCGAGCGCCGTGCGGAAAGCGCCGTGCAGAGTCAGGTCGTGGAGACGTCCTTCCGCCAAGCCACGGTAATGGATATTACCCAAACGGTGCGCCTCGACCGGCAACTGAATAGGGCGCATGTATAACTGCGACAGGAAATCCTGGAGTTGCGCGGCGTTAGTATGCAGGTCTTTGAGGTTGGCGCGCAGGTAGGGGTTGTCTATGTCCGTTAATCCGAAGGCCGCGATGTCTCCTTCTATCACCGTGCGACCGTTATAACGGATAATGATGTCATCGAAATAGAGCGAATCGAGCGTTCCTGAGAGGGCGCCGTTGAGCGAGATGGGTCGTTTGAAACCGTTCAGACGCGGTACGAAGAGGGCAATGTCCGACGGGGTCAGTTCCGCCTCATGGAATGTGAGAGCGATGGAGGTGTCCGAACGCAGTTCAATACCCGACAAGTCGAGACGCGAATTAGGGAGTTGCGCCGTCAGGGTCGGGACCGAGAAGAGGGAGTCCCAGGCCTGCACATGTGCACAGAGGGATTCGACTTCGAAAGGCGGGGTATTGAGCGTGTGCTCCGGGTCGTACGGCGTGATACGCGCTTGCAGTTTGGAGACCTGGGCGTCGATGAACGAAGAAGAGAGATGATGGAGGTCCATCTCCGCGTGAGGCACCGAGAACATATAGCGGTCGTAGCGCACGCGGATGGCGTCGAACTGCACATCTTTGACTGTCAGAATGCCGGCAAAGGGTTGGCTCTCTTTCTTCTCCTGAGTGCGGAAGGCTGCAAGAATGAACTCGTAGTTCCATGTGCTGTCAGGCAGTTGGTAGAGATTCGCGACCACGTTGCTCATGCGCGCGTGCGAAAAACGTATCTCTCCGTTACGAAGGGCGAGCGGACTGAAATGTGCGTACATCTCACCGACGTACAGCAGCGTGTCGTGCTGTTTGTCTTCGATGTAAATATCTTTAATGGAGACACGCGCCGGGAAACGGTATTCAATGGAGCCGATCTGCGCATCGGTACCGAACGCACGGGAGAACTCCGCCGTTACCATGCGAACGGCCGCCGTCTCCACTTCGCTACTGGACAGGACGGCCACTAACATGCCACCGACCAGCAACAAGCTGACCAGAATGACGGACACTATGTACCAAAACCGCTTCATTCAAACATATTTAGCGTGCAAAGGTACTACAAATTTTGCATATATGCAAAAAAAAGTGCGTTTTTTAAAAGAAATGAGGGGTTTTTGTGGCAAAAAATTTGGAAATATGGAATTTTTGTTGTATCTTTGCAACGTATTTCTACAAAGAACTGAAGTTAAAAACCGGTTCTTGATTAGAGTTCCCATAGAGAAGAAAATTGATCGTTTGGTACCTATAAGCCTTGAATGAGGTTTATATAAGCTTTATATGAGGTATATAGAATGGGTCGAGAACGGGTGTGGAATGAGAGAGTGAAGCTCGCGTAGGATACGCGAGAGATGAATGGAGAGCGGCGGATTCGGAAACGCCGGGAAAGGAAGAAAAAGAAAAGGCGCGGAACTGAAGTCCCCGCGCACTTAAGGAAGATATAATGCGGCATGATATGCCGAGCTAATGAACGCCACTATCCGCATGGTATGCCGGGCTAATGGACGCTACTATCTGCATGGAATGCAGAGATAATGAACGCTACTATCCACATGGAAAATCGGTTGAAAGGAGGGCAAAAACGATTATTTTTGCAAAAAATTTGGTACTTCAATTTTTTTGTAGTAAATTTGCAGTCCAAACAGAGGATGATACGTTATGACTATCTTATCAAAAAAAGCTAAAGAAGCCATCATGGCTGAGATGGATATTTATGAGGAGCCGATGCCCGCAGTCGGTATTTTCTGGTACGATCCGGAAGAAAACGAATTGTTCGGAGTGAACAAGAAAGAGTTGACGCCGCAGATGATAGAGGCCGCGGCAGAGAAAGGAATACCGTATATCAATTACCCGCATTATCATCGTCCTGTTTGGCTCAAGCAACGCTACGCCGCGGCGGCGAAAGGGGAAGAGTCGAAGTTCGCGGGCGATTATTCGCAAACACCTCGCGGCCGTGTAGCATGGAGTGTGGATCGGTTTGAGGTGCTGGTTGGCAGTTGGGCAAGGGACATAGAGGATGAATTGAGGGTGCTTATCAAGAAGCACTTTGCCCTACCCGATTTTGTGTTCCGATACGATGAACATTGGGACTTAGGTCGCGGAAGGATAGAGGATGATTTTTAGTCAACATGCCAAATAAAACGTGCAAAATTGCTTTTTTTATAAAAAAAGTGAAAGAAAATTTGGTCATGTCAGAAAATTGTTGTAATTTTGCAAGCTTTTTGTAGCGGAGTTGAAGAACTCGCGGGAGTAGCCGCGAGGAGTAAACAGCCAAGAGAAAAGCAATAAACATTATTAACTAATTAAAACAAAGTTTACTAAACAATGGTAAATCATTATGAAACTGCCTTCGTTTTAACTCCCGTTTTGTCTGAGCCGCAGACGAAGGAGGCAGTAGAAAAATTCGAGAATCTTCTCACGCAGAATGGCGGTACCATCCTGAACCGTGAGGAGTGGGGCTTGAAGCAACTTGCTTACCCTATCCAAGGTAAAAATTCGGGTTTCTATTTCATTCTTCAGTTTGATGCAGAGCCCGCAGTAATCGCTACCCTCGAGACCGAGTTCCGTCGTGACGAGCGCATTATCCGCTTCCTGACGACCCGTCTTGACAAGTACGCATTTGAGTACGCCGAGAAGCGTCGTAACAAAGGTAAAAAAGTAGAAGAGGAGGCTTAATTATGGCACAGAATGACGAAATTCGCTATCTGACTCCGCAAGGTTCGGATCAGAAGAAGAAAAAGTACTGCCGTTTCAAGAAGAGCGGAATCAAGTACATCGATTACAAAGATCCTGAGTTCCTCAAGAAGTTCCTGAACGAGCAAGGCAAGATCCTGCCGCGTCGTATCACCGGTACTTCGCTGAAGTTCCAACGCAAAGTTGCTCAGGCCGTTAAGAAAGCACGCCACTTGGCATTGCTGCCGTATGTAACGGATATGATGAAATAATTGTTAAACCGATTAACTGAAAGGAAAGAACATGGAAGTAATTCTTATTCAAGACCTGGCTAATCTGGGTTTCAAGAACGACATCGTTAAAGTACGTGACGGCTACGGACGCAACTACCTGCTCCCGCAGAAGATTGCTATCATCGCAAACGAGAGCAACCGCAAGCAGCTGGCTGAGAACCTGAAACAACAGGCTCACAAAGCAGCTAAGATTCTGGCTGACGCACAGGCACTGGAGGCTAAGCTCGCAGAAACCGTAATCGAGGTTAAGGTTAAAGCAAACGAGGACGGTAAGATCTTCGGTACTGTTACCACCCAAAACATCTCTGACGCGCTCAAGGCTAACGAGATCATCATCGACAAGAAGGTGATCACGATTGCAGAGCCGATCAAAGAGGTTGGTGAGCATACCGCACAGGCTCGTCTGCACCGTGAGGTAAAGGCTGAGATTAAGCTGAATGTAGTAGCTGAGTAAATGAAAAGTTTGAGATAGTTTGAAATAGTTTGACATAGTTTGAAATATTAACGACGTCAAACCCTCAAAAGAAGCCGTGGAATTTATTTTCTGCGGCTTTTTTGTTATAATGACTTATGGATGAGACTGTCGTGCGACAGGATTAAATATAGAAGGAAAAGGAGTTTTTATTATGAAAATTTTTGTTGT
>JAFPNK010000065.1 GCA_017401985.1 Paludibacteraceae bacterium | reverse complement strand
TCGGTATGCGCTACCTCGTGAATGTACAGCGTCAAGTGGAAGATCGAATCACAACCCTTGGCCGTCTGACGATAGACATTCTCATGGTGAATGCCCTGTGCTAACGGGCCGCGTACACTGTCGAAGGCGGTGGCATCATAGGTCTTGCCATAAGCAGCATATTGACTGCCGACAAACAACATACCTTCCCACTCTAAGGTGTCATTCTCACAGAGGTCTGCGGTCTCGTAGAAATCATAGATCGGATTGACGAACAGATGGAGTGTATAGATACTATCACACCCGCCACCTTCACACAACGGACAAGTTTTCGTCACGCAACTGTCATAGTAATAAAACTCACCTGCCAGATCGGTCGGAATCGCTATATGTTGATGCTTCGCCCATACGAACGGCTCGTTTTGGCAGACAACCGAATCCTCTACATCGAAATGGTAAGACGGTTTAACAACCAAATGCAGATAGAACGCGGAGTCGCAGTGATGTATCGTCGAATAATGGCGTTCTTCATCTCTGGTACCGCCTACTCCTTTATGCCACTCGTATTCCCATTCCACCGAATCATTATCGCAGACATACAATGTGTCGTATTTCTCATAACTCGGCCACATGGTTACCGTCAATTGATAGACGGAGTCACGAACCGGTGTTTCTACCGTTGTCAGGCTATCAAAAATATTAGTGTAGGTCTTGCTCAAACGGATATCATAAGGATCGGTTCCTGCCCATTTACTACCCACAATAATCGTGTCGCGCCAGTGAACGGAATCATAGTCACAGATGGTACGATAGGATCGGAACAGATAGGTGTCCATCAAATGCAGTTCCAGGCGGTAGATACTATCACAACCGTTGACCGGATGCACTTGGTTCTCGTTATCGTTGTGGAAATAAAGGATGGTATCACCGTTTTCCAGATTCTTGAATTCCTCATCGAGGAACGGACCGTAGGTCACGCCGTGCCATTTGTAGGTCTGGTTCGTTGCCATCACATGGTGATCCACTTTCAAGAAGGGCTCTAAATACTTGAGTTCCAGCGTATAGATGGAGTCACAACCGAACTGCGTTTGACAGGAATCGTAATACGTTCCGGAAGTGGGCAGATTCACATAAGCGGCTCCGTTGCGGTGATGAATCCACTGATAGACATTCGTTACTTTGGTACGCGTATCCCGGTCGTATGTCCACTGACAGATACTATCTCTCTCCGTTTTGTAGAACGGTTCCGGGATAATGAGTTTAAGTATATTGATAGAGTCACAACCGGCTCCGTTGTTGCACTCGGGGCATGTTTGTGTTTGCAATGTATCCGAGAAATAACCTACCCAAGCCCGCAGGTCAGCGAAGTAATGCATGTTCGGATGATTCTTGCTGATAAGCGAATCCCGCGTATTATATTGTATCGACCAATGGTACTGCAGACCCGGATTGCGATTGTAGCACATGGTATCTACCGTGGTATCCCGATAGGTTTTATGAATCATGAGGTGCAATTCAAAGATGGAATCACAACCTTGGAATGCCGGATATTTAGGATTGTACTGGCAGGGGCACCAACGCGTCTTGTCATAGATAATATCTATTGTATCTTTGGTTACGATAGTACCATCAGCGTCAAGAGCAAGAATGCCTTTGTATTTATTTCCTTCGTATGTAATCGATTGATTATCACACATATGAATGGTATCCACACGGCGGAAGGTATCGCAGACGAACAGGTACAGCGTATAGGTGGAGTCGCAGCCGTAAATGGTCTGGTATGCACGGTCGTAGATGTTCTCTCCGAGGCGTGCTTTCCATTCATAATCGGTTGTGCTCTCGCCATCTGTTTTGTCAGCGATGAAGGTAGTGGGCGATTTGGTCGAGCCTTTTATATTCAAGTTCCCTTGATTCGGGAAACTATCATTGAAGAACTCATAACTATCCCCCATACAGATATACTGATAGATGGTGTCGTGATAAATACGCGTCACGCGAACGGTGGTCTTTAAAGTATCTGTCTCATCCGGAAGGTTTGTACAAATTAAGTGAGGATAATGCAAAATAGCATGTATCTCGAACTCCATGAAAGGAATACGCTGCTCTGGCGGAAGATCCGATTCATCCGGCAAAGTAAACTGATGCTCCCATCGATAGATCCAATCGGACGCTGTCGTTTGGTCCGGTGTAGTCTGCTGAGTCGGATAACCGCTAATCAGTGTGGCATCACTCGGTTTAGCGCCATCGGTCACATTGTATATGCGCCATTCTACAGGAGTGGTCTGTTTGGAAATTGGTGTTTGTACCATCCATTTAACGATCGTACTATCGCAGACTTGCGCTGTATCCAAACGTTCGTGTCCTACAGCCCATTCGTCCCATTGACGTTGATACCATCCCTGGTCTATACGCGGCAGGTCATATCCGCCCACCATGATATCCTCGGGATTCTCCACAAAGAGCGAGTCCAGGAACGGGTCCGGCGAATAACCAAGCGTGTATAAATATCCTTGTGCATCGGTCACAGCGTATACCATTCCCACGAAACCATCTCCGGAGGACTCCAGAAGGTGATATTTCGAAGCAGGGTTCGTTACTTCAATCGAAGCGTAAGACATCTCCGGTGCAGCTGTGAAAGCCTTGAATTGCGAGGCATTTACCGGAGTTCCGTCCAACGTAAGTTTGTTCGTATCAACCGTTTTCGTAACTAAATACACATGATAATGTTTGGGATCTGTCTGCTCCATAGGATCCAGGTCATGTGTAAAGAAGTTCATAGAGGTAGTTCTATGCGCCCACGACGGCATTAATGCATTCGCCGGATCACCAAAGGTATAGGATTCAAACTCTTCTCCTGTATCTACTTCTACTATATTGACCGCCGCACTGGATGTATAGCCATAACACATAATGGGTTTATCACTACGAATGATAACCTCTTTACGACGGGGCATAGTAATCTGTTGGGGATTGGTTGTTTCCCCTTGTTGCAAGGTCAGGTTTACCGTCTTCACCTCCGTTACATACGTACTGGGAGTAAAGTTCAATTGGATAATTTCCACATGAGTGTCGTCATATGCTGCAGTGATGATGGCATAATTAGACATCGTATTATCCATGATGGCCATATAGAACTCTGTTCCCCACTGGGAAATCGGCAAAATCTGTTCACTCAAATAATCCTTTGAATACGCCTCCTTATAGGGAATACTAGTCTGCTGGTTTCCGTTAAACACAGAGATAGGCTTATTGGAACAAATACGGCTACCGGAAAGGTCCACATTGACGTTATTTCCTTGGTGCGGAGTAGATGCTACCAGATACGCATCTCCTTTGCTTAAGTTAACGGTGAACTCTGTGTTGGCAGTAGTACCGTTGTACGTATCGCAAGCCGGTTTGATTGTAACTACCGTATTATCTTCTGTTGCAACAATGGCAAACTCAGATGAATAGGTATCTTCATAATAGGTTTGTATGAAATATTCCTTACCCATGAACTTGGTAGGAATAATCAGTGTAGCGTCACGAGAGGACTCACCGGCTTCACCGTTACGGCTGTAATTGAAGCAGGAGAAGTTTTTATTCGGTTCATCGGTATAGACATGCACTCCCTTGTACGTATTTGCCATTTCACTTTGCAGCAGATATATATCCGATGCCATTGGCGAAAGGTCAAAGAAGTATGTCTCATTGGCTTGAACTGTGTGCTCGTATTGTGCAGTTCCGACTTCCAGGATAACATGCGTCTGCTGACGTGCAGAAACAGCCACTTTCAACTCAAAGGTAATATTGGCATTGGTCGCGGAGGTCGGGTCAAAGTTGGCGTTGTTCATGAACGTCAACCAGAAGTCATTTCCTTCCGTGGTGCCAAACGTGGAATTAGCCCCTAACCAATAGGGGTCATTGCTGGTCAGATTTGCTGCGTTCACTGTGGATAGTGAAGCAGTACAAAGTAGTATAAATATAAGTATTCGTTTCAATGGACTATTCATCTTCATTTCTTATCAAACGTACTTCCCAAATAGAGCTGTGCACCGAGATAAATACCTTGCGGACTAAGCGTACCGGCTGTAGGAACCACTATCGGATGACGATATTCTACTTTTAATTCCAATGGAATGCGCTTTGCTGCCGACAGATTCACTGCAACGCCGGCTATAGCGCTTGCATAAAAATCACGATTTGTATTATAATTAAAATCTTTGGATACAAATTTACCAAGTCCTGACATATCGATGGCAGCACCGCCATAAGGCACAATGGCGCAATTCTTCGCTACCGGTATATACACACGCACGCTCGGTTTATAAGCCACACGCGTATCTAACGGACTGATTGCCAGTTCGGTAGAGAGCCACGACATAGAGAACAGCGAGACACGGAAATCGAGTGCGGAGAAGGTCATCAAGTGGGTTTTACCCATCACCGAATAGGTGTAACCCACACTGATATAACTCAGCATATGGTATCCGCTATGCGCATAATACCGCTCCAATAAGCTTCCTGTCGGTTCGGCAGTGGTAGCAGCAGGGGTTGTGGTCGTAGGCGCGGGTGTGGTAGTGGTACGTGGTGCGGGTGTGGTAGTGGTACGTGGTGCCGGCGTGGTGGTGGTACGAGGCGACGGAGCCGGAGCAGCAGTGATAGTAGGTGTGGTGCGACGAGAAGACGGTGCATCTTTTTCATGCCCGCCATCGGAACCGGCAGTGCCTCCGGAACCGGATACGCGACCACCGGTGGAGACGGCTGCATTATAACTGGTACCGCTCTCATCGGTAAAATCCATCACGCAGCAGTAGCGGTAACCCGTGTGCGTGGCATAACCGACGCCAACGGAACGGAACGTGCTGCTCAAGCAATTACGACGATGCCCCAGATTGGAAATACCTTCGTCAATGAGCAACTGAAGGATGATGTCACGTCCGGTGGACTTACCGTAACTGCAGTTCTCGCCCCACGCGTGTCCTGCATTAAAATCATCGCACCCTACTCTGCGGTGACCGGTTATACCGCGACTTCCGCTCTCAGTAGCCCAACACTTGGCCGCTTCCGTAGCACCGCGATGCACGGTCAACGCCGGTAATGCGCTCATACTATTGAGATCATTGCGCAACGAACTCAAATAACCTGTTTCCTGCTGTCCACGCAGTTCTATTCGTGCGAACTTAGCCGGGTACATACGTGCCAGGTTATTGTACAAAATCACATCTTTCTCCACTTGGCTCAGATACGAGCAAGAGCCGGCCGTATTAGCGGCTCTTAACTCTTCTGACGTCCAGCTCTGCGCACATACAACGATGGCACAACTAACAGCCAGACACAAGCTAACTATACGTTTGGATAGTTGTTTTCTCATTCTTGACTACTTCCGGGTAGTTTGTTAAACAAGCCTTGCATCTTTACTTTGCGGTACTTGGCCATCAGTTCGATATACTCCGGCATCTCACGGATATTATCTAAATCGGAATCCACCTCCATATGATGGAAGTTCTTATACCCTTTCTCTATGGCTGTGGTCAGCGCACGAATGGCCTCCTCTTTGCGGTTGAGCAGCGAATAGATACAAGCCAGGTCATAATAATTGCCTGCACTCGGCTCGTCTGCCATGATTCGGTCATACAATGCCAAAGCTTCTTCCGTACGTCCCAAATACAACAAGGCATACACACGCGTTGAAGTGACATCTTCGCCCTCCAACTCCAACACTTTGTTCAAATCACGAGTAGCTTGGATGGTGTCTTGCTTGAATTTCAGATACAGACGTCCGCGAGACATCCACACATACGCATAATCCTCATCGATCATGAGTGCTTTGTTATAGTCCTCCAGTGCGCCATCGTAGTTTTTCTGAATCTCTTTCAAATATGCTCTGGAGGCATAAGCAGTAACGGCATAGTCCATGTCGTTCTCGATAACTTTGGTATAATCTGCTTCCGCTTTTTCATACTCGCCCAGATCCATATAACAACGACCGCGATGATTATAGTAGTAGTACGTATAATCGTTATTCGGGTACATCTCAATCAAAGCGTTATAGCAACGTACGGCTTGCGCGAAGTCATACATTCCCTCATAACAATCGGTCTTAAGCAACAGGATATACGGATTTTGTACCGAGTCGGAAATGATGGCTTGCATCGCGTTGGCGTCCGTCAATGCCTCCGTGTACTGCTCCATATATAAATATACGCGCGTGCGCACGCCTAACCAGAAGAAGCGTGCGTCATCGTCATCGGCATTCTTGATGTACGAGGAGACCGTCTTGATCATGTAACCGAAGGCCTTCGGGGCTGTACGAACGAACGAGTCCTCTTTGTCGCGCTCCAATGCCATGTACTCTGCGTACATGTCGATGAACGGCTGATAATCTTCCGCTTCACGATAGATAAGCGCACGAATACGTTTCGCCTCTGCCAAACGCGGATGATACAAGATCAGTTCATCTAATATCACAGCCGCCTCTGCATTGCGATCCAAAAGCCATAAGTTACGAGCCCACTCAAGCGTGTATTCGGTGTTCTCCGGCACCAGTTCATGCGCTTTCTTATAATCCTCAGCGGCTAAGGCATACCGGCTTTGCTTGTAATAAAAACGACCACGTGTAGAATACCCTTTCGGGTTCTTCTTGTCCTTTTTAATGGCCATGGCATAGTCTGCCAGCGCTTTGTCGTACTCCAGCACTTGCTCATGAATCAAGCCGCGCAGGCAGTACAAGGTAGGCAGATCGTACTCGCATTTCTTGTTCCAGAACTTGATAGCCTTGTCTGCGTCTGCAAACGCGCTGACATACTCTTCCTGATAAGCATACGCCAAACTACGCATCGCATAAGCCGAAGCGTCTTTGGGATTTGCCTCCAGGTGCTCAGATGCATAGTAAGCAGCTAAGGTATATTCGCCGTTTTCAATAGCCTGTTCAGCCAAATCTAAATTCGTTTGCGCGAAACTCAAGCCGAAAGCCAGCAGCGCAATGATAGATACTACTAATCGTTTCATATGTGTGAATTATTTAATATCAAATGAACTGAATTACCAATCATAAACTGTATTACGGAGTATAGGTGAAGTACGTCCAACCGGAGGTCGTCATCTCCTGATTCGGCGAGACACTTCTGTTCCATAAGCTAACCGAGAATTTCAGAGAGCGATAGGAAGACAGGTGTAATTCGCTATACGGCATAAAGAGTTCAAAATCACTGAAGGTCGAGCTGTCATAAGAGGGCGAGAAGTTACGTCCACACGACACTTTACCATCCGTGGTGCAATAGTCATCGTTCCTATCTACCAACGCGGTACCGTTCTCGTCATAGAAATAAGCACTGGCACGACAGTTCTTACCACGCAGATTGTCCAAATTCATTTTGATATGAATACGCATACCTTTCTTTCCGTCCTGGTACACATTATGATCTACCCATATACTCTCGATGGAAGCAGATACATTGGACGTACGACCGGACTGGCGGATAGTAATCTTTATCTCCTTGGACTCATCTTCAAAAGCGACCTTGAAGAAGTCTGTACGGCTGTCAGACGAGGTGTTCTCGTTGATACGCACGGTTAACTGGTTGCCGTTACGCGTTACGGAATACATCGCAGCAGTCGGATACTTGATCTTCCACGCGCGGTTAGATGAAACGGTAATATACTGCGTACCTCCGGAAGCCGAAGCGCTTAGTTCTGTCTCACTGACCGTCAAATAAGGAGTAGAAGAACTACCGGACTGGCGGATAGTGATCTTTATCTCCTTGGACTCATCTTCCAAAGCGACTTTGAAAAAGTCTGTACGGCTGTCAGACGAGGTGTTCTCGTTAATACGCACGGTCAAGGTGTTGCCGTTACGCGTTACGGAATACATCGCTGCGGTCGGATACTTGATCTTCCACGCGCGGTTACACGTCACGGTGATATACTGCGTACCGCCGGAAGCGGAAGCCGTCAGTTCCGTAGCGCTAACCGACAGCGACGACGAAGAGCCATTGGACACGCCCGTCGAGCCGGAATAGGATCTACCGGACTGCGTCATAGTGATCTTCACTTTCTTGTCGCCATCCATCGTATAGACATTAAAGAAGTCCGAACGGGAGTCTGAAGAAGTATTTTCGTTTATTCGCACGGTTAATTGGTTGCCATTACGTGTTACGGTGTACATCGTTCCGGTCGGGTACTCTATGTCCCAAGCCTTGTTGGATGTGACGGTAAGGTACTCGGTCGTACCGGACGAGCCGGCGGAGATGGACGTACTGCTAACCGACAGAGTAGCCACAGCGGCTGCCTGGGTCACATTGATACGAACGGACTTTTCGCCTCCGATAGTAACGATGGTGAAGTAGTCAGTTCGTTGTGAGGAGCCGGTGTTGGCCGTATAATTGATGGTCACCGTATTACCGTTTCGAGAAACGGAAAAGAGCGACGAACTGGTGTTTTGCAACGACCACTCTCTGTTACTGGTCACCCGAATGGAAGTCGAACCGGCAGCAGCGCCAACGGAAATATTGGATTTCGACACCTCCAGTTTCGGCGTCATAGCTACTTCAATATCGTTGAGCAAGTTAGATACTCCCGGATAGGAAGAACCGCAAACCGACACAACGAATTTGCATAACTCTTTAGCTTTCTGATAGTTACCTGCTTGGTACGCTTGTCTTGCTTCGTTCAGCGACATGTCGCAGTCTTCATCGGCATGCACAGCTACCGAGCCGAGCAGCAACGCGAAGATCCAACAGATTGAAAGAATACGTTTCATATTACAAATCATTTATTATTTCTCCTAATTGATTTAATTTCTCCAAGTTACGGGTTTTTGCACCGGACCCTTCGGGAGCCATTTGATAGCGGCGTTCCACCTCTCTATACACTTCACGGAGATTTACTTTGAGTGCCTGTCGTTTGTCACCCGCTACATGCATAGTGCCCTCGTAGTACTTATCCGCCTCGATCTCATCCAATCGTAACAGACAAGTCTTGGCGTTTTGGTAAGCCTCTATATTCTCCAATCCGGCTTCACGCAGATAGGAATTGAATTGCTGACAGGTCTCATAGTGCTCTGCAGACAAGGCTTCGATGCGTTTGTTTACTTGGGCTTGATGATAAATGAACAAACCGCATGCGCCACCTACTCCACCTATGAAGAAGAGGGCTAACAGCACCCATAACCATGCCAACGATTTCTTTTTCTTCGGAGCGGGCGGTGCCACGTAAGCAGCTGCCGGTTCGGGAGTGACAGGTTGTTGCGCTACCGGTGGTTCAGGCGCGGCATCAAAACGCTGCGTCTCACGGCCGGTACGCGGCTGTTCGGCCGCTTTCTCCTCTGCCGTCAACAAGTCGTAATCGATAGCTATAGCCGACGGGTTTTCAGCCCATTTGACCAAGTCTTTGGCAAACGGACGATCCCAAGTCTCCTTGCTCAGCATTTTATAGACGGTATATTTGAGTGCATCCGACACGTTCTTGGTGATGAGCGGAATCTCAGCGCCTCCTTTTTGGAGTCCGCCGCCCACTTCGCCGAACGGCACTTCGCCTTCAATCACCTCATACACCATCGCGCCGAACGACCATATATCGCTCGCTTTGGTAGGTGCCGGTTGACGCGAGAAGCGTTCCGGTGCCATATAGGCAGTGGTACCGCCGGAAACGGTTCCTCCGACTACGCTTTTCCTTAATGTACTGCGTGCGCGCGTAGAGATACCGAAATCGGTGATGACATAATTGTTGAACTCATCAATCAATATATTGTCGGGTTTGATGTCCTGATGAACTACATCGCGCTCATGCAGATAAGCCAGACCGGCTGACACATCGTGAATCATATGCCAGATCTCATCTTCGGTCATCTTTCCCAGTTTGCCGGCCAGTGATCCTTGCGAACAGTAGGCCATGATCAGGTACGGCATTTCTCCGTACGCATCCACATGCGTGGGTTTAAGCAGGTTGGTATGATTGAGATCAAACACATTCGCCAATTCACCGCAGAACTCCTGCAGGCCGTTGGCATCCATTCCTTGCCCGGGCGCATAGACCTTAAGGGCTATTTTGAGATGCGTCCAATTATCTTTCGCCAGCCATACTTCGCTAAATCCGCCTCGTCCTAACAGTCGCTCTAATTGGTAGCGATTAGCAAATAATGTATTTTCTTGTAGTTGCATAACGAATAGGATTTAATTATTTCACTTCAGGTATTCCGTCAGTAGAGGTGGGTGACGGGCTTGCCGGTGCTGCAGGTGCAGCAGGTGCTTCGGCAGCAGCGGGTGCCGTGGGAGCGGCCGGAGTAGCCGGAGTAGCCGGTGCTTCGGGTGCTTCAGGAGCAGCAGGAGCGGTAGGAGCGGCAGGAGCCGGGTTTTCTACCGGAACCGTCTTCACTTGCACATCCGGATCTTCCTTATGAGCAGGCTGTGCGGGTTCTTCGCCCGCTGTGGCTGTTTTGACAGCCGGGCCGGCAGCAGGCGCTTCTTTGGCTGCCGGTTTGGCAGCAGGACCGGCCTTCTCCGTAGCAACCGGTTCCGGAGCAATTGTATCCGGCGAAGCGACGATAGTCGAATCAGCAGGAACGACCGGCTCTTGCGGCTGGTACTTATGCTTCCATACGTTATAGCCCACGAACGCGCAGCCGAGCAATAGGATGATTGCGATTCCGGTGATGGTGATTTTCATGTTCCGCTTGGCACGACGGCTAACCGCCACATTGCCATCCAATCCGCCACCTACGTATTTCTGATTGAACGATTGCACCACGGGTTGCTCTTGCTTCTTCTCTGTCATGACCGCTGCGCCGGACACCACTTGTGCCAAGGCGATAGTCACATTATCATGCCATCCGGCTGCTTCATCCGCCTCCCAAAGGGCATCGCGGCAAGCCTGCATAGACTCCGATTGCTTGGCCATGATTGCTTCAATCTCATTATCACGCAAGCAACCGCACAAGCCATCGCTGCAGAGCATGAGCACATCGCCGTTGTACAACTCGTACTCTTTCGTATCGGGACGCGCTTTGCCGCGCGGGTCGCCTAACGAGCGAGTGATGATGTTATTGTTCGGATGGTCAAACGCCAGTTCTTCCGTCAATTTGCCCGCATCGACCAGTTCCTGCACGTAGGAGTGGTCGTGGGACAGGCGCTCCAAACCGTTCACGGGATTGAACCGATACACACGGCTGTCACCGCACCACCCTACATAGACCTTGTTTCCCAAGAGCCATGCCAAGGCGATGGTACTACCCATTCCCTCATGTTCGGGATTGAGGCGTCCTTCTTCCTTGATAGCTGCGTCTGCCGCTTGAATGGCGTC
>JAFPNK010000064.1 GCA_017401985.1 Paludibacteraceae bacterium | reverse complement strand
TGTGTATATCAAAAAAAAGTATTATCTTTGCGCCCGATTTTGTTTTTTTATAGCAAAAAGGTTATCAAACATTGATGAAAATAGATATAGATTTGATTCGAGACATCCTGTACGGGGATGGTCAGTTGGTCTGGGATGAGGCGACGCAGCAAGGCATCGCCGATTGTTTTGATTTCCTATCCCGTTTCTCGCACGACAAAGTGATCTACGGCATTAACACGGGTTTCGGTCCGATGGCTCAGTGGCGCGTAGAGGACAGCCATTTGCGTGAATTGCAATATAACATCATTCGCTCGCATGCGACCGGCATGGGTGAGCCGTTGGATGATTTTTTTGTACGCGCGGGTATGATCGCTCGCGTGGGTTCGTTCGCGCAATGTAAGAGCGGCGTGCATCCGGAGTTGGTAGCGCTGCTGACGGAGTTTATTAACCGCGGTATCTGTCCATTCATTCCCAAGCACGGCAGCGTAGGAGCCAGCGGAGACCTGGTTCAGTTGGCGCACATCGCCTTGTGTCTGATTGGTGAGGGCAAAGTGCACTACAAAGGTGCATGGCGGCCGACGAAAGAGGTGATGGACGAATGCGGTTTGCAACCGATCAGTATTCATATCCGCGAGGGTTTGAGTTGCACCAACGGCACGAGTGTGATGACCGGCATCAGCGCGGTGAACCTGATGCATGCGCAGAACCTGTTACACCTGGCAACCGTGGCTGCGGTATGGATGAATGAGATTGCCGGCAGTTACGACGACCTGATGGCCGCGCCGCTGAACGAAGCCCGTCGGCACGAAGGACAGATCACGATAGCCGAACGTATGCGCAGCCTCAGCCAAGGCTCGAAGCGATTGCAGAAACGGTATATCGGAGAGGGGTTACGGGAGACCGGTGATGGCGTGTTCCAAAACAAAGTGCAGGCCTATTACTCCTTACGTTGCGCACCGCAGATACTGGGTCCGATATACGACACCCTGGTGTACAGCCAACGGGTGATCGAAGAGGAACTGAATGCTGCGTCGGATAATCCGATAGTGGATCCTGTGACCGAGAACGTGTACCACGGCGGTAATTTCCACGGCGATTATATCTCGCTTGAGGCGGATAAGATGAAGATAGCGATGGTGCGTCTGGCGATGGTGAGCGAGCGGCAATTGAATTACCTGTGCCACGATCGCATTAACGGTATTCTGCCGCCGTTCCTGAACTTGGGAACGCTGGGACTGAATTACGGTATTCAGGCATGCCAGTTCACCGCCACCAGCACGACGGCAGAGTGTCAGACGCTGGCGATGCCGAACTACGTGCATTCGATTCCGAATAACAACGACAACCAGGACATCGTCTCCATGGGCACCAACAGCGCGGAGTTGTGCGCACAGGTGATTGACAACTGCTACCAGGTGTTGTCTATTCTGTATCTGGCCATGGCGCAGGCAGTCGATTGTCTGGGTATAGCCGATCAGTTAGCCCCTGCCACCAAAGCGCAGTACGATGCCATCCGCGCTATCACACCGACCATCATGGACGATACACCGTTCTACGAAGATCTTGCTCGCATCGAGCAAGCACTTCGTAAAATTTAGATTTTAGATTTTAGATTTTTGAATTCATGAATAATTACGCATTAGTCACCGGAGCGAGTCGCGGCATAGGTCGTGCGATATCAGTGCGATTGGCGCAAGACGGATATACGGTGATCATCAATTATAAGAGCAACGAGCAGGCCGCCATCGCGTGTCAGCAGGCGATTGAAGCTGCAGGCGGTAAGGCGGAGTTACTTCCGTTTGACGTAACGGACGGTAAGGCGATTGAGGCGGCACTAACGGCCTGGGAACAAGCGCACGAAGGGGAACACATCTCCGTGCTGGTGAACAATGCCGGTATTCGTCGAGACGGTTTGTTGGTGTTCACGAGCGAAGCCGATTGGCACGACGTGATGCACACCACGACGGAGGGTTTTTATTACACCACCCATCATGTGCTGGGCGGAATGTTACGTGCGCGCAAAGGTCGTATTGTCAATATCACGTCCATCTCGGGCGTAAGCGGATTACCCGGCCAGACCAATTACTCGGCCGCCAAAGCGGCGCTGATAGGTGCGACCAAGGCACTCAGCAAAGAAGTGGCAGCCCGTAAGGTGACCGTTAATGCCGTGGCTCCGGGATTTATTGCGACCGACATGACTGCCGATTTAGATGAAGCGGAACTGAAGAAGACGATTCCGGCAGGACGGTTCGGTCACCCCGAAGAAGTGGCAGCGTTGGTTAGTTTCTTATGCTCCGACGAGGCGGCGTATATAACCGGTCAGGTGATTGCAGTAGCAGGAGGATTAGCATGAGACGCGTTGTAATAACAGGCATGGGTATCTGGTCGTGTATCGGTCGGAACAAAGAGGAAGTGAGTGCATCGTTGCGTGCCGGCAGAAGCGGCATCGGGTACGACGAGGCGCGTAAGGAATACGGTTTTCGCAGTCCGTTAACGGGTATGGTGGAGACGCCAGATCTGAAGGCGTACCTGCATCGTCGGTTACGTACAGGTATGTCGCAAGAGGCGCAGTATGCGTACATGGCGGCACGGGAAGCGTTCGAACAGGCCGGTATAGACGAGCAGTATCTGATAGAGAACGAAGTGGGTATTCTGTTCGGCAACGACAGTACTGCCCAAGCCACGGTGGAGATGCACGAGACGATGCTGGAGAAGCACGATACGGCGTTGTTAGGCAGCGGACTGATCTTCCAGTCCATGAATTCGACGGTGAACATGAATCTGAGTACGATCTTCCATCTGCGCGGCATCAATTTTTCGGTGAGTGCGGCTTGCGCGAGCGGTAGTCATTCGATTGGCCTGGGCGCGATGTTCATTCGTCAGGGTCTGCAGCAGATGGTGCTGGTAGGCGGTGCGCAGGAAGTGAACCCCTACTCCATGGCGGCTTTTGATGCTTTAGGAACGTTCTCCGGACGTGTGAATGACCCCACGAAAGCCAGCCGGCCGTTCGATACCGACCGAGACGGATTAGTACCGAGTGGCGGAGCCGCAGCGCTGGTGTTGGAAGACTATGACCATGCCATCGCGCGTGGTGCTACGATACTGGCGGAAGTGTGCGGATACGGATTTTCCAGTAATGGCGGCGGTATCTCGCAACCGAGTAGCGAAGGTTCGTTCATCGCGATGCAACGTGCGTTGGAGGACGCCGGGATGCGGCCGGAAGATATTGATTACGTCAACGCGCACGCCACTTCCACCAAGCAAGGTGATGAACAGGAAGCGATGGCGCTCACGCGTCTGTTCGGCGGCCAACGTGCCTGGGTGAGCAGCACGAAGTCCATGACCGGACACGAGTGCTGGATGGCCGGAGCGAGCGAAGCGGTGTACAGTATACTGATGATGCAAGAGGGATTTGTGGCACCGAATATCAATTTGGAACACATCGATCCCGCTGCCGCCACTTTGCGATTGGCCGCTGAGATGATTGAAACCCCCGTTCGCACGGTGCTCAGTAACAGCTTCGGGTTCGGAGGAACAAATAGCGCGGTCGTCTTGCGACGAATTGGTGATTTGTGATTTGTAATTTGTGATTTATGCATTTATTTGATAATTTGAAGAAGGCGTTCAGCCGTGATCCGTATAATGCGCAGCAGGCGCAAGAGATGGCACATCTGTATTCATGGGGTCCGGTTATTTTTCAAGTGAGCCGTTTGATGATTCACTACGGCATACTGGACCTGCTGCACGACCATCGTGAAGGTCTGACGCAGCAGCAGATTGCCCAAGCCACGGGTTTGAGCGATTATGCGGTGAAGTGCCTGATGGAGGCTTCGCTAACCACGCATATAGTGCTTATTGATCCTGAGACCGACCGCTACACCTTGGCCAAGACAGGTTGGTTCCTGTTACGCGACGCAATGATTCGTGCGGATATTGATTTCAACCATGATGTCAATTACGAAGGATGGTTCGTGCTGGACAAGGCGCTGAAAGAAGGTCGTCCGGCCGGTTTGAAGCATTTTGGCAATTGGCCCACTATCTACGAAGGCCTCAGCAGCCTGCCCGAACAGGTTCAGAAGAGTTGGTTCGGGTTTGATCATTACTACTCCGATCACTCGTTCGATGAGGCGCTGGCTATTATCGCTCAGCGGTTAGCGGTGAGCGGTGAGCGGTTACGGGTGTTAGACGTAGGCGGTAACACAGGACGTTTTGCGATGCGATGCGTGGAGAACAACCCGTCCATCGAAGTGACGATCTGTGACCTGCCGCAACAGATCGGACTGATGCAAGAGGCCACCGCCGGACACGAAGGAGCGGAACGTATTCACGGTGTGGGAATGAACATACTGGATGAGCGGAATGCTTTCCCGACCAACCAACGGTATGACGTCATTTGGATGTCCCAGTTCCTGGACTGCTTCAGCGAGCAGCAGATCGTGTCTATTCTGCGTCGTGCGGCGGCGATTCTGGATAAGGACAACCGCATTTATATCATGGAGACGCTGTGGGATCGGCAGGATTATGTGCCAGCTGCCATGAGTCTGACCATGACCAGCCTGTATTTCACCGCCTTGGCGAACGGTAACAGTAAGATGTACAACACCGACGACATGACGCGGCTTATTCATGAAGCAGGCCTGGAGATTGAGACGATGCACGACCGCATCGGGAATGGAGGACATACGATCATCGTCTGTCGCCGATGATAATGGTGATTGGAGATTTGAGATTTTAGAATTTTTATATATGACAAAGCAAGAAATTATTGACAAAGTGAACACGCTTCTGGTGGAGGAATTTGAGATTGAGCAGGACCTGCTTACCCCGGAAGCATCCCTTAAGAACGATTTAGAGATTGATTCATTGGATTTTGTGGATATCGTTGTCCTGATAGACCGCGAGTTCGGTTTCAAGCCCCAAGCAGCGGAACTGAAGAACGTGAAGACATTAGGAGAGTTCTACGATTATATTGAGCAACACCTCTAATGGCGCAAGCGTGGAGTGGTAAAACGGGAGGCACGCATGGAATGCAACGTGCATTAGTGGTGCTGATACGGCATACGGATATACGTGTGGCCTATGCGATTATGCATCTATGGCTCATCTGGTATATACTGGTTCGCCGTACGGAGCGTCACGGGTCCTATGTGTTCCATCGTCGTCGCGGACGGAATCGGATGCAGGCAGCGATGGATGTGTACCGTTCGTTCTACCATTTCGGAAAGACTATTATTGACCGTTTTGCCGTTTATGCGGGTGTACCGTTTGAGGTGGTGGTCGATCATCGCGAGTTGTATTACGACCGCGTGAATCAACCGGAAGGGTTCATTATGCTCTTCTCGCACGTAGGTAACACGGAGATGGCGGGATACTTCCTATCCACGCCGGACAAGCCGCTGTCTATCTTGGTGTACGGAGGTGAATCACCGGTAGTGATGGCGAATCGTGCCAAAGTACTGGCGCGCAATAACATCGGTATGATTACCGTTCAGCCTAGCGACATGAGCCATATATACCGCATCAACGAGGTGTTGGATCAAGGCGGCGTGTTGGCGATGGCCGGAGACCGACGTATGGGAGGCAATTCGGTGCTGTGTCCGGTGTTCGGACAAGACGCTCCTTTCCCGGAAGGTCCGTTCCGTATCTGCCGCGCGGTCCACAAAGCGGTGCTGCTGGTGTTTGTCATCAAAGAGAGCGCGAAGACCTACCATGTGTACTGTGAGCAGCTGCAACCGGACAAGAACATGGCGCAGGTCTATGCCCAACGGGTAGAACAGATGGCGATGGCACATCCGTACGAGTGGTTTAATTTTTATGATTTCTGGAACAGTGAACACTGACAAATCAATATCGGACTATATTCCTCAGCGTCCGCCCTTCGTTTTCATTGATACGGTGGAGGCGCTCGATGCCGCGTTAGCGCGTACGCGTTTCACGGTGGTTTCGGACTGCGTGTTGGTAACCGACGGTGCGTTGCCGCTGTCGGGTCTGATGGAGAATGCCGCGCAGACCTGTGCTGTGCGGGCCGGTTACGCAGGAGGAAATAAGATCGGGTTCATCGGTGCTGTCAAACAGATGGAAGTGACGCGTTTCCCGCATGTGGGTGAGACGCTGACCACCGAAGCGAAACTGATTCAAGAAGTGCTGAACATCAGTTTGGTGGAATGCACCACGCGTGTGAACGATGAAGTGATTGCGACCGCTACCCTCAAACTGGCGATCATCGAATAAATGGTGTATTGTATCGGACATAGTATCATCTCACCCTTGGGAGAAGGTTCGCAAGCGAACTTCGAAGCGGTGCAGGCAGGCCGAAGCGGACTGAAGATCTATTCAGACCGTTTTGCGGATGTTGAACCTTTCTGCGCTTCGTTGTTCGATACCCCGCAGGACTTCGTCGAACTGTGTGTACGGAGTGCTCAGCAGTCAGTAGTCAGCCTTCAGCATTCAGCTTTTAGTCTTGCATCCAAAGACACGATTTTTATACTGAGTACGACCAAAGGCGACAACTTAAATCTGCTGCGTCCGGCACAACAGATAGCCGCGCATTTCGGTAATCCGAATCCGCCGATTGTGGTCAGCAATGCCTGTACATCCGGCGTGTGTGCACAGATAACCGCTATGCGGTTGCTGGAAGCAGGACTATACCAACATGCTGTGGTGGTGGGTTGCGATCTTCAGACGCGGTTTATTGTCAGCGGTTTCCAATCTTTCAAAGCACTCTCCCCGGAACCTTGTCTGCCGTTCAGCGAGGAACGTAAGGGACTGAACTTAGGCGAAGCGGCAGCAACGATTATTTATAGCCGTGAGCGGTTATCGGTGAGCGGTGAGCGGTGTTGGGCGCTGGAAGCAGGCGCAATACACAATGATGCGAATCATCTGTCGGCACCGAGTCGTACGGGAGAAGGAGCGTATCAATGTCTGATGGACGTGTTGCAAGGGGTGAAGAAGGAAGAGATCGGACTGATTGGTGTGCATGGGACAGCGACGCTATATAACGATGCGATGGAGCAAACGGCACTCGAGCGGGCAGGACTGCAAGAGATTCCGAGAAGTGTGCTCAAACCATATTTCGGTCATACCATGGGCGCTGCCGGCGTGCTGGAGACGATCTTGTGCGCGATGGCAGTTGAGAAAGGATACGTTATTAAGATGCTCTCCGGTTTCGGAGGCGTGAATGCGGCCATTAGGCTGAAAACTGAATGCTGAAAACTGAACACTACATAGTGATTACACCGCGTTCGGTGGTGCTGAACGGGAAAGCGATAGAGGTGAACGAGACGGGCAGCAAGATGCTGGTGGAACTATACCGTCGTTATGTAGGCGATTATCCGAAGTTCTTTAAGATGGATACGCTGTGCCGGTTGGGCTTCATCGCCGCAGAGATACTGATCAAGGAGTCAGGACGCAGTCCGGATGCAGTCATATTGGCGAACCGGAGTGCGAGCATTAAGAATGACACCGATTATTTGGCCACTATCTCGGAAGGGAATTATTACCCGAGCCCTGCGCTCTTCGTGTATACGCTGCCGAACATTGTGACGGGCGAGATTGCGATTCGCCAAGCCATACAAGGCGAAACGGCGTTTTACATACTCGACCAAGAGGAACAACTGGAACCGATCATACTCTCAACGCTCCACTCTAAACGCTCGACTGTATTGGCCGGTTGGTGTGAGTGCAGTAAGGAAAATGAATTTTATGCAAAAATACAATTATATGGAACAATTGATTGAACAACTGAAACATCAGATTATTGAGGCCCTTAATTTTGAAGACATGACCCCGGCCGATATCGATACCGACGCCCCGCTTTTCGGTGAAGGTCTGGGTTTGGATTCGATTGACGCTTTGGAATTGATTATGTTGATGGATCGTGAATACGGCATCAAGTTAGCCGACCCGAAAGCAGGCAAAGCTATCTTCCAGTCCGTTCGCACGATGGCGGAATATATTCAAGCCAACCGCACGAAATGAGAATTGCCATTACAGGCATAGGAGCAATCAGTGCCATCGGCCGTAACTGTGCCGAGACGCTGCAGTCGATACTGAACGAACAGTCCGGTATCGGTGCGATGCGTGTGTTAGGCAGCGTGCATACGGAGTTACCGGTTGGTGAAGTGCCGTTCAGCGATGCGGAGTTGAAGCAGATGGCAGGGGTCCCGGTGAACGAACCGATGCCGCGTACGGCGTTGCTGGGTTTGCTGGCTGCGCGAGAAGCGCTGCAGGAGTCAGGAATCAGGAATCAGGAGTCAGGATTTGCTTTCATCAGCGGCACGACCGTAGGCGGTATGGACCTGACGGAGCAACACTGGCATGATTACGCATCCGGACAAGCGACGGAGTGTATTGCGTTGCATGAAGCAGATGCTTCGACGCAAGCGATTGCGCAGCACCTCTCACCTATCACCTATCACCTCTCACCTATAACGGCCACTCCTTCGACGGCTTGTTCGTCTGCGCTTAATGCCATTATGTTAGGCGCTAATATGCTACGCACAGGCCAAGCAAAAGCAGTATTGGCCGGAGGCGCGGAGAGTCTGAGTAAATTCCATCTGAACGGTTTCAACACCCTGATGATTTTAGATCATGTGCCTTGCCGTCCTTTCGACGCCACGCGTGCCGGTTTGAATTTAGGGGAAGGAGCAGGCTACCTGCTGTTGGAACGCGAAGAGGATGCGTTAGCGCGCGGTGCAGTTATTCTTGGATACATCAGCGGCTATGCGAATACCTGCGATGCGTACCATCAAACGGCCTCTTCGGAGAACGGAGAAGGTGCGTATCGTGCGATGAAAGGCGCGCTGGAGATGGCGGGGTTGAAGCCAAGCGATATTGATTATGTCAATGCGCACGGAACGGCTACGCCTAACAATGACCTAAGCGAATCGGCAGCATTAACCCGTCTGTTCGGTGCCTCGATGCCGGCTGTCAGCAGTACCAAAGCGTTCACCGGACACACTACTTCGGCCAGTGGCGGATTAGAAGCCGCTATCTGCGTGATGGCGCTGCAACACGGGTTCGTTCCCGCTAATCTGAATTGGACCGAGACCGCAGAAGGGCTTATTCAACCGGTGGTGCACACCGAACACCGTGCCCTTCGCCATGTGTTGTGTAATGCGTTCGGTTTCGGCGGCAACGAGAGTGCGTTGGTCATCAGCGCGAGCGGAAGCGAATTAAGTGAAGCGGATTTGCGACACAGGACACCGGCGGTGGCTGTTGAGACGATGGATGATGAGACGATGGGTCGGTATGTAAGCGGTGCGGAAGCACGACGAATGACCTTACAGACACGCCGTATCGTAGCGGCTGCACGGCAGGTGATGGAACAGAGCGGTATTGCACAACCGGATGCCATCGTCTGTGCGACACAGTGGGGCTGCATGGCGCAGTCGATGAAGTTCCTGCAAGAGATGATAGATAACAACGAGCAGCAACTCAAGCCTACCCCGTTCATTCAATCGACGCACAACACGATTGCCTCCCAGATAGCTATCTTAACGGGCAATCACGGTTATAACATCACCTATGCGCAGCGGCCGGATGCGTTGGACTGCGCGTTGAACGATATAGAGACGCAGATGAGTCTCGGATACATCCGAAGCGCACTCCTGCTTCGGTTCGATGAAGAAGTAGAGGCGTGGGATCGCGTGCTGGCTCTAACCAGCGAACGTATCCATCCATGCGCTAGTGCATCTATGTACATAAAAGACCAACAACAATGAAACTCATTCTATTAGCCCTCGTACAAAGTGTGCTGCTCTGCGGAGGGCAGCTGTTCATGAAACTGGCGCTCAAGTCCGTTGATTCCGTTTCGTGGACCTGGTCGTTCATCTGGAGTCAAGTCACTAACTGGTGGTGGCTGGCGTGCGGTGTCAGCTTCACGGCGGCAGGATTGTTGTGGATGTATATTCTCAAACACTGGGCTTTCTCTCAAGCCTATCCGCTGAGTAGTTTGGCGTATGTGTTCGGAATGATTGCGGCCATGCTGGTCTTCCATGAGCATATAGCCTGGACCCAGTGGGTGGGAATACTGTTAATCATGGCTGGTTGCTATCTGGTGGCAAATTAAAGATTGGAGATTATGTTAGCGTTGATAATAGCAGTTATAATGAGTTTGGAAGCGGATTTCACGCAGACCAAGACGGTGGCGCTGATGAATGAGCCGCAGGTATCGACGGGACATCTGAGTTACCGTTCCCCGGACTATATACGTTGGGCATACGTGACGCCTCAAACGACGGTTTGGGAAGTGAACGGTGCGCAGAGTAATGTCAGTCCGCATGTGCAGCGCTTGTTGCGTATGATCATGGCATCCATCTCCGGACAAGCTACCGATGATGCACAACTGCAACGGGAGAGCAAGAAGTTATTCCGCTCGGTACACATCACCATGGACGAAGAGAAAGGGGTCGCCAAACGCGTGGAGATGGTGGAAAAGAACGGAGACACAACGATTATTGAATTCACCAATGTCACTACAAAATAAGTTATATACGATTACAGGTGAGCGTTTAGCGGAGAGCGGTGAGCGTATTTATACGCTGCGCTTCAACGCGTCACACCCTCTGTTCGCCGGTCATTTTCCCGGTCATCCTATCGTGCCGGGTGCTTGTCTGATTCAGATAGCCGAAGAACTGACGGCGCAAACGACCGGTCGTCCCGGTGCGTACACCGCGATTCGTAATCTTAAGTTTCGTCAACCCATCACGCCTGAGATGCCTGTTGCAGTCAAGATAGACGGCAACAAAGTGGAGATTGACGATGCAGCATTGAATACTATTTATGCCTCATTCACCGCAAGCTATATGTGCCCTGATTCCGACGTACAATAACGCCGGAACAATTGTGGACGTTGTTCGCCGTGTGCATCAACAGATGCGCGCTATCATCGTCGTGAACGACGGCTGTACGGATGACACCTTGGCGCGGCTGGCTACCTTGGATTTTGAGATAACGATTGTCTCGTTCGCGCGCAACAAAGGCAAAGGAGCTGCGCTGGTAGCGGGTTTTCGCAAGGCCTTGGAATTGGGATATGATTACGCACTGACCATCGATGCAGACGGACAGCATTTTCCTGAAGATATCCCGTTGCTGTTGCGCGCACATGAGGTGCATCGCGATGCGCTGATCATCGGCAGCAGGCAGTTCACGGATAAGAACATGTCGGGCAAGAGTAAGTTCGCAAACCGGTTCTCTAATTTCTGGTTCCGTCTGCAGACGACCATAGACCTGCCGGACACGCAGACGGGTTTCCGTCTCTATCCGCTGCATCGCTTATACGGTTTGGGACTGCTGACCAGCCGATACGAGGCCGAATTGGAATTGCTGGTTTTTGCCGCATGGCATAATGTACCGTTGGTGCCGGTGCCTGTTCGCGTCTATTACCCGCCTAAAGAAGAACGCGTCAGCCATTTCATTCCGGCACGCGATTTCACCCGTATCTCGATTCTTAACTGTTTCCTGTGCTTAGGCGCAATCTTGTTCGGGTACATCAACATGTACTGGCGCACGGTGCTCAGTTTCTGGTATTTCGGTACGGTGATGCTTTTCTTCGTCAACCCCTACACGTGGTTGCATTTTGCGCTGCACGGTCGCAATGCCGCTTCGCGTGCGTCGTACCATTCGTTCGTGCACCGCGTGGCTTCACATTTCACGCGAATGATTCTCGGACTGCGATTGACGGTGAACGGACAAGTGACAGACAGACAGTCGGTTATCATTGCTAACCATCAGTCGTTCATAGATATCATCATCGCCCTCTCGCTGTCCGATAAGATCGTGATGGTGGTCAAGGACTATGTATGGGTTAATCCGTTCCTGGGTGTGGTGGCACGGTATCTGGACTGCCTTCCCACTTCGTTCTCAGACGAAGAACGCGAGGCGCGCATTCAGCGCATCATTCAGGAAGGGTATTCGCTGTTCGTGTTCCCCGAAGGAACCCGTTCGGCAACCGGCGAGGTAGGTCGTTTCCATCGCGGGGCGTTCTATTATGCCGAGCAATACGGTTTGCCTATTCAACCGGTACTGCTGGAAGGTATGGTAGATTATATGGGTAAGCGTCAGTTTGCGTTGAAACCGACCGACGTGCTGGTTTCGGTGCTTGAGCTGATTGAACCGGATGATCGTTCATGGGGCGGCACGTATAAGAAACGCGCAAAATCGCTGGAACTGCATTACGATGCACTACTCCACTCCCGTCGAACGGAAGTCGGTATCTTAGGTGCCGGCGTAGGCGGTCTGTTCACCGGTGCGCTACTGGCACAACGCGGTTATCGCGTCACGCTGCTGGAGCAGTTACCTGTTTACGGAGGCGGTTTATATTCGTACGAACGCAACGGTGAAACTTGGGGCACGGGAATGCATATCCTGACAGGTTTGGAACCGAACGGTGCCGTACGAAGCGTGCTGGACTCTTTGGGTATCGAACCACAGGTTGTGCCAACCACGCTGGACCACTCACCCGCTCCACTGATTGGCGAAGAGGAATGGAAGCAGAGCACGAATGGGGTGTTCCGCTTTGTAGGCGGCAGTCAGCGTTTAGCCGATGACCTGGCACTCTATATCGTGCGGCACGGAGGAAGGATCATAACGGGTGAACGGGTGAACGGGTTAAAGGTGAGTGGTGACCGGATAGCATCCGGAGGCGGAAAGGTGAATGGTACCCGGTCGTTTGATGCGGTCATCAGCACCTTGCATCCTAAGCAGTTACTGGCCATCACGGATCTCGATTGGTGCCGATCAATCGTGCGTAAGCGCATTGCGACCACACCGGAGACGAAGGGTTCGTTCAAGACCTATATACGCCTTCAGCCGAATGCGTTGCCGTACGACAGCGTGACGCATTATCTGCCGGAGCATCAATTGTTGGTAATGACGCCATGCAGTGAACGCGATCAGCAGTACGCCCGCACAATAGAGACAGTGATGCCGCTCGATTATAGCGAACTGGCACCGTGGCACAACGACCGCAAAGCTGATTACGCCGCCTACGAGGCGTACAAACGCGCCAAAGAGCAAGAAGTGATGGAACAACTCCAAACGCTCTATCCCGAGATCAAGAAACAGATAGTGGACTGCTTCAGTTCCACTTCGCTTACGTTCCGGGATGATTTTCTGACGCCGGAAGGCGCCATGTTCGGTCTCAGTCAGTCCGTCGGTTCGGTGCGCACGCGCACGAAAGGGCTGTATCTGTCAGGACAGAACATATACTTACACGGTCTGTGCGGCGTCGTGATGACCGCACAACAAACAGTAGAAGCACTATGCGAAGATTACGAATAATACTCTATATGGCCTTGCTGCTTGTCAGTCAAGGGGTGCCGGCCAAAGGTTTGCGGCTTTTTCCCTACCCTGCGGACAGCACGAACAACACCGGCATGGCCATCATCGTTTGTCCGGGCGGCAGTTACTGCTGGCACGACATGCAACACGAAGGGCGCGAAGTGGCGGAGTGGCTGCAGTCCAACGGCATCAATGCGTTCGTGCTGCAATATCGCGTGGCGACCATCAGTGCTTATTGTATCGGTTACCGTGTGATCGGGTTGGGTAATAAGTATCCATACATGCTGACGGATGTCGAACAAGCCCTTCAGTACGTGTACGAGCACGCGGATTCGTTGCACATAGACACCGCGCGTATCGGCGTGATGGGATTTTCGGCCGGAGGTCATCTGACGATGATGAGTTATACGCACAACCGCACGGCGTACAAGCCTGCGTTTCTATGTCCGGTCTATCCCGTGGTAACCATGCGCGACAAGCACTACACGCACCATCGTTCGCGTCGCGGTGCACTCGGAGTGTGGGGGCAGTTCAACCGCACAATGCGAGACAGCCTGTCGCTGGAGAATCATATACCCGATGACTGCCCACCGGTATTCCTGGTCAATTGTATCGACGACCCGATCGTCAAATATCATAACTCCGAGATGTTAGATTCAGCTCTCACCGCCCACCATATACCGCACCGGTATATCCAATATACCACAGGCGGACACGGGTTCGGTGCGTCGGACGAGAAAGGCACAGCGGAGTGTAGAGAATGGAAAAATGAGTTTTTAAAATGGATATCGAATTTGAATCTATAGAATGTATTCGCGCGTACCAGGAACAAGAGTTACGCAAGCAGATCAGTTATCTGTCGGAGCATTCGCCGTATTACCAACGAATGTTTGCCGAGCAGGGTATAGACCCGACGACCATCCGGACGATAGACGACTTGCAGCGGTTGCCGTTCACTGAGAAAGCGGACCTGCAGCGCTGCAACTGCGATTTCTTGTGCGTACCGCAGGAGGATATCATTGATTATATCACCACTTCGGGCACGTTAGGCGACCCGGTGCTGTTCGGTTGCACGGAGAAAGACCTGCAACGACTGGCGTATAACGAACATAAATCGTTCGCTTGCGCAGGCCTGAAGAAAGGGGATATACTGCAGTTAATGACGACCATCGACAAGCGCTTCATGGCCGGTCTGGCTTATTGGATGGGTATTCGTCGCATGGGCGCCGGCATCATTCGCGTGGGCAACGGTATTCCGGAATTACAGTGGGACACTATCCAACGCCTGCATCCGACCGCTATCATGTGCGTGCCGTCGTTCATCCTGCGGCTCATTGATTACGCCGAGCAGCATAATATCGATTACCGCCATTCGTCCATCCGCAAGATCATCGGTATCGGTGAAGGTCTGCGTGACCAGCAGTTCAACCTCAATCTGCTGGGGCAGCGAATTCATGACAAATGGCCGGAGGTGGAGTTGTACGCCACCTATTCTTCCACCGAGATGTCCGCTACGTTCTCCGAGTGCGAGCACGCCTGCGGAGGACACGTGCATCCGGAACTGATCATTGTGGAGATCATCGGAGAGAACAATCAGCCTGTGCCTGATGGAGAGCCCGGGGAGATAGTGATCACGACGCTGGGTGTGGAAGGAATGCCGCTGTTGCGGTTCCGAACCGGTGACATCGCCGCCAAAGTGGTGGAACCCTGTGCCTGCGGACGGAACAGTTACCGACTCACTCCGCTCATCGGACGCAAACATAACATGATTAAACTGAAGGGAACGACCATCTATCCGCCGGCTATCAATGATGTGCTGGACAACACGCCGTTCGTCGGCAATTATGTGGTAGTCGTTCGCCCATCGGAAGCCGGCACGGATGAAGTGATTGTACGTATCAGCCTGCGCGACAATGCTATTAGTGCCGACGACGCGATCAAGACCCTGAAGGACCATTTCCGCTCTCGTCTGCGCGTGGCGCCGAACGTAGAGATATTGCCGGCGGATGTGATTCAGCAAATCAATTTCCCGGCCAAGAGTCGCAAACCGATCAAATTCATTGACGAACGCTGATGAAGGATCGTCTCATACATATATACGATTGGCTACAGACCCATCGCCGCTGGCTGTGGATCGGTGTGATAGCGGTGTTGGTGCCGCTTATCGGACTGGCTGTTTCGCTGCGGTATAACGAAGACATCATGGATTTTCTGCCTGCCACGGCGGAAGAACGTGAGGCATTCCAGCGGCTACAGGCACAGGAGTCTGCCTCGCGGCTGGTGCTTATTATCGAAGGCGACAGTCTGCGTGAAGAGGCGTTGGATGAATGCGCGGAGCTCATTCCTGACTTGCAGACGGATGCGTTGGATCAAATGGAACAACTCTACGCGCAACTTCCGTATCTGATTGCCGATAGTGTATATGACCGATTCGATTCGTTGTTCACACCCGAAGCTATCCATAAGGCACTGGAGCGCGATAAGGCGATTCTGGCCACACCGGGCGCGTCTGTACTGGCTACGGCCATTCAATCGGATCCGCTGGGTTTGATCTCGTTGTCCGCATTCAGTGATCAGTTATCCGCACATCGTACGTATGCGTTCTATGAGACGCCACACGGCAGCACGGAGACGAAGCACAACGCGGCGCTGGTGGACTCGCTGAACGCCGTGGCGCAGCAGGTGTCGGAGCACTACCCCAACCTGTCTATTCGCTGGATAGGCGCACCGGTGATCTCCGTGGGGAACGCACGCCGAATCAAAACAGACACGCTCGTTTGTATTGCATTGTCGCTGGTGCTTATTATTGCCCTGCTCGCATACGCTTTTCCCCGCAAACGGGACCTGTGGTTGATCTTGTTGGCCGTCAATTTCGGATGGTTATTCGGTATGGCGGTGCTGCGTATCTTCACGCCGACCGTCAGTGCCGTGGTGTTAGGTATCGGTTCGGTGCTCATCGGCATTGCTGTCAATTATCCGCTGCATCTGTTGGTGCATCAACGCTACACCACTTCCGTGCGTCAGACACTGGACGAAGTGCTCTCGCCGCTGGTGGTGGGTAATATAACCACCGTAGGTGCGTTCATGGCACTTATTCCGCTGCAATCCACCGCCTTACGCCATCTGGGTATCTTCGCTTCCGCTATGCTGATAGGAACAATCCTGTTCTGTATCTTCGTCTTACCGCATCTGATGTCCGCCGAACCCACGCCCGTAAGGGAAATAAAGGTGAAAGGTGACCGGATAGCATCCGGAGGCGGAAAGATGATTGGCGAATGGGTGATTGTCGGTATTACGGTGCTGTTTGGAGTGTACTTGGCATATAACAGCGTCAGCGGTCACCACTCACCTTTATTCGATTCCAATCTAAGTCACATCAACTACATGACCGAGCAGCAGCGAACGGATATCCAAGCGTTTGCAATGAAGAAAACAGATGCCGGTCGTTGGACTGAGTACTGGGCTACGCACGATCGGCAAGCGGTGATGGCCATCATAGAGACCGAAGCGCAAGAGGTGGGATTCCGTCCCGAAGCGTTCACTCCATTCTACGATACGCTGACCGACTGGCAACCCTTACCGGACTTTGAGATATCCGATTTAGCGAAGCGGTTAAGTGATGATTTTGATTATATAGGTCTGTGTTGCAGCCTTATCGTCTTCATCTTCCTGTGGCTCAGTTTCCGGGATATATGGTTAGCGCTGATGGCTTTTGTCCCGATGGCACTCAGTTGGGTGTGGATACTGGCGCTCATGCAACTGATCGGTCTGCAATTCAATATCGTCAATATCATCCTGGCCACGTTCATCTTCGGCCAGGGCGATGACTACACCATTTTTATTGTGGAAGGTCTCTTGTACGAGTACCGCACGGGCAAACCGATACTACCGCAATACCGTCAGTCGATATTGCTGTCCGCGCTTATTATGCTGATTGGAATTGGTATTCTGGTCTTTGCCGTACACCCGGCAATGCACTCGTTAGGCACTGTAACCTTGATTGGAATGAGTATCGTCTTACTGATGGCAACTACCATCCCTCCGCTGCTCTTCCGCCTCTATACACGCTTCCAACTCCGCAAGGGAGGAGATAACGGCAAGAGGTGAGAGATTGTTGGTTATAGGTTCTTTGCGACGGTTGAAATAGATAGTATCCAGTCCTGCCGCTTGCGCACCGATGATATCGGTCGTCATGCTATCTCCCACCATCATCACTTCGTTCGGCTGCAATCCGCAGCGACGCAACGCGTGCTCGTAGAACCGCACGTCAGGCTTGTCGTAACCGATATCCATCGAGATGTACGTATCCTCAAAATAATGTAAGATTCCGGCGTGCTGCAGTCGGCTGCGCTGTAAGTGACCAAAACTGTTGGACGCCGCGAACAAGCGGTAACCTTTGTTGTGCAAAGCCTCAAGGCACTCTTTGGCACCGGGTACCAAGGTATGGGTCTCACCCCATGCAGCCCGAAAAGAATGCTTGAACGGATCAACCGCTGCTTCCGGATAGCCTATCGTAGCAATAAACTCCTTGGGATACAACTCCATCACTTCGGCCACGGTGTGCAAACCGCGCTTAGCCTCGGAGAACAAACGACCGGAGATAGAGAAGAAGATTTGAAATAACTCATCTTCATCCCGTAAGCCGTCACCCGGATTCGGTAACCCCTTCATCGCCGCATCGAACGCCTCTCGACAACAAGGAATGTAATCGAGCAATGTATCGTCAATGTCTATGAATATAGCTTTGTACTTCATTTACAAAAAAGGCCACCTAACGTGGCTCCTTTTATGTCGGGTAGGCGAGATTCGAACTCACGACCTCCTGCTCCCAAAGCAGGCATTCTAACCGGGCTGAACTACTACCCGCGCAGTTATCTTTTAACAGAATTGTTTTTGCGGAGAGTGAGGGATTCGAACCCCCGAAACAATCCGTTATGCATTTTCTGTTTCTAACCGTTGGTTTTAGACAGTTATTAATACTTTGTTTGTTTAGCCGGAAAAATCTTGACCCGATTTTGACCCGGCTTTGACTCGATTCCAACACTTTGGAAATCCGCTGCAAAGGTACTGCTTTTTTTTCATATACACAAGTTTTTCAACGTTTTTCTTCAAAAAAAGTTTGTTTTGTAATAGATTTAAACCAATACACACTTTTTCCAACTTTTTTCCAAAAATTTTCCAAACGCTTGGAAAATCTATACAAATGTCATAAATTTGCTCAAAATGGCAGAAAAAATTTGTATAATCCAGATTTTTTTCGTACCTTTGCAGCCGCAAAGTATTTTTGCAAGACATATACATCGGCGCAAGTGAGCGCCAACATATAGCGTAATAAGCCAATACTTGATGGTTAGAAATCTCGACAGTTTCAAAAACCATTATTACATTTTCAAGCGCGGTTTATGCACGCTCACGTACCAGCGTGAGTTTTTCGTGCGTAAATTTGAAAATGTAAGGTAGTCGAGAACCTCTAATCATCAAATGAAGCGAACGTAAAGCGCACGCTTTTCGTATCTATATAGCAAACAAACTAATTAACCATATTGTATAACTAAATTTATTAACATTTATGAGAAAAATTTTTACATTTCTCTTTGCCGCGCTCATGAGCGTGAGCATGTTTGCCAATCTGGTGACAATCGGTTCCTATGAATTGACAGAGGGCAATTACCAGTCGATTGTCAAGGATGACATTACGTTTGAGTACAACTACAACGTAGGGAATTTGTTTGGCTACTTGGAATGTCCAGAAGGGTTTGAAATCACCCAGGTAGAGGTATCAGGTAGCGACTTATATTATTTGACCATCGATTGGGATGATGCTAACCCATGGCAAGGATCTTCAAGAAGTGTATCCATCGATTGTCAGTTCGAAGGGGATATCACCATTTATTGCACCTACGCAGAAGCGGCTCCGAATAAACCGACTATCTCCGGTGATGAAATGTTCAGCGAGAGTACAACCGTTACTATCGCAAGCAGTACCGCAGGCGCAACCATTTATTATACCATCGATGGTTCTAATCCTACCGAAGGAGGAAAGCTCGTATATTCAGCTCCGTTCACTCTGACAGAGAGCACTACGATAAAAGCTGCCGCTTATAAGAACGGACAATACAGTACTATTACAACCAAGAATTTCATCAAGTTAACACCCGCACCGGTTGGCCCGAATTACGTTGTTTGGGACACAGAGTTCTTGTCAAACATTTATTGTGGTCTTAAAATGTCGACTCCGCCTGTTCTCGTAAATGAAAACAACGTCAAAGACGGTATTACATGTGTCTTTAGTGGCACCCAACCCGGAAATAGCTTGGCGAATAATAGAGAGTTCTACTTGTCCGCCGCTGATTCCAAACTGACGTTCTCGCACGAATCACGTAATATTACCAAGATTGAGATTTACGGTCAAGGCGGTCATACGTGTCGCGATTGGACTTGGGATGCTACGAATTTCAAACTCGTGTGGGAAGGCACGCCGGCTGCTGTAGTAGATCTCCAGGGTCCGGAATCGGGTTCTTTGGATGTGTATCAAATTTACCAAATTGTATTTACCCTCGAAGATGGCGGTGGCGAAACAGCCGTTGATAATATACAAATTGACAAGGCACAAGGCACCAAGGTGCTCCGCAACGGCATGCTGCTCATCGAGCGCAACGGCAAACTCTACAACGCTACAGGCACTGAGGTTAAATAAGGAGTACGACGTAATCCTATACTTCATAAATGGGCTGTTCTTCGGAGCAGCCTTTTTTTATGTAAGAAGAAGCATCAAAATAAGGGTGTAGAACTCATCCGTGACCCGCTTTTGACACGGTTTTGACCCGATTTTACAAAGCATACAATCTTTGCAATATACTGAAAATCAAAAGGATGCAGCGTTTGCCACATCCTTTTCCTTGTTGCGGAGAGTGAGGGATTCGAACCCCCGATACGACGTAATGCGTATACCGCATTTCGAGTGCGGCTCTTTCGACCACTCAGACAACTCTCCTTCGCTTCTCAACGAAAAAGCGTGCAAAGGTACTGCTTTTTTTTGGAATACGCAAATTTTTCATGGAAAAAAATCGTTTTGGGTACAAAATAAGAAATTTTTTTCCAATGAAAAATGTTATTTTGCCTTAATTTTGTCAAATCCGGAACCGAAGACGCCTCTTACATCCGCAATCGAGACAAGCGCGTTCGGGTCAATCTCATTGACGATACGGAACACCAGCGAACTCTCGGGTTTACGCACCAGCACGGAGATCACCTTCACCGGTTTTTTGGAATACCAGCCTGTGCCGTCCAATACCGTCACCCCTCGGTTAACGGTGGTATTGATGGCCGTCGCTATCTCATCGTATTTGGAGGAATAGATGAGGAAATGGACAGAGCGGTGTATCCGCGACATTATCCAATCGACCGCCACGGTATAGGAGATGGTCATTGTCACACCGTACAGCACACGCTTAATCTGCAGGTACATCGGATTAGTGCCTTCCACTCGCATCGATTCCGGTAAGGGCAGGAAGAACGCCGAGGCGATAATAAGCACATCGCATGCCAGCATGATGTTTCCCAGCGATATATTGCGGTAGTGATTGACAATCATAGCCAATATATCCGTACCGCCGGACGAACCGTTCGCCGCCAGCACGCACCCCAGACTAAGGCCGAACACGAAGCCGCCGATGATTGCGCCCAGCCACGGGTCCGCAATGATGGGTTCGGGTAAGATAGGAATAACGCGATACCAGAAGGTGATAGCCATCACGCCTACCATCGTACGAATACAGAACCGCCAACCGACCGTCAAACCGGCTATCAACAGCAGGATAAGGTTGCACACAAAAGTGGTCAACCACACCGGAATAGCACCTCCGTATGCGGGAAAGAGCGAGGGGAATAAACCGCCCGTGACGTAATAGATAGCCGAACAGATACCCGTCAGGCCACCTCCCACGAACGCATGCGGCAGCAGCACCCAGTTGACCATCAACGCCATCGGGAAGATACCGAAGATAATAACCAGGTACTCAAATATCGTCCGCCAATGAGAACGATGCGGCGCATTATGAGGGTTAACAAAAGAGCTGTACCGTAACATCTCAGAATTTAGCTACGAGGTTTCTGTCACCAAAGCCGTTATCCACACGTGCCACCGGGCACCAGAATTTAGTCTGTGCCACCCACTCCGTCGGGTAAGCGGCTTCGCGACGCGAATACGGGTGTGTCCACTCGTCTGCCACTACTTCGTACTCCGGATGCGGTGCATTCACCAGCACATTGTCCGTCTTATCGGCTTTACCGGACTCGATATCGGCTATCTCCTGACGAATCTGCAGCAGCACGTCGCAGAAACGGTCAATCTCCTCAAGCGACTCGGATTCGGTAGGCTCGACCATGAGCGTGCCGTGTACCGGGAAAGAGAGCGTAGGCGCATGATAACCGTAGTCCATCAGACGCTTGGCGATATCCGCTTCGGTGATACCGATGGCGTGGAACTGACGGCAATCGAGAATCAGTTCGTGTCCTACTCTACCCGTGGCGCCGGTATAAACGATGCCATAGGCATCCTTGAGCCGCTTTGCCATATAGTTAGCCGAGAGGATAGCGGCAGCGGTGGCATGACGCAGACCGTCCGCACCCATCATCGCGATGTATCCCCAGGAGATAAGGGCTATATCGGCATTACCGAACAGAGCAGCCGAAACGCGGTTATGATCATCGGTCGGCAAGCAGTCTGCCAACTCTTCGGTGCAGCATACAGCACCGGCACCCGGACCGCCACCTCCGTGAGGCGCAGCGAAGGACTTATGCAGGTTGAGGTGACACACATCCGCACCGATATAAGCGGGGTTAGTCCAACCGATCTGCGCGTTCATGTTCGCACCATCCATATAGACGTATCCGCCGTTATCGTGCACGACAGCAATCATCTCGCGTATAGCCTGTTCGAAGATTCCGTGGGTGGACGGGTATGTGATCATACAACCGGCGAGCACCTCTTTGTTCTCCTCTGCTTTGGCTTTCCAGTCCGCCAGATCGGTGTTACCTAACTCATCGCACTTAACCACACAAGGTTCGAAGCCGGCTTGCGCACACGAAGCAGGGTTGGTACCATGCGCCGAAGCGGGGATAAGCAGCACTTTACGTTGGCTTTGTCCCTGACGACGGAGGTACTCACGAATAACCACCAGACCCGTGTATTCGCCTGCCGCACCGGAGGTCGGTTGCAGCGTGCAGGCATCAAAACCGGTGATGGCGCACAACTGATCCTGCAGATCTTCCATGATAGTCTGATACCCCACTACCTGCTGTTCCGGTGCCAGCGGATGCACATTCGTAGCCGCACTGAAAGTGATAGGAATCATCGCAGCCGCAGGGTTCAGTTTCATCGTACACGAACCCAACGGAATCATCGAGGTGGCTAAAGAAATATCCTTGCGGTCCAGACGCTTGAGATAACGCATCAATTCCGTTTCGGTATGGTACTTCTTAAACACCTCAGCCTGCAGATAATCCACCTCGCGCACGCGGTTCTC
>JAFPNK010000063.1 GCA_017401985.1 Paludibacteraceae bacterium | reverse complement strand
CGCAATGTTGTATAAGAACGGCGACATACCTATCGCTAAAGCACGCAACGTGATATGACGGTTCAAACGCCAAATACCCCGATGGAATCGAACTAATTCGTTTTTATCCATGAATTTGGTGAACTGCCATACAACGGCTACAGCTTGGCTGATTACCGTCGCCAAAGCCGCGCCGCGGACGCCCATATCCAGGCCGAAGATGAAAATCGGATCCAGAATAATATTCACCCCTACAGCCACTATAGTGGCCGCCATGGAGAAACGTGGGTGACCTGCCGAACGCAACATCGCATTCAATCCGAAATAGATATGCGTCAGTATATTGCCGTATAAAATGATCTCCATATAATCGCGCGCGTAAGGCAACGTGTCCTCACTCGCACCGAAAGCCATCAATATAGGATCCAACCAAATCAAACCGATCACCATCACAATGGCCGATAGGATGATGTTGAGCACAATTACATTACCCAGTACCCGGTTGGCTCGGTCGTAGTCTTTCTCTCCCAGATAAATAGCCAGCAGAGACGATGCGCCTACACCCACCAGGCTTCCGAAGGCAGCGCATATGTCCATGAAAGGCTTCGCCACCGTCAGCGCTCCTAACGCCAACGCTCCGCAACCGTGACCGATATAGATGCTATCCACTATATTGTACAACGAACTCGCCGTCATCGCAATGATGGCGGGTAGCGCGTACTTGAACAGCAAGCTATGTACCGGCGCTGTGCCGAGTTCGGTCGTTCTGGACATATCAGACTTTAGTTATCAGCTTTTGGGCAATGTGGTCAAATGCCGCGGCAGCCGGATGACCCATTTGCAACGCAACAGGTAAACCATTATCGCCTCCTTCGCGAATCGATTGAACCAACGGAATCTGGCCTAACAAGGGAATACCTAATTCTTCCGCTAAGGCTTTGCCTCCCTCCTTGCCGAAGATATAGTATTTATGATCCGGCAGTTCGGCGGGCGTGAACCATGCCATGTTCTCTACCAAACCGAGAATAGGCACATTCACCTTCTCGTTACGGAACATCTCCACGCCTTTCCGCGCATCCACCAAGGCTACCGGTTGCGGTGTCGTCACGACAATCACACCCGTTAACTGCAGTTCCGAGATCAAGGTGAGGTGTATATCGCTCGTGCCGGGCGGTAGGTCAATCAAGAAATAATCCAATTCACCCCAATGCGCATCTTCAATCAGTTGCTTAATCGCATTGCTGGCCATGCCGCCACGCCAGATAACCGCCTGCTCCGGATTAACAAAGAACCCGATGGACAGCATCTTCACTCCGTATTGCTCAATCGGCTCAATCAATGTGCGTCCCTCTTCCTCTACCGACACCGGTCTACAGTCTTCCGTGCCGAACATCTTCGGCATCGACGGGCCGTGTATATCGGCGTCTAGCAGCCCTACACGGTAACCCGCTTGCGCTAAAGCAACCGCCAGATTAGCCGTGACGGTCGATTTGCCGACGCCACCCTTACCACTATGAATAGCGATTACATGCTTGGCACGAATCCGAGGACTTTCAACTTTCGCCTTTAACCTTTCACCTTTCACCTTTACATGAATATGCGGTGCCACATTCGGATCAATATAGGTCTTCAGCGCAGCCTCGGAAGCCTTCACTACCGATTTCATAAACGGATCGTTATCCTTCTGGAAGATAAGTGAAAACGATACCTCATAACCCGATATGCGGATGTCATCCTCCAGCATACCGCTTTCTATCAAATCTTTGCCGGTTCCCGGATAGCGCACGTGGCGCAACGCATCAATAATCTGTTGTGGATACATAGATTTAATCCTTTTTTCTCAACGCCTATCGAAAAGGCATGCAAAATTACAAAAAAATTTGCTTTCTTGCAATTTTTTCGTCTCTGATGGGCACAAATTATTACGAAAAAGATAAAAAAAGTGGTATATTGGAAAAAAAATAGGAAAAATCTTGCATGTTTGAAAAAAAAATAGTACCTTTGCAGGCGATTATTTTACGGAGGGTGCCGAAAATCCGCTGAAGAGTAGGCATAAATTTTAAATTATTACTATGGATCAAGCAAAAATTGAAGCTTACTTGGCAAAAAACGCCGGAATGCTTCCTGAGGAGAAAGTTGCAGAGTTGAAGGCAGCTTTGGCAAAGATTAATGACGATCAAATGATCAGCATTGAGGCTATTAAACTGAAAGACCCGAAAGTAGCTCTGTTGCTCGCTATCTTCTTGGGTGGTTACGGTGTTGACCGTTTCTATCTCGGCCAGGCTGGTCTCGGTGTTCTGAAACTTCTGACCTGCGGTGGTTGCAGCATTTGGGCTATCATCGACTGGTTCAGCGCTAAGAACCGTGCTAAAGAGTTCAACTTCGGTAAGATTAAAGAGGCTCTTGCAGCTCAAGGCATCGCTTAATCCTACGTGGCTCGATTCAGGCCATTCATATGGCTCGTGTTAATTGAGTTTGCGGCACTGGTACTTGTACTCGGTGCCGCATATTTTCAATTACCGATTGGTTGCCCGTTCAAGGCAATCACAGGACTGCCGTGTCCCGGATGCGGAGGAACAAGAGCACTCATCGCACTCCTGCACGGACAGGTGTGGACCGCCATTACCATCAACCCTCTTTCCGTATTGCTGATACTTTTTCTAATCGTCGCACCCGTTTGGGAGTTCATTGACTGCTATAGAGGAACCAAAACGCTACGTAATGTGTTAATGGGCAATTGGCCCACATGGGTGCTTGCTATTGTAGCGGTTGTCATCGCTCTCAACTGGATCTGGAACATCTACAAAGGGTTATGATAATCGTATCCGAAGGGTTAAGAAGAACATCATAGCTGTTATCAAACAAAAAGAGCCATCTTGTTGATGACTCTTTCGTCGAGAAGACGTGACTCGAACACGCGACCCCTACGTCCCGAACGTAGTGCGCTACCAACTGCGCCACTTCTCGCTCACTTTCGTTCGCTTCGATTATTTGCTTGCGCAAATTTTCTCGATTCTCGATTATTTTTGCAGGCAATAATTTTCTCGCTCTACACGCTTTCCTTCAAAAGCGGGTGCAAAGGTACTGCTTTTTTTTTATATATGCAAATTATTTTGTACTTTTTTTGCGAAAAGTACGTTTTCCGGGCTTAATAGGCTCGTTTTTAGCCATTATTTCCCGTACTTCTGCCTCCGTAACCGTTTCTGCGGTCAAGCCTTTTGGTAATTGATAATTGCCTTCCGGCGTATGGATATATGCTCCATATCGACCGTTTAGCACCTGCACATTGCCCCATTCTTGAATCGGCATGGTGGTCTGCTGCTTTTCTATAATCAGCGCGATGGCCTCCGCCATAGTCATGCTTAACGGGTCTTTGCCGCGCGGAATACTGATAAAAGCTTTGTCGTAATGCACGTAAGGACCGTATTTGCCTTCGCCGATAATCACTTCTTTACCTTCGTATTCGCCTAAATTCATCGGCAGAGAGGTCTTGAACAAATCCAGCGCTTCCGGAAGCGTGATAGAGAAAATAGACTGACCTTTCTTCAGACTGGCGAAACGCGGTTTCTCATCCACTGCATCACCTAATTGTACGCACGGACCAATCTTACTGATCTTGGCGTAAATAGGTTGTCCGCTTACAGGATCGGTTCCTAATAGACGACCGGCTACTTTTCCCGATGGAATCGCAGAAAGAAGCGGTTGGAAGGTCTTATAGAAGGCATCTACCGTCTGCACCCAGTCGGCACGTCCGATCGCTATCTTGTCGAATTGCTCTTCTTCGTGCGCGGTGAAATCGTAACTCAATATTGCCGGGAAATGCTCTACCAGAAAATCGTTGGTGATGATTCCCAGGTCGGTTGGCAGCAGACGTTGTGCATCCGCTCCGTACATCTCGGATTTCTGCTTCTCGTTCACCATGCCGTTCTTGAGCGTCAGCACCGAAGTATCTCGTTTTTGACCGGCTACAGATCCGCGCTCTACGTATTTAACGTGTTGAATAGTCTCAATGATCGTGGCATAGGTAGAAGGACGACCAATACCTAATTCCTCCATTCGCTTAACCAGCGTAGCTTCGTTGTAACGATAGGGAGGCTTGGCGTAGGTCTGCACAGCTTCTGCGTTTTGCAAACGCAAACGCTCCCGCGGCGACATGGCTGGTAATATACGGCGCTCTTCCGTCTCTTCATCCGTAGATTGTACGTACACGCGTGTGAAACCGTCGAACGTGATGATCTCTCCGGTGGCAACGAAAGCATACTTGCTTCCGTGAATAGAGACTTCTATCGTGGTCTTCTCGCTCTCCGCCTCTTCCATCTGAGAAGCAATCGTGCGTTTCCAAATCAGTTCATACAACCGCTGCTCATCTTTAGTCGCTCCAGCACTCAAGGTGTTCATATACGTCGGGCGGATGGCCTCATGCGCCTCTTGCGCACCCTTGGATTTGGTGTGGAACTGACGGGTGTGTACATACTCTTTTCCGTACTGCTCTGCAATCACTTCCTTACTCGTTCCCAGCGCCAGTGTGGACAGGTTGACCGAGTCGGTACGCATATAGGTGATATGACCGCTTTCGTACAACGACTGCGCCAAACGCATCGTCTTAGAGACTGTGAATTTGAGTTTGCGAGCCGCTTCCTGTTGCAATGAGGAAGTGGTGAACGGAGGTGCCGGCAGATGCTTGATCGGCTTGCGCTGCACATCCCGCACAATGAACTGTGAGGTGTTGAGGCTCTCTAAGAATTCAATCGCATCTTTCTTGTGAGAGAAACGATGATTCAACTCGCATTTGAGTACCGATGCATCGCCAGGATTTACTCCGATGAAATCGGCAAAAACACGATAGGATGAGGAGGCGCGGAAGGACTCAATCTCCCGCTCTTTCTCTACAATCAACCGTACCGCTACGGATTGAACACGACCTGCGGACAAACCCGTGGTTACCTTCTTCCAAAGAATAGGAGATAATTCAAATCCTACAATACGATCCAGCACACGGCGGGCTTGCTGTGCATTGACCAGATTATAATCTATATCGCGCGGATGAAGGATGGCGTCCTGAATGGCGGACTTGGTAATCTCGTGGAATACAATACGTTTGGTGTTCTTTTGCGCTAAACCCAACACTTCTTTCAAATGCCATGCTATCGCTTCTCCTTCGCGGTCTTCATCGGATGCCAACCACACCGTCTCCGCTTTGTTCACCTCGCGTTGCAACTGCTCAATCAGATGCTCCTTGTGAGGATCAAGCGCATAATGAGGTTGATAACCGTGATCAAAATCAATACCCATCGAATTCTTTCCTACCGGCTCAATATCGCGCACATGACCTTGACTGCTCAATACGTGGTATTCGCTACCCAGAAATTTCTCAATCGTCTTAGCCTTGGCCGGAGACTCAACTATTACTAAATTCTTGCTCATAGTCACTATTAAATAAGGAGTAACCTCAAAAAACGGCTGCAAAAGTAGTATAATTAATTTATTTGTGCAAATTTTTTTATATACGCTTGCATATATCAAAGATATTTAGTATCTTTGCAGCCGATTTAGAAAAAAATAGTTGTAAATTTTTTATAAAAACACTTGCATGGATATTTTTTTAGTCGTATTATTAGTGCTCGCGGGCGTCGCGCTATTATTAATGGAGATGTTCCTTCTTCCCGGTTTCGGTATTGCGGGTGTGGGCGGTTTCGCATGCTTGATTGGAGCAGTAGTGGTGGCATGGTTGATGCTGGGTCAGGTCGCCGGTCTGATTACGCTGGCTGCTTGTGTGCTCCTTATGGCGCTGGCTATTTGGGGATTCCTTCGCAGCCGGGCGCTCGATAAGATGGCGCTTGATACCAAGATTGACAGTCATGTCGAGTTGGCGAACAATAAGTTGAAAAAGGAAGAGGATAAGTCGGAGAAGAAAGAAGACTAATTCACTACAAATAATATTAAAAAAGGAGTCATTATGATGGAATTCGGAATTCTTGAACTGGTGCTGATCGGATTGATAGGCATTGGTGTAATCATTTTCTTGTACTATGTGCCTTTCATGCTATGGATTAATGCTGCCGTTAGTGGAGTACATATCAGTTTAATCCAACTCTTCCTGATGCGTATTCGTAAGGTACCACCCGCAAAGATTGTAAACTGTCTGATCGAGGCCCACAAGGCCGGTCTGACGGATGTTAAACGTGACGGACTGGAGGCACACTATCTGGCCGGTGGTCATATTGAGCGCGTGGTACATGCTCTCGTTTCCGCCAGCAAAGCCGGTATTACCCTTCCGTTCCAGATGGCTACCGCTATTGATCTGGCCGGCCGCGATGTGTTCGAGGCTGTGCAGATGTCGGTGAACCCCAAAGTGATTGATACCCCGCCTGTAACCGCAGTGGCAAAAGACGGTATTCAGCTTATTGCTAAAGCGCGTGTCACCGTACGTGCGAATATTAAACAATTGGTCGGTGGTGCCGGAGAAGATACTATCCTGGCGCGTGTCGGTGAGGGTATTGTGAGCTCTATCGGTAGCGCAGAGAGCCATAAGCAAGTGCTTGAGAATCCGGATTCGATCAGCAAACTGGTGCTGTCCAAAGGTTTGGATGACGGCACGGCATTTGAGATACTCTCCATCGATATAGCAGATATTGATGTTGGTAAGAACATCGGAGCCCAACTCCAGATGGATCAGGCTGAGGCTGATAAGAATATTGCTCAGGCTAAAGCCGAAGAGCGTCGCTCGATGGCTATTGCCAGTGAGCAGGAGATGAAAGCCAAAGCACAGGAAGCTCGCGCGAAAGTGATTGAGGCGGAGGCATTGGTTCCGCAGGCTATGGCTGAAGCATTCCGTAACGGTAATCTGGGAATCATGGATTATTACCGTATGCAGAATATGCAGGCCGATACCGCTATGCGCGAGAATATAGCGGGTGGAGAAAAAGGTAAAAAGGCTAAAGGATAAAGGTGAAGGTTGCATTGTTGCAATATCCGATTGAATGGGCTAACCCGCAGGCGAACGTAGGTTTATTGGACGAACGCTTGCGGGCTATTGCCGGACAAGCGGATATAGCAGTGGTGCCGGAGATGTTCAGCACCGGGTTCTGCACCGACAGACCCGGATTGGCTGAAGAGTGGGGAACTGGACCGGTCTGTCAAGCCTTGCAGCAGATGGCGGACACCTACGACATGGCGATCGTCGGTTCGTTAATGGTCACAGAGCAAAACCGGTTATACAACCGCGGATTCATGTTCCGGCCACACGAGAACCCGTCCTGGTACGACAAACATCACCTGTATAAAAGTGGCGGAGAAGCAGAGTTCTTTACCCCCGGCAACGAACGAACGATATGGGAGTTCAGAGGGGTGAAAATACGGCTTGCCGTGTGCTACGACCTGCGGTTCCCGGTGTGGTTACGGCAGGATAAGCAGAACTTGTACGACCTGTTCATATGCGTCGCATGCTGGCCTACCGTTCGCATTCAGTATTGGGATGCGTTGATACAAGCCCGGGCGGCAGAGAACCATTGCTATGCGGTAGCGGTTAATATGGTCGGAACGGATGGATTGCAACTTGACTATGTCGGTCATTCGGTAGCATATGATACCTGGTTGCACGATCTGGCCGGTTTTGACGATTATGAGGCAGGGACACGAATTGTGGATTTCTCTATCGAGAAACTGCGTCATTTCCGCGAAGTGTTGCCCCAATGGGAAGAAGCGGACGAATACGAGGTAAAAATTAGAGGTTAGAGTGGATATTAACTGGCATATACGCGAACTGACTGCTGAGCAGCAGCAGGCTGCTGAGCGGTTGAGCACCGAACTGGATATCAGTCCGGCGGCTGCCCGTATATTGGCCGGAAGAGGATTGAAAACCGGTGCGGAGGCGCGAGCTTATATCCGTCCTTCTCTGGACAGCTTGCACGATCCGTTCTTGATGCGCGATATGGGAGCTGCAGTGGATCGGTTATGCAAGGCGATAGATAACAACGAGCGTATCATGGTGTATGGCGACTACGATGTGGATGGCACCACCGCAGTCGCACTGATGTATTCCTTCCTGCGCACGCAGACCGATAACCTGATTTATTATATCCCTGACCGTTATACCGAAGGCTACGGTATTTCCACCAAAGGTATAGATACTGCTAAAGAGAAAGGATGCACCTTGGTTATCGCACTTGACTGTGGTATCAAGGCGGTTGAGAAGATGGATTATGCCAATAGTATCGGTGTGGATTTCATAATCTGTGACCACCATACCCCCGGTACGATCATTCCGAAAGCAGTGGCGGTGCTGAATATGAAGCGGGCGGATTGTCTCTATCCGTTCAAAGAACTGAGCGGCTGTGGAGTAGGGTTCAAACTGGCGCAGGCCTACGCTCAGCGGCGTGGCTTGGAGATGCAGGAAGTCTATCGCCTACTCCCCTTGCTGGCGATGTCTATCGCCAGCGATATTGTGCCTGTTACCGGTGAGAACCGCATCTTGGCTTTTTATGGTTTGCGGGCACTGAACGCACAACCCTCCGTCGGATTGCAGGCTATCATGAAGGTGGCTGGGATAGAAGGTAAGACCATCACCATCAGTGATCTGGTTTATAAGATAGGTCCGCGAATCAATGCCGCCGGACGTATCAAAAGCGGTGCGGAAGCCGTACGACTCTTAATCACCGATGATGCGGAGAATGCCTTCCGCTTCGCGCAAGATATAGATTCCTATAATCAGGATCGCCGCGATTATGACAGCAAGACTACGGATGAAGCTTTGGAGCAACTGCAAAAAGATCCGTTGAATGCAAGCAAATACACCACGGTGGTCTATTCGCCCGATTGGCATAAAGGAGTAGTAGGAATAGCAGCCAGCCGATTGACAGAGACCTATTACCGCCCCACGATTGTGTTGACGGCTTCGGATGATGATCTTATCAGTGGTAGCGCCCGGTCCGTGAGTGATTTCGATATCTATACGGCCATCGATTCCTGTCGTGACCTGCTGACGAACTTCGGCGGACATAAGTTCGCTGCGGGACTGAGTATGCATCTCAAAGATCTACCGGAGTTTCAGCGTCGTTTTGAGGAGTACGTTGCCGCTCATATCACGCCGGAGCAACAGGTGCCGACGCTGGATATAGAAGCCGAAGTGGAGTTGAGTGATATGAACTGGAAGATGTACAAGATCCTGCAGTGCCTTGAGCCATTCGGACCGGGCAACGAACGACCGCTCTTCCTGTGTCGTCATTTGATTAATAACCGCAATACGCGAGCAGTGAGCGATGGCAAACACCTCCATTTGGATCTAACCGATCGCGTCGTGGCTATGGATGGAATCGCGTTCGGACAAGGCGAAAAAGCGACCCACTTGCAGAATGGCAAGTCGGTGGATGTATGCTTCTATCTCGAGGAGAATAGTTATCGCGGCCGAACGACCTTACAAATGAATGCGCAGGATATCAAAAAGAACGAATAGGCAAGTGAGCTGATACGATTCGTGCTTTTCCATACATGTCTTTGTCTACACGAATGGTTTCGTACCCCTCTTGTCGCAGCATCATCTCCATCTCGGCGGCATAGGTTTCGTTGATTTCAAAAAACAAGTGTGAACCCAACTGCAACGAGGCGATGCGTCGGTAGAATAGCAACGGATCGGCGTCCGGAACAAACAGCGCGATGGCTGGTTCGTAATCCAATACATTAGGCCGCATGGCCTTTTTTTCATGCTCGCATATATAGGGAGGATTGGATACGACGATGTCGTACGATCGTTTTCGCCCGATGGATTCGGAGAAAATATCCCCGTGCTCGAATGTAACATCTACCTCATTTCGCTGCGCGTTGTCTCGCGCTACCGCTAGTGCTTCTTCCGATATATCGATGCCGGTAATCTGCCAGTCCGGGTGCATTTTTTTGAGTGCAATGGCAATACAGCCGCTTCCCGTACCGATATCAAGCACCCTTACGGGCGTAGTGGAAGACAGAACCCGGAACGTTGAAAGTTTCTCTACCAGTTCCGCTGTCTCCGGCCGCGGAATGAGTGTGGCGGGAGTGACTCTCAAATCCAAACCGTGCCATAAAGTGTGGCCGAAAATGTACTGAATAGGCTCAAAATGCAATAAACGGTGGATTATTTCTTGCATATGTGGCGAAAAAGTAGTATCTTTGCGCCCGAATTGCAATTGCGTGCGGGAGAGACCGGTCTCTTCTTCCACGATCCACCAAGCTAATGCCTCCGATTCATCGGGTGAATAAACGGCTTGTAATAGCGAAGCAATATGTTGTATAATCGGAATCACGCTGCAAAATTACAAAAAAAAAATGGATTACGCAAATTATATCGCACGATGTATTGAAATTGCACGACGGGGAGAATACTATGTAGCTCCAAATCCTATGGTCGGAGCCGTTTTGGTGTGCAACTCGGATGAGCAGATAATAGCGGAGGGTTGGCACGAAAAATACGGCGAAGGGCATGCGGAAGTCAATTGTTTTAAAAATCTCGAAACATCGAAATATCCAAATATCGATTTGTCGCAGTGTACTCTTTTTGTCAGCCTCGAACCCTGCAGTCACTATGGCAAGACACCGCCGTGCGCCAAACTAATTATCGAAAAAGGTGTCGGACGCGTGGTGGTAGGAATGCTGGATCCCAACCCTCTGGTGGCGGGAAAAGGTGTGCAACTATTACGGGAAGCCGGTATAGAAGTGGTGGTGGGCGTGTTAGAACAGGAGTGCCGCGAATTGAATAAGCGTTTTCTGTGTCTGCATGAGAAAAAACGACCGTACGTGATTCTTAAATGGGCGCAGACCGCAGATGGTTTTGTGGATTACAAACGAGAAATCACCCATCTCTCCTCCTCCACCCATACGCACCTCAATGGTGCATTAGCCATTTCAACTCCGGCCACCAAGTCAATCGTGCATCGCATGCGGGCAGAGAATATGGCGATCATGGTGGGTACGCGGACAGTACTGCTGGATAACCCACGGTTACTGAATACCCATTGGGAAGGAAGAAATCCCATCCGAGTAACGCTGGATAGACATGGCGTTATACCTTCTGATGCACGTATTTTATCCGATGAAAGCGAGACGATCGTGTATCGTGAGCATACGGAATGGCCACAGGTGCTGGCGGACCTAGCTAAGCGGAATATTCATTCCATCCTGGTGGAAGGAGGGCCTACGTTGCTGGCACATATCTTGAACACCGGTATTTGGGATGAAATACACATCGAGGTGGCTCCGGAACTGAAGATAGGAGACGGAGTTCCCGCTCCGCAGATAGCCCTGCCTGACAAATATGAGCAGGTGGACGGACATCGATTATATACGATAAAAAAGTAGAAAAATTTGCATATATGCAAAATTTTCTGTACCTTTGCACCAAATTTGCGTAATATGAAAAAAATTGGAATAGTATCTGTACTCTTGGCATGCTTGTTGTGTGGCGCTTGTACAGCATTGGAGAAAAAACAACGCGTTGGAGCGGTAGTGGAGTTGAATGGTAATTATATATACCGTTCGACCTTGGATTCGTTGACGGTCGGAATGTCAAGTGAGGATAGCCTGCGTGTGGCGCAGCAATATATCAGTCAGTGGGCAAAAGATATCTTGCTTTACGAAGCGGCTAAGTCGCATGCCATCTCCGAGATGGAGCAGATGGTGGAGGACTATAGGCGCACGCTGTACGCGCAGGCGTATGAGGCCTATCTGGTGGAGCGGCGTATGCCAAAGACAGTGTCTGACACCATGGTCGAGCAAGTGTATCTGCAGATGCCGGATCGTTTCCAATTGGACGAAAGCATACTGAAGGGTTTGCTGTTAGTGGTTCCGCTGGATGCTCCGAAACTGCCGCAATTGAAAAAAATGCTGGCTGAGGTAAAAGAGGCTAACGGTAATCTGAAGGAGGATAAGTTAGATGCTATCGAGAAATATGCCTATCAGAATGCGAGTGGCTATGAGTTGTTTACCAACAAATGGATGACGACTACCGAAATGATGGCTCATATACCTATCGAGCGTGCCGAACTGGAAACAGCGCTGAAAAACAAAAATCAGATAGAGGCGTCAGATTCGCTTCAGATATACATCCTTCAGGTTACAGAGAAACATCTCCTCGGTGCGCAAATGCCAATTGAATATGCGCGGCCGGAGATAGAAAAAATGATCCTCAACGCGCGGCAGGTGGAGTTCTTGCAAAAAGAGCGCGAACGGTTGTATAACGAAGCGATACAAGATAAGAAAGTGAATTTTTATAACGAATAATAATCAGTTGGTATGAGTGCGTTAAAACGAAATAGTTTGTTCATCTGCCTTCTCATTAGTCTTATGGTGCAGGCTCAAGGAGTAATAGATGAGGTGATTTGGGTGGTCGGCGATGAGGCAATCCTACGTTCTGAGGTAGAGGAAGAGCGGTTGAGATGGCTATACGAAGGACAGCAGATAGCAGGAGACCCATATTGTATCATCCCCGAGCAGTTAGCTATTCAGAAACTGTTCCTGCACCAAGCGGTAATCGATTCGATTGATGCCAACGAATCGACGGTGAGCCATCAGGTGGATATGCGTATCAATTATTATATCAACCAAATCGGCTCGAAAGAGAAGATGGAGGAGTATTTCCGCAAACCGACCAGTGAGATACGCGAAGAACTGATGACGACTGTGCGTAATCAGATGATTATTCAGCAGATGCAGCAGCGGCTGACAGCGGATATCAAACCGACTCCGGCCGACATTCGGCGTTATTACAATTCGCTACCGATGGATTCTATTCCGATGATGCCCGCGCAAGTGGAGGTGCAGATCCTGAGTTTCGAGCCCCCTGTGCCGGTGGAGGAGATAGAGCGCATCAAACAGCGTTTGCGCGAGTTCACCGAACGTGTGCAGAACGGCAGTGCGGATTTTGGAATGTTAGCGCGACTCTATTCCGAAGACACGGAGAGTGCCAAGCGTGGTGGTGAACTGGGATTTGTAGGACGCGGACAATTGGTGACCGAATTCGCCGATGTGGCATTTAACTTAAACGACCCAAGACGCGTCAGCCGTATTGTTCAGACGGAGTACGGGTATCATATTATTCAACTGATTGAGAAAAAAGGCGAGCGTATCAATTGCCGTCACATCCTGCTGCGGCCGCGCATCAGCGCTACGGATAAAATCAACGCCATCAACAAACTGGATAGTATTCGCCAACTGGTTGTGGCGGACAGCTTGCAATTTGAGCAGGCGGTTATTCGTTTCTCCGAAGATAAAAACACGGTGATGAATGCCGGCTTGATGATTAATCCGAATACAGGAGGTAGCCAGTTTGAATACCAGGAATTGGCGCCGGAGATTGCAAAGCAGATATACAATCTTCAAGAAGGAGAGATTTCTCAACCGTTTGTGATGATGGATCAGACCAAGAATCGCGAGGTCTGTGCTATCGTTCGGGTGAAGAAAAAAACAGATGTCCATCGTGCGAATCTCACGGACGACTTCCAAACAATCAAGGCGATGCTGGAGCAAAAAATGAGCGCTGAGTTCTTACAGAAATGGATATTGAAGAAGCAGCAGACCACTTTCATTCAGATTGCTCCGGGGTGGCAGGGTTGTGATTTTGAGTACCCGGGATGGATTCATGATTAAACGCTCATTATGTTCGAGGAAAGGAAACATACCAAAATGATTCGACCGATAGTATTCGGTCTTTTGTCCATGTTTCTTTTTCCGCATTCCCTTTCCTCCCAGACAATGGTCTATTTGGAGCGAGCGGAGAACCTTAGTTATGATGAACTGCGTATAGCTCATGCCCAGATTTTGAAAGGCAATGTGGTTTTTCGGCATGATGAAGCGCTGATGTATTGTGACAGTGCCTATTTTTACGAAAACACCAATTCCTTGGATGCCTTCGGACACGTGCGTTTTGTGCAAGGAGATACATTGCAGGGATTTGGTGACCTGCTCTTTTATGACGGGAATACCAAGTTAGCGCGATTGCGGAGACATGTGTCACTTGTGCATGGAAAAGCGAATGAGAACCCAACGATATTAACTACGGATAGTCTGAATTATGACCGTATGGAAGGGGTAGCATACTACTATACCGGAGGGGAAGTGAAAGATACGCTCAATACTCTCACATCTGTGCGCGGTAACTACCGGCCGAAAACCAAGCAGGCGGTGTTTAGCAAGACAGTGGTTCTTACCAATCCGCGATTTGTATTGACGAGTGACACGTTGTTGTATAACACGGATACCAAAGTGGCAGATATCGTCAGTCCGACGCAGATAGTATATGAAGAGGAGACGGATATCACGTCTTCGCGAGGATGGTATAACACTGACACCGAGCAGTCTATGTTGTTGGATCGGTCGGTGGTGCATCATGCGGATGGCAATCTTATGACGGGTGATACTATCTATTATGACAAGCGCATCGGTTTCGGACAAGTATTGGGCAATATGCAGATGGTAGACTCAGCAGAGCAAATCACGCTCTACGGTGAGTATGGCCAGATGTGGGAAGAGCACAACCGCGGGTATGCCACTGACAGCGCATTGATGGTCGATTGGTCTGACTCTGTGCATTATACGTATATCCATGCGGATACATTGTTTACGGAGGAGATGAACTATACCGATAGTGCGCTTATGGATAGCACTTATCGCCGAGTGAGAGGGCATTACGGGGTGCGAGTGTATCGGGATGATATGCAGATGACTTGCGATTCGCTGATCTATATGGGCTCTGATTCAACCATGCACCTGTATAGGAAACCCATCTGCTGGAGCGAGAACCAGCAGTTGTCGGCAGATAGTATGATTGTTTTTCTGGTTGACGGAACGGTGGAGCATGCGGTAGGCTACGGTAATGCGCTCTGCGTGATGGAAGATTCTGTTAACTTCTACAACCAGATGAGTGGAAAAGAAGTGACCGCTTATTTGAATGATGGCGAAGTGAAACTGATTGATATGAGCGGCAATGCGCTGACCATTTATTACCCCAAGCAGGATGATGGCGAGTATGTGGGAATCAATACTACTGAGAGTAGTTTTATTCGTATCTACGTGGAGAATCAGGAGATTCATCATATTCGTTTTACCAAAGAAACGACCGGTGTGCTTTATCCCATGGATAAAATACCGTCCGGAGCTGATAAACTGGCGCTGTTCTTCTGGGCGGATGATGTGAGACCAACCGGGCCGGATGATGTGTTTAGAAAAGTACAAAAATAATAATATTGCAATATGAAAAAAGTATTTTTAGCGATTGTCATAGCTTGTCTTGCTATGGGCGCATGGGCAAAAGAGATGCCTAAAAGCGGACTTGGATTCCAAATTGGATGGGCACAACCTATTTTGAGGCAAAACGATGCTTTGCTGCTTCCAAAAGATTCGTTGATGAATGTAACAAAACTGAATGGATTGAAGGTTGGTGTCGTGTATGATGCTACTTATGTGGCCGGTTTTGGTAGCACGGTAGGAATCAATTACACATTCGCAGCCGGACATTCCGCTTGGAAGACAACTGGTATTACCAATTATCCTCGTATGCGTACGGTGACAACCTATCACGAATTTGAACTATTTGTGGATTGGCAATATAAATTTGAGGTGGCTAAGGAGACCTATCTAATGCTGTATACTGGTCCGTCTCTTCAGTACAGTGTGGCTTTCAAAGATCGTTTAGATACAGAGATACAGAACTTTGATGGTTCCATTAACCGTACATCTGTGCTTTCCAATCGCTATGAGACTTCCGACCCGCTTCGCCATCTCAATATCACATGGGGGCTCGGTGCAGGCTTCCAATACCAGCGCTATTTCCTGCGCGGAGGATACGACTTCGGATTGATTAATCCGTATAAAGAGCAGAAGTTCAGTGCATCGTTGGATGATCGATATACCCGTGGTCGACTCGACCAATGGTCTATCAAGGTAGGTATGTACCTTTGGTACAAGTAAATCGTAAATGGTAAACGACTAAACAGTAAAAGTCTTGATTCCTCACGAAACCATAGAGAAAATCAATGCGGCAGCGAAAATAGAAGAAGTCGTTGCCGACTATGTCACCTTGCGCAAACGCGGTGCAAACTTGATCGGCTTGTGTCCTTTCCATAACGAGAAAACGGGTTCATTCACCGTCAGCCCTTCCAAAGGTATCTATAAGTGTTTTGGTTGTGGCGTGAGCGGTAACGCGGTCGGTTTCATTATGGAGATAGAGCAGTGCAGTTATGTAGAGGCACTCAAGCAGTTAGGAAAAAAATACCACATAGAGATTGAGGAACGTGAACTGACCAAGGAGGAACAGCAGCGGCAAGACAACCGCGAATCGATGTTTGTAGTCAACGACTTTGCCAATAAGTGGTTCCAGCGGCAATTATGGGATACACCGGAAGGACAGGCTATAGGACTCAAATATTTTCGCGAGCGAGGATTGCGCGATGATATCATCCGTAAGTATCAGCTCGGCTACTCGCCCGAAAAAGGAAATCCTCTGGCCGCTGCATTGAAAAAAGAAGGTTTCAAGGAGGAGTATATTGTCAATAACGTAGATACCCGAATTGGTGTCGGTGTGGTGGGCAAGAGTGAGGACGGACGACTCTATGACCGTTTCCGTGACCGTGTTATGTTTCCAATCTTCACGGTAAGTGGCAAACCGGTTGCTTTCGCCGGACGTATTCTCAAAAAGAAAGATAACGTTGGCAAATATGTCAATTCGCCCGACTCGCTCATTTACTCCAAAACGAACGAGTTGTACGGACTTTTTCAAGCCAAACAGGCCATTGCCCGCGCGGATATGTGCTATCTGGTAGAGGGACAGATGGATGTGATCTCTATGTATCAGTCCGGCATTGAGAACGTGGTGGCGAGTGGAGGTACAGCTCTTACCAAACCGCAGATATGGCTCATCAAACGCTTCACAAGCAATATCACGGTATTGTATGATGGCGATGCTGCCGGCATACATGCCGCGCTGCGAGGTATAGACATGTTTTTGGAGGCCGGATTCAATGTCAAAGTGGTGTTGCTGCCCGATGGGGAAGACCCCGATAGTTATGCGCAAAACCACGATTCCACCGAGTTTATCCGATATATAGAGGAGCACCAGACGGACTTCATTCGTTTCAAATCCGCACTGCTGAGTAAAGATGCAGGAGAGGATCCGTTCAAACGAGCAGAACTGATTAAGGATATCACCGCTTCCATCGCTATCATTCCGGATATAATCACCCGTCAGGTCTATATCAAAGATACGGCGGAACGACTGCATATGAGCGAGAAAGTGCTCACGGTGGAAGTGTTGAAACTGCGTAAAAAATCTGCTCCGGAGCAACCGAAAAAAGAGGAAAAAGAACAGGTTGAATTACCTAAACCAATTAGTCCGCTGGAGCAGAATTATTATAATCTTATACAGTTGATTGTCCGTTACGGCGAGCAACAGGTCGAGATAGGCGACACGCGTTACGCCATCGGTGAAGTGATCATATATTCGCTGGAGGCGGATGAAATCAAAGCGCCAAATCCCATTTACCAAACCATCATAGATGAGTACAAACGGCATTATCAAGACAAGGGCTTTAAGGCTGAATCGTTCTATAAATTCCATCCGGATCCGCAGGTGAGTGCAACGGCCATTGAGATGATAGCGGAGAAATATCAATTTGTGCAGTCGACAACCGACAAAACGCAAATGGGGCAACTGGTGACAAGATTGCTGTTTGAGATCAAACTGACGGTTATCAATATGCAGATTGAGCAATTGGATGCGGAGCTGAAACAAGCGCAGCAGGATAATGATTGGAACAAACAGATGGCTCTTTTGGCACATCAGCCCAAGTTGCTCCAAGATCGCAATGATATATGCAAAGTGCTCGGCAATCGGGTAATCAATATATAAACGAATAGTAACTCAATTACATCCATGCTTTTTCAAAGCATCGCATATGGACCGATACATAGCCGGCGTTTGGGAGTAAGCCTCGGCATGGAGATCATGCCGCTGGAGCATAAATTATGCACCTTCAACTGCGTCTATTGCGAATGTGGATGGAATCAACCTGTTCATAAACCGGTTCTCCCTACGCGTGAGCAAGTGAGCGCCGCTTTGGAGACTAAATTGCAGGCCTTGCAGCAGGAAGGCATAGTGCTGGACGTTATTACCTTCTCCGGCAATGGGGAACCTACGTTGCGCCCCGATTTCATCGGAATAATCCGAGACACATGTACATTACGTGACCGCTATTGTCCTGCGGCTAAAGTGAGCGTGTTGAGCAACTCTACGCAGTTGGGCAGACCCGATGTGGTGGAGGCGCTTTGGTTGTGTGATAACCGAATCCTCAAACTCGATGCGGCTACGGATGAGATGATGCGGCGCATTGATATGCCGGTCAGCGAAGAACTGACGGTAAATCGAATAATGGGATGGCTGCAGCAGTTCAAGGGCGATTTTACACTTCAGACCTGTTTCTTGCGCGGAGAGCATAATGGGCTAACCATCGATAATACCACCCCTGAGCAGCTGGAGGCTTGGTATGATGCTGTGCATATTTTGCACCCCAAACAGATTATGATGTATGTCATTGATCGACAAACACCCGAAGAACATTTAGAGAAGATTTCTCCCGATGAAATGGAGCGAATAGCTGCTCCTTTGATTCAAAAAGGATACGATGTGATCATTTCTGCCTAACTCACTAATTCACTAACCCATGAAAGTCCTTGTTGCACCATTGAACTGGGGGTTGGGACATGCCAGCCGATGTGTACCACTGGTGCATCGTTTCTTGTTGGAAGGGCATGAGGTCATTTTAGGTGGCGACGGAGAGAGCCTCACTCTTTTGCGCCGCCATTTTCCCAACCTGCGCTATGTCTATCTCGCGCCGCTGCAATTGAGGTATAGCAGTTCTAATAGACAGGTATGGGCTATTTGTAAAGCTATACCTCGTTTGATAGTTTGGTCTATCAAAGATCATACCATGCTTCGAGCGGTCTTGCGCGAAGAACATGTTGATCGGGTAGTGAGCGATAATCGATTTGGATTGTATAACCCGGCTACAGAATGTATCTATCTGACCCACCAGTTGCGTATTTTTCTACCTCAAGGATGGCGCTGGGCTGAACCGCTCGCATCGCGAGTGCACTCGTGGGTGTATAAGCACTATAATGCCGTGTGGGTACCGGATTATGAAGATATCCGCAAGAGCCTTGCCGGCGAACTGAGTCACCTGTCATCGGTTTCCTCTTCATCGTGCGTCTTTACCTATATTGGTCCGTTGAGTCGCTTCTCGCTCATTCCTTTATACGCTCATGCTGTTACTCCTTCATTCGATGTGGTGGCGGTGCTTAGCGGATTGGAACCTCAGCGAAGTAGATTGGAGGCTGAGATTAAACAGCGCTTTGCAGGAAGCGAAGAACGTGTACTCATTGTACAAGGACTAATGAATAGACCCAATACGCGGTTCCGGCGAGGGAACATAACTATCGTGCCGTATTTGAATGATGAGGAATTGGCGAAGGCTTTCCTTGGTGCAAAGCATATTATAGCTCGCTCGGGCTACTCGACGATTATGGATTTGGCCGCTCTGGGATTGTTCGAAAACCACAAATCTCTCATTGAACTCATACCCACTCCCGGACAACCGGAGCAGGAATATTTAGCCGTTTTGCATTGCAAAAAGTAGATTTTTTGCATAAAATTGCGCGCGCGCTTGCGTAATTGAAAAAAAAGTAGTAAATTTGCAGGCTTTTTTAAGATTAAAGTGCATATAACTAAGAAAATTAACTAATTAAAATTATACCATTATGAGTAAAGTTACTGTAGTAGGCGCAGGAAACGTAGGTGCTACTTGCGCAAATGTATTGGCCGTTAATGAAGTGGCTAACGAAGTATGTCTGATTGATATCAAGGAGGGTTTTGCAGAGGGTAAAGCAATGGATATCATGCAAACGGCGCAGCTCATGGGTTTTGACACAGTGGTAGAAGGTGTCACCAATGACTATAGCCGCACTGCCGGTTCGGACGTAGTGATTATCACTTCCGGTCTGCCCCGTAAACCGGGTATGACTCGCGAGGAGTTGATTGGTGTCAATGCCGGCATCGTAAAGAGTGTTTGTGACCAGGTTCTCAAGTACAGCCCGAACGCTATTCTAGTTGTTGTTTCTAACCCGATGGATACAATGGCTTATTTGACACTCCATGCGCTCAAGTTGCCGCGCAATCGCGTGATCGGTATGGGTGGTGCGCTGGATAGTGCCCGTCTGAAATATTTCTTGAGCCAGGCTTTGAAGTGCAACGCAAACGACGTAGACGGATTCGTTATCGGTGGACACGGTGATACGACCATGATTCCGTTGACGAGCTTCACTACCTATAAGGGTATCAATGTTCGCGAGTTCCTGAGCGAAGAGGAGTTGGAGAATGTAGTTAAGAGCACGATGGTAGGCGGTGCTACGCTGACCGGCCTGCTCGGTACCAGTGCATGGATGGCTCCGGGTGCTGCTGCTGCTTCCGTAGCTGAGGCTATTATCAAGGACCAGAAGAAGATGATTCCTTGCTCCGCTGCCCTCGAGGGTGAGTACGGTATGAAGGATATCACCATCGGTGTTCCGTGTATCATTGGTAAGAACGGTATCGAGAAGATTCTGGAGTTGAATATCAGCGAGGCTGAACGCGCTAAACTGCACGAGTCTGAGGCTGCAGTCCGCAAAACAACCGCTATTTTGAAAGAACTTAACGTCCTCTAATATGGATTTGTTCGAAAAATGCGACCATTTTGAGACTCTCAAGTATGTTCGCCAATTAGGGATCTATCCTTATTTCCACGAGCTGGAGAGCCGACAGGCACCGATCGTGCAAATGGAGAATCACCGCGTGATCATGCTCGGTAGTAATAACTACCTGGGCTTCACGGAGAACGAGGAGGTGATCAAAGCCGGTCATGCTGCGTTGGATAAGTATGGTACGGGTGTCAGCGGTAGCCGTTTCTTGAACGGTACGCTGGATCTACACCTGCAGTTGGAACGCGAGATAGCTGCTTTTACCGGTTATGAGGAGTGTATGACCGTTTCGACGGGTTTCCAAACGAACCTCGCTATCATCTCGGCTATTGCCGGTAAGGATGATTATATCCTCAACGACCGCGAGAACCATGCGTCTATCTACGATGCTTGCCGTTTGAGTTATGCGAAAGTTTTGCGCTATCGTCACTCGGATATGGAGGATCTGGAGCGTCAGTTGAAGTCGATTCCGGAGAATGCCGGTAAGTTAATCATCACCGACGGTGTGTTCTCTATGCGTGGAGATATTTGTAAACTGCCGCAGATATGCGCGTTAGCGGAGAAATACGGCGCTCGCGTCATGGTGGACGATGCCCACGGATTCGGTGTACTCGGCCCTGGCGGACGCGGTACAGCTGCGCACTTCGGCTTGACGGATAAGGTGGATATCACGATGCTGACGTTCTCTAAGTCGTTGGCTTCTATCGGTGGTTGTATGCTTACCTCTCATCATGTAGCCGATTGGTTGCGCCATGTGAGTCGTCCGTTCATCTTCTCTGCTTCTATCACACCCTGTTCGGCTGCTACAGCCTTAGAAGCATTGCATCAACTCCAACTCGACCCGGAGCGTCCCACGCGTCTGATGAATATCGCGCGCTACTTCCAGAAACAACTGTTAGCGAACGGTGTGAAGATCATCGAGGCTCCGACTCCTATCGTGCCGATCTTTACCTACAAGACATTGGATACGCTCTACTTCGGCAAGAAGATGTTTGAAGAGGGTGTATACGTGAATCCGGTTATTGCGCCGGCATGCGTGGAAGGCGAGTGCTTGCTGCGCACCACGCTCATGGCTACCCATACTGAGCCGGTTATTGATGAGGCGGTGGAAATCATTGCGCGTGTATTGCGTGAAGGAGCACCGGAGATGTAATGGCTAAAGGTTAAAAGCTAATGACTAAAGTATTAGTTATCACCGGAGGTAGTTCTGGTATAGGAAAAGCGACAGCCTCACTCTTTGCAGAGCGGGGCTGGCGTGTTTTTGAACTTAGTCGTCACGGCGTGTCGCACGATCGTATCATTCATGTGAATTGCGACGTGTGTCATAGTGACAGTACTCGTGACGCCATTGCACAGGTGCTCACACAGACAGACCATATAGATGTGGTTATCTCCAATGCCGGTTTCGGTATTTCCGGCCCGGTAGAGTTTACCGATATAGCGGAAGCGGAGAAACAGATGGATGTCAATTTTATGGGGGCTGTCCGTCTAACGCAGGCCGTGTTGCCACAATTGCGGAAGCAACGCGCAGGGCGTATCATCTATACTTCTTCCGTGGCGGCTCCGCTGCCTGTTCCTTACCAATCGTTCTATTCCTCCTCTAAAGCTGCTATCAATGCGTTAGCGTTGGCATTGGCGAATGAGGTGCGGGAATTCGGAATATCGGTTTCCGTCATGATGCCAGGTGATGTTAGTACCGGCTTTACTGATGCGCGGCGTAAGTCATCGGCCGGAGCGGAAGTGTATCGTGGAGCGGATAAGGCGGTGACTACGATGGAGAAAGATGAGCGGGGTGGAATGTCTCCGGTGCAGATGGCGCGCTTGTTCTACCGCATCGCTACCTGCCGAAGCCCCAAACCGCAGTATGTGGGAGGATTCAGTTATCGAATACTGTGTTTCCTCGACCGTATCCTTCCTAAGCGCTTGGTGAACTGGTTAGAGTATAAGGTGTACGCATGAAACAGATTCGAATCATCTCCCCTTCCGGAGCCATAGATCCCGCATATATCGATGGCGCTACCTCGCGTCTGCGCGCGTGGGGGTATATAGTGAGCGAGGGCGCGCACGCACGCGACACATGGGGACGATTTGCAGGAACGGATGAAGACAGACTGTCGGATATAGCAGAAGCATTGAACGATCCCACCGTGGATATCATCCTCTGCTCACGTGGCGGGTATGGCTTGCAGCGTATCATAGACAGAGTGCCGGCGATCAACAAACCGATAGTCGGTTTCAGCGATATCACCGAACTCCACCAGGCTTCCGGTCTATCCGGGCAAGCTTCGCTGCATGGTATCATGTGCAAACACATTGCGACCCTTCCGGAGAATAGCGAACCCATAATGGCTCTTCGTAAGGCTTTGGCGGGGGAACCGTTGACCTATCAATGGGCCAATCATCCGCTCAATCAAATGGGCGATGCCTGCGCACCGATAGTGGGAGGTAACTTATCGGTGCTGTACGGACTGCAAGGCACGCCGTACGGACTGCATAAGTTCAGTTATCAATTCCCCATTCTACTCATAGAAGACATAGCGGAGCGGCATTATCATATTGACCGCATGATGCGTAACCTGCGCATGAGTGGGGTGTTAGCACATCTTAGTGGATTGATTGTCGGCCAGTTCTCTGATTGCGAAGATGATCCGTCTATGTCCTGCTCTGTCTATCAGACCATAAAAAAGGTAGTTGCTGATTACAACTACCCTGTCATTTTCGATGCCCCGATAGGGCATGTGGAGCACAATATGCCATTATGGATACATGGTCATGCGTCCATCCACTGCGGACCGGACGGTGTCCTGCTCACTAACAATCTTTAGATACAGATCGCGGATCAGCGCATCGCTATCCCATAATTCCGAGTACCGTGTGAGCGCATCCATGTGGTCGGCTCCTCCGGACAGATAATCACTGGTGGCTACATGGTAGAGCGCCTCCGGATTAATCGCTTTGCCTCCTACTTGCACGTCGGCCAACTGTCCGTCAACAATCTTGACGCGCATGCCGGCTACACCTTGTCCTCCGTATTGGGCGAACGATTGGCATAAGTCAATGATGTCCGATCCTTTTAGCGTCAATACAACCAGACGGTTGTCAAACGGCATCAATTCAAATACGCTTCTTCGAGTGATGGGGCCCTTCGGCCATGCACAGCGCATACCTCCCATATTCACAATAGCGATATCTACTTGACCGTCGTATAGTTTCTTGGCTGCTTCCCATAATGCATCACTGGCCCAGTTGAGCATCGGGCACTCGGGTCCGGCTACATACAGATCTTCTGGTGCATAACCGATCTGTACGTCCATCTCGCGTGCCAAATCGGCTTGAATAGGAGCTAATTGAGCCAGGTAGGTGGTGTCTTGAATCGAATCCAAGGATGCGTCAATAGCAATAGCTTCTGTCGTGACACCGATCACTTGCTGAGGCTTATGGCAAGCCTGAAACACCATCGTTGCACTAAGTGTGAGAACGAAGAGAAGAGTCTTTTTCATACTATGGATTATTTGAAGCACGCTGCGGTGAGAGCTGCCAGACGTGCGTTGTTAAGTACTAATTGAATATTGGCGTCCAAACTGTCTCCTCCGGTCAAGTCTTTAACCTTCGCGAGTAGGAACGGAGTACATTGTTTGCCGTGAATACCTGCTGCTTCCATCTCGCGGAGAGCCTGTTCAATGGCGGCGTCAATGGTCTCTTTTGGCATGGAGTATTGCTCGGGGATCGGGTTGGTGACTAGCATGCCGCCTTTCAATCCACAGGCGATTTTAGCTTGGAAAGCTGCGGCCAACTCTTCCGGACTGTCAATGCGATAGTCGACTCCGAAGCCGCTGTGACGTGTGTAGAAAGCCGGCAGTTCGTCGGTTCCGTAACCAATCACAGGAACGCCTTTGGTCTCCAGATATTCCAAGGTTAATCCTAAATCCAAGATCGACTTGGCTCCGGCACAAATGACCATAACGGGCGTTTGAGCCAATTCCTCCAAGTCGGCAGAGATATCAAAAGTCTGTTGCGCGCCGCGATGCACACCTCCGATACCTCCCGTGGCAAAGACCTTAATACCGGCCATAGCAGCGATAATCATCGTGGTGGTGACGGTAGTGGCACCATCTTCTTTACGGGCAATCAATACCGGCAAATCACGTCTGGATGCTTTAATAACCGCTTGACCTTTTTTGCCTAAATACTCGATTTCATCGGGACTACAACCGGCTTTGAGCTTGCCACCGATAATGGCAATCGTGGCCGGAATAGCACCGTTATCGCGGATCGTTTGTTCTACGCGCATAGCCGTCTCTACATTCTGTGGATAGGGCATGCCGTGGCTAATAATGGTTGACTCCAATGCTACAACCGGTTTGCCTGCCTTCAGTGCTTCCTGCACCTCCGGCGATATTTCTAAATATGGGTTCATAACTCTCTTTTTGTTATAATCTATAATAATATGTTACCTATCTCCGGATTAACTGCTTTGGAGCTCATCAAGGTGGCGCGTGCTGCCATTAGTCCGTATTGAGCTGTTTGCGGAAAATCGATGCCTTTTGTATACGCGTATATCACTCCAGCAAGAAAAGCGTCACCTGCACCGGTCGTATTGACAATCTCGCCGGGTAGAGCGGGGAAAATCCATTCCTCTGCTGCGTTGCGGCAGTACACCCCGTCACCGCCCATGGTGATATATACGTGAGCCGCACCCATGTCCAGCAATCGCTGCGCCGCTTCTGCATACGTAGCGCTCTCCGTTACGGCAAGTGCCTCCTTTAGATTCAGTTTGAGCGAATGTACATAGGGCAGTTTACATTTACGCAGCGCATTGACAATACGGTGCGCCTTGGTGCTGCTCACGCCGTCAATAAAAAGCGGAACCGTCACGTTCTCCATCAACCAACGAATAGAATCTTCCGATATGTTGGCATCGGCCACAATATAATCCGAGCGGTTGATGTCCCCGCTGCGTTTCTCCAACCACTCCGGTGTGATGGCGCGAACAACATCGGTGTCTGCCACCGCCGCAATCATCTCACCTCCGTGGTTGTTGATACACAAATAGATGCCGGATCGAAGGTGGGATTCTTTGTCGGATAAATGTACATCAATGTGTTGCTGCTTGCAGTAATCCCGTAGTAAACCACCAAACAAATCATCACCGAAGATGGTGAGCAACTGTGTTTGCGCACCAAGTAATGATAGATTGTGTGCGATATTACGCGCTACACCACCGTAACCAACCTCTATATGGCCGGGATTGGAGTCTGAAGCAATGAACGTGTCCGTCAATGTGGCGGATAGATCAATATTCGCCCCTCCGATAACAGAGATGAGTGTTTCCATGATGATTCCTATTTCGGGTACAAAATTACTGCTTTTTTTTGAAATATGCAAGCCTTTACAGAAAAAAGCGTCACGAGGACGCTTTTTTCTCTCTATCTGCGATGCATATGCCGACGATGCTTACATGGCCTTTGCTCCCTGAAGAATCGTGCATCGGGGCATCGCCTTGCTCCGAACCGAGCATCTTGGAATTTAATGATCTGGGTCTTATTGCCGTTGCGAATAATAATCACTTTCTCCACATTGCCTTTGCGACCCTTCACAACACACCTACGACTTTGTGCACTTGCGCTTACGGAAACGCTCATCATTGCGGCAACCAATAGTGCCACGGTTAACATTTTTGCTTTCATAACTGTTTGATTTTATGTGGTTAATAATGTCTATTGACCGCGACTTATCTCGCAGTTATGTCAGTCATTGCAATAATCGTGCCAAACTATCCTACCGCACATCCGTTTTTAACCGGAGCGGAAACAGTGGTCACCACCAGTTTGCCGTTTGCATCTACAGCCGAGAGAATCATTCCTTGACTCTCAATGCCCATCATTTTGCGTGGCGGGAAGTTGGCGATGAAGAGCACTTGTTTGCCCACTAACACCGATGGATCCGGATAACTCTGCGCGATACCGCTTAAAATAGTACGCCCGCCCATTCCATCATCCAACTTAAATTGAAGCAGACGGTCGGATTTTTTGACGTTCGAGCACTCTAATACAGTGGCTACGCGGATGTCATTTTTGTCGAATTCATCGATAGTAGTAGCCTCTTTGATCGGTTCGGGACGCCAGTTCTTGAGTGCCTCTTCTTGCGCAGCTTTCTCGTTCTCTACTTTGATGCGCTCCAAACGATCCAGTTGGGCTTGAATGGCACTATCTTCTATCTTCTCAAACAGCAGCGATATTTCGCCCAGTGTCTGACCTTCAGCCAGCAAATCAATGCGACCCAAATCATCCCAACCGATGGAGGAATCCAATTGCAACATAGCCTTTAACTTCTCCGATGAATACGGGAGGAATGGCTCAAAAGCAATCGCTAAGTTGGCAGCAATCTGTAATGCTACATGGAGGATCGTAGCCGTGCGATCCATGTCTGTCTTGGCCAACTTCCACGGCTCTGTGTCTGCCAGATATTTGTTGCCTATACGCGCCAGGTTCATTGCCTCTTTGAGCGCTTCGCGGAATCGGAAATTCTCAATCAGCTGCTCCAGCGTGGCCTTCACGTTCTTGAATTCCTCAATCGTCGCTTTGTCGTAATCGGTCAACTCTCCGCATGCCGGTACGCGGCCTTCAAAATATTTGTTGGTCAGCACCAGTGCGCGATTGACAAAGTTACCGTAGATAGCCACTAACTCGTTGTTGTTGCGTGCCTGGAAATCAGCCCATGTGAAATCGTTATCTTTCGTCTCCGGTGCATTCGCCGTCAGTACGTAACGCAGTACGTCCTGCTTGCCCGGGAAATCATCCAGATACTCATTCAACCATACAGCCCAGTTGCGCGAGGTGGAAATCTTGTCTCCCTCCAAATTCAGAAACTCATTGCTTGGTACGTTGTCCGGCAGATTGTATCCTTGTGCTTTGAGCATAGCGGGGAATACAATGCAATGGAAAACGATGTTATCTTTTCCGATGAAATGGAGCATTCTGGTGTCTTCCTGCTTCCACCATTTCTCCCAATTGCCGTATTTCTCGGGCTCTTTCTCGCACAACTCAATGGTATTGGAGATATAGCCGATCGGGGCATCAAACCAAACGTACAGCACTTTGCCTTCCGCACCTTCTACCGGCACGGGAATGCCCCATTCCAGATCACGGGTGACGGCGCGAGGTTTCAGTCCGCCGTCCAGCCAACTCTTGCACTGTCCATATACGTTTGGACGCCACTCTTTATGATTATTGAGAATCCAATCCTCCAACCATGCCTGGTATTGGTCAAGCGGCAGATACCAGTGCTTGGTCTCTTTTTTTGCCAATGCATTGCCAGTCTCGGCATTATACGGGTTAATCAACTCGTCCGGCGAGAGGGTAGCACCGCATTTCTCGCACTGATCACCGTAAGCGCCTAACGAATGGCAACGGGGGCACTCGCCGCGGATATTGCGGTCGGTCAAGAAGTGACCGGTCTCCGGGTCGTAGAACTGCTCAGAAGTCTCCTCTACAAACTGTCCTGCATCGTACATGCGACGGAAATAATCCGCTGCGAACTTGTGATGAATGTCGGAAGTGGTGCGCGAGTAGATGTCAAACGATACACCGAAATCAGCGAACGAACGCTTGATCAATTCATGATAACGATCCACCACTTGCTGGGTCGTGATACCTTCTTTTCGTGCGCGAATCGTTACAGGAACGCCATGCTCATCGCTTCCGCAAACGAAGAGCACTTCTTGTCCTTTCAGACGCAGATAGCGGGCATAAATGTCCGCGGGAACATACACTCCTGCAAGGTGACCAATATGCACCGGACCGTTCGCATAAGGGAGTGCTGCTGTGATTAAAGTGCGATTAAATGCCATATTTTGTGTAATTTTTATACTAAAAGTAAAAAAAATAGTTAATTTTCTTGCGTATTTCGAAAAAAAGTTGTACTTTTGCGGTCGCAATTTGAGCGTTGTGCTGTAACCTTAATCCGAAATCGGCTGCAAAGGTACAACAAAAAAATGAAAAATACAAATAATTTCGGTGAAAAAACATCAATCATATTGGGTTTTGCTCCTCATGGTGCTTCTTAGCACGACGATGCAGGCAAAAGTATACAACTATTTGGGCGGGTATGTCCAAGCAGGGGAATGGTCATTGCTGCCGAAAGAGAGTGATTTCGGTCCGAGTTTCGGTGGAGTAGGCGGCGTGGGCTTTGTATATGAGTTACAGGCTGGAGGAGCTTACAGCCCTGCCCGTTTCTTAATGCAGATCGGCGTGGGCGCTCAGGGTGGTGCCACCAGTTTTATGCAAGGCAGTAGCATGACCGCTACGCTTCCTAACCAAACGGATTTGGATGGCGACATGACGTTTGATTATGTGTATGAAGTGAACGACCGTCACGATCAATATACCAATATCGCGGCCCAAGTGCCGTTGCTCATCGGTTTTCATTATTCGAGATTTTACATGCTGGCGGGTGCCAAACTGGGTATGAATGTCTGGACCAAGACCCATTCCACTGCGCTGCTTACTACCTATGGCCGGTATGGCCAGTTCGATGAGTTCCGCAGCATGCCGGAGTACCAGTTCTTTGATGATTTGCCTATCACCGGTGGTGTGCGTACGACTTTGAAAATGGATATCGACCTCAGTTTTGAAATAGGAGGTCGTCTCGGGTTGGTTACCAGTGCGGTGGGATATGACGTGCCGAAACGGCAGGTAGAATATCGTTTGGCCGGATTCGTGGACTACGGATTGGTAGATATTCACTACCATCGCGATCAGTTGGCTTTGGGTACCTATAACCCGGCTAATCACGACCAGATATTACCGATTGAGGGGAATTTGAGCTACAATTCAGGTACGACGGTTCCGGTGTACAATACTACCTCGATGGTAGATAATCTGGTGATGAACGATATCATGTCCACCTCGGGATTTGCGGCTTCGGTCAACAATCTTGTTGTCGGCCTCAAGTTCACCGTTCTCTTCCAACTGCCGGAGCCCGGCCAGTGCGTCATCTGTCGCGATGCTTATCGCTCTTCCGCTAAGTCACACGGCAGTAGTAGAGGAATGCAGTACGAGGAATAATTCATCCTCCTTCACTTCACGTATTTTTCCGTCAGCAGCCACAGAGATATGGCCGTTCTCTTCGGATACCACAATGCAGGTGGCGTCCGATTTTTCTGATAAACCTAGTGCAGCACGGTGTCTCAAACCGTAGTGCTGAGGGATGTTCTGATCCTTGCTGACAGGCAGGATACATGCAGCAGCCAGCATCTTGTCGTCGCGAATAACGAGCGCGCCGTCGTGAAGCGGAGTATTTTTGAAAAAGATGTTCTCAATCAGTCGTGCAGACACATGTGCGTCCAGGCGTTCTCCCGTATCCACGATCTCTTTCAGGTTGCCTGCTCCGGCCAGCACAATAAGCGCACCGGTTTTTGTGGACGCCATGTGGCGGCATGCCTGGGTGATTTCCAAAATCAATTGCCGTTTGGCTCCTTCGCCTTCCGGCGTACGTCTGCGGAATAGTTGCCAGGACGAGAAACGCGAACCGATTCGATAGAAGAACATGCGTATCTCCTCTTGGAAGATGACTATTAGTGCGATGGCTCCGACGGAGATGATACGGTCGAACAGCGCGCCGGTAAGGTCGAGCTGAAAAACAAAACTAACCAAAAACCATACTACGATAAACGCCAGAATACCCCAAAACAGATTAGACGCTCCTGTTCGGCGCAGTAGACGATAGGTCTCGTATAGAATGATAGCGACAAGCAAGATGTCTATCGCATCCTTGAATCCAAACGAAAAAGACAGTAAATGCATTATATTACTATTTAATGATTAATGGTTAATGGTCAGACGCTCGTATAGTTGTATCGTCTGTACCGCTTCGGCTACATCGTGTACGCGCAAAATAGTCGCTCCGTGTTGCAGCGCATAAAAATGGAGCACCTGTGTGGCGGACAGACAGTCATCCGGACGAAGACCGAGCGGTTTCCAGAGCATCGACTTACGACTCACACCCACTAACACCGGTCGGTGGTATTGTTGCAAGTGTTCCATCTGCCGCATGCACTGATAATCCGCTTCCACACTGCCGATAAACCCGAATCCGGGATCCAAGATCAAGTCCAAGTCCTGCAGTTCCGGATGCTGCGCAGGCAGTTCCAGATTCCCTCGGAGTGTCCATATATACGGCACGCGATAGTTGCGCGCAAGCGCATACATGGCTTCACATCCTCCGGAGATATCGTTGATCATCATCGGTCCGAACTCATTGAGCGCTCGCTCCATGACGCTCGGACGAAACGTATCCACCGATAAACGCACATCCGGTAGCATTTCCCGAATGGCCTTCAAGGCCGGTGCCAAACGACGCCATTCTTCCGCTTCTTCCACCGGCATACTGCCCGGACGGGTCGAACAAGCACCGATATCCAATATATCCGCACCTTGCCTTACCGCCTCTTGCGCCCAGGCAACCACCCGGGACTCTTCCTGCAAACGCGAGGCCGCATAGAAACTATCCGGCGTCACGTTGCCAATGGCCATTATTTGCGCTTTCACGCTGCAAAATTACTACAAAAAATCCGAATGTGCAAAAAAAAATAGCAAATATGCAAAAAAAACGAACAAAAATTTGCGTATGTGCAAAAAAAGCAGTACATTTGCAGGCTGAAACGTGTGTGCGTATACATACACGTACCTAAAATTAGATAAATTCAGTATATATTAAATATATCAAAACAACATGAAAAGTGTATTTAAGTATCTTTTGATTGTTTCGGTGGTAATGGGTGCCACAGCTTGCCAACAGCGTGAGTTGAACACCCGCGTGAGTAACACCACGGGTTGGAATTATTTCGACCGCAAAACTACCAATTTTGAGGCGAATGAAGGCGTGGGTAATGTCAACCCTCCCGGAATGGTGCCTATTCAAGGTGGTGTGATGACGCTTGGACCGAAAGATGAGTTCCTCACCACGTCCATCAACAACGAGAGCCGTCAGATCACGGTTAGCTCGTTCTACATGGACAAATACGAGGTAACCAACCTCAACTGGAACGAGTATCTTCACTGGTTGGAGATCGTGTTTGGAGATATCGCTCCGGAGTTAGTGGACAAAGCACGTCCGGATCACACTGTTTGGCGTGAGGACATGGCCTACAACGACCCGTATGAGGATAACTATTTCCAGCACCCTGCTTTCTCGTTCTATCCGATCGTGGGTGTGAGCTGGGATCAGGCCATGGCTTATTGCCAGTGGCGTACCGACCGTGTGAACGAGATGGCGCTTATCAACTGTGGTGCAATGGAGATTCCTGATTTCCCCGGCCTTCTCCAGGAGTTCGAAGAGGACGAGGTAGAAGAGTGGCAACAGGAGCATCCTGGTTACGAGTTGGTGGCTGCTGAACGTCCCGTTGAGGATGGCGAAGAGGGCGAGACGGAGACCTACTACCGCCTGAGCTTCGAGTATATCCGTGATAAGTTTGTATTCAATACCGAGAAATATCTGTTGGACGATACCTATCAGCCCGCTTTCGGTCGTCATCCGAAGCAGGATCTGTTCCATGGCATCGAGCGTAAGGTAACGGTTGCTGATGGCGTTTTTGTGACCGGTTATCGTCTGCCGCTCGAGGCTGAGTGGGAGTTTGCTGCTTATGCTCCGGTTGCCGGAGAGGATGGCCTCACTATAGAGGGTAAGGTATATCCGTGGTCGGGTTATCATCCGCGCGATATGTCGAAGAAGAACCTTGGTCAGATGCAAGCGAACTTCATCCGTGGTCGAGGTGACATGATGGGTGTCAGCGGTGCGCTGAACGATCGCTATGTCATCACCAACCCGGTTGATGCGTTCGAGCCGAATGATTTCGGTCTGTACAACATGGCCGGAAACGTGAACGAGTGGGTGCTTGATGTATACCGTGAGACTACGTTCCAAGAGTTCACCGAGTACAACTCCTTCCGTGGTAATATCTTCAGCCACGAGGTGCTGGATGAGGACGGACGTTACCAGATTGATTCTACCGGTTGTGTGAAGATTACCTGGGGTAAAGAGGAAGATAAGCGTGACGTGCTCGATGGTGATTTCGCCAGCTTGATTGATACCGATTATCCGTTGGATTCCGTCGGTATGGCTAATCTGGCTCCGGATTATCAGTACAAACCGGATCCTACCGATATCTTGGCTCCGAAGATCACGAAGACCAGCCGCGTGTACAAAGGTGGTTCGTGGGCTGACCGTATTTTCTGGCTCAACCCGTCCACTCGTCGTTATCTGGATCAGGATAAGTCCTCGTCTAAGATCGGCTTCCGCTGCGCTATGTCCACGCTGGGCGACCAAATCCCGGGCACACCTGTAGCTCGCTAATAAATCATAAATTATAAATCAAAAATTTGAAATAACTATGCAATTTCCTGGAGATATTCGCTATACCAGCGAGCACGAATGGATTCGTGTAGAGGGTGATGAAGCGTATGTAGGTATTACTGATTACGCACAGTCTGAGTTGGGAGAAATTGTGTTTATCGACGTGCCGACGCTGGGCGAGACCGTTGGTCAAGGCGAAGTGTTCGGTAGCGTAGAGGCTGTTAAAACGGTTAGTGACCTCAACATGCCGGTTAGCGGTGAGGTGCTGGAAATCAACGGCGCACTGGACGCACAGCCGGAATTGGTGAACAACGACCCGTACGGCGAGGGATGGATCATCCGTATCGCTGTTAAAGATCCGGCTGAATTGGATAGCCTCATGGACGCGAAGGCATACGAGGCAAGCCTCTAACGCGCACGCGTATATTATTAAGGAAAAAGCAATCCGATTTAGGGTTGCTTTTTTTTGTGTAAAATTAACTTTGCAAAAAACACAAAAAAGGCACTTTTTTATACAAAATGTTGCCAAATTGAAATATTTTGTGTAAATTTGCACGCTAAATTGTGTTTATTTAAGGCATATAATCATTTTTGTAGATAAATTTATATAGTTTATGAAGAAACATTTACTCATGTTATTAGTAGCCATTTTGGCTACGGTAATGAGTCTCAATGCACAAACAATTATTATTGATGAGGGCTTTGAGAATGGTATTCAGGACAGTGTGTGGACGCAAGAGTATGTGACGGGCCACACGGCATGGGCTGTAGAAGATGTGGAGGACGGTTTGTCTTGGCCGGGAACGGTGAAGCAAGGTACAAAGCGTGCTTATCTGCGTAACACTACCGGTGAAACGCAAGGCTATAAGACCCGTTTGGTAAGTAAGGCGATGGACCTTAGTCCGCGTAAAGTGTACCAGCCTCAGTTGATCTTCTGGTATGCGAACCCCAAGTGGGCGGCAGACCGCGATACCTTGCGCGTGTTGTATCGTACCGGTCTGAATGCCAAATGGAAACAGTTGGCTGAGTACAGCAACGCTATGGCCAATTGGCAGAAAGTGACGCTGGAGTTACCGGAAGTAGGTCCGGTGTATCAGATCGCGTTCGAGGGCTCGGATAACCTGGGCCGTGGTATCGTGCTGGATAGCATCAAACTGCGTTCGGCGCCTGAGTGTACCGTGCCCCATGACATCTTTGTCAGCAACAAGGGCTCCAACCGCGTGAACATTGCATGGGCGGCCAGTTGGGATGCTGTGCAGTTCGAGTTAATTGTGTCCAAAGATACGATCAATCCGTATGAGATCACGGAGGAGTTGGATTCGACCCTGACCTTCCACGGACTGGTTAATGGATTGCAGCAGAACTACGACCTCACCCTTGAATCGGGCGAGGAGTACTACGTCTATATCCGCTCCATATGCGAGAACGAGATTAGTCTCTGGAGCAGTGAGGAGACGGAAGGACTGCCGTACCATTTCCGCGTACGTGCCACCAAGCAGGTGCCGTTCACGGAGCGTTTTGCGTACCCAAAAACCCAGAGCCAGGATCCCGAGTGGACTTGGCACAACAGCGTAGGCGCTACGGCGTTGACGCCGTGGGTGAACTCGAAAGTAACCAGTAAGTCCGAGTTGGCAAAGTACTCCAACGATACCACTTCAGCGGTTATTTTCTCCGGTTTGAACTCCAGCGGAAAGATTGTAGTGGGTGCGCCGATCACAGCCGGTAAGTATGCTTTTGTAGCTACACCGGCCTTGGCTGATACCCTCAATCCTGATTTTGCTATCAACAGATGTCAGGTGCATTTCTGGAGTACCGTTTACACCTATGTCGGCCGTCAGTACGGTCGTGGTCTGATCGTGGGTGTGATGGACGATCCGGATGATATCACTACCTTCGTTCCGGTTGATACCGTGACCGTATGGGGAAACAAGGCGTTCCAGGAGAATATCGTGGAGTTGTCTTCCTATACCGGTAACGGCGCATACATCGGTTTCGTGAGTGATTTCGACCGTCAGAACCTCTTCTATATCGATAATGTTTCGATCGAGTATATCCCGCAGGTTCAGAAAGTGACCCGAATCAGCGTCAACCCGCGTGATACCTTTGCTACCATCGAGTGGGAGGGGAATGCGGCATCGTATAACGTGCTGATTACCAATGCGGAAGTTAACCCCGCTAACCCCGATCCGGCAGCTATTGTCGATCAGGCTACGGTGACTACGAATTCGTATCGTACCGATTCGCTCGAGGCTTACCACGGTTGGAACAACCACCCATATTATGCTTATGTGCAGGCGGTAGGTGCCGACTGGTCGTATCGCTATCCGTTTGTGACGCTCGACACGATGAGTACCGAGCCGTATGTTGTGGATTTTGAGCAGAAGATTAAGCGCGTTAACCTCTTTGGTAACGACGCCAAATACCCGTCGCTCACCACGACCAACAAGTTCAAAGGCAGCCAGTGCCTGTATATGGACAAGGTAGCCGGAACGGATGCATGGATCACCCTGCCGATGGTGGAAGATCTGGATAGTGTACAGGTGAAGTTCTACCTCAGCGGTGGAGCCAGCGCGAACACCTACAAGAAAGCGCATGCTACGCTCGGCGTGATGACCAACCCGATGGATATCAATACGTTCCATAAGGTGGCCAGCTTCACGCTGACTGCTGACGGTTATACCATGTGCTACGCTAACTTCAAGACGTATACCGGCCCGAAGGACGGCGTCATCGCTATCGTTTGGGACGATGTACGTGCGATGGCAGAGAATACCATCAATTATATTGATGAGTTGCGCGTAGAGCATGTATCGGAGTGTGCTCCTCCTCAGAGTATCGCTTTGGATGCGATGTCCGATTCCGTCACGGTAACCTGGGCGGCCTCATCGCAGAACTACTGGGAGGTAGCTATTGTGAAGAATTCTGCCTTGACGGTAGCGGAGAAAGACAAGACCTTCGAGGAGATCGCTCGTTTGGGTAAAGTGGTCTTTGCCGATACGCTTGTTTGGATGGGCGATGAGCATGATGATCCGGAGTTCGGTATCGGTGGCCTCAAAGACCAGACCGACTACGTGATGTACATCCGTACGGTCTGCAACGGAGACGCTGCTTGGTGGACCGAACTACCGTTCTCAACGCCTTGCCCGAACGCAAGCTTCCCGTATAAAGAGACCTTCGAGAGCTATTCTACAGGTGTCGCTACTTCGCAGATGGGTTGCTGGCAGATGGTCGATTATCTGGGTTCCGGTTATCCGTTGATCTATAGCGCAAATGGCGGTAAGACATTAGAGTTGTGGACCACCGGTACGACGCACCGTAACGTGGCGATCATGCCGCCTATTGAGGGTGATCTCTCCACGATGATGTTGTGCTTCGAGACCCGTTCGTGGAGCTCGGGTACTACTTCTACATCCGTGCTCTACGTCGGTACGATGGATAACATAGATGACCAGAGTACGTTCGTTCCGTTTGACACCATCCGCAACACGGGTGGAACAGAGTTCCAGAAAGTGAAACTCCTGTTGAGCAACTACAACCTGGCGTATGATAAGATCGCCTTCTCGTCCGGTATGTCGGGCGCGAGCGATGTGCTGATTGATAACATCGAACTGCGCGACGCTACCTGTCTGGAGGCGTATAACTTCCGCCAGACCAATGAGGACGAGCACTCGGTGGACTTCGCTTGGGATGGCTTGACCACCAACGACCAGTGGGAGCTCCGTATCCTAAACAAGAATGTGGCGCTGGACAAAGTGGCTGCAGGCAATTACGATACGGCGACTGTGGCGATCATCAACGACACCGTCTTCACCGGTCGCACCTTCCATGTTGAGGACCTGCAACCGATATCTACCTATTATGTCTATATCCGCGCTCTTTGCGGCGATAGTGTATGGACGGTAGATCCGATCCAGACGGCGTGCGAGAAGATGGATCCGACCCAACCGAACAAAGAGACCTTCGAGTCTTATGCCGGCGGTTCTTCATATAGCGAGAATTATCAAGCACAGTGCTGGACGACCGGTAACCGTAATGCGAATGCATCGACCTCGTATCTGCCGTACATCTATAACTCGTCGTCCTATTCCAATTCCGGTTCGAAGTCGTATCATATGTACGGCTATTCGACAACCTCCAGTCCGGCGTATGTCGTTTCGCCTGAGATTGACATCGACCACATGAAGGAGTTGGCGGTTACGTTCTATATGTACGCTTCCTCTTCCTACTCGTGGGTATGCGGTGTGATGAGCGACCCGACGGATCTGAGCACCTTCGTTGTGCTTGACTCTGTCAAGGGAACCGGAAACAGTGAGGCCTATACTTACGATCTGAGTGAGTACGAGGCACTCATTCCGGCTACGGCGAAGTACTTCGCTTGGCGTACACCGTATCTGACTTCCAGCAGTTATAGTTCGCTGTATCTGGACGATGTGTCGATCATGAAGATGAACTGTCCGTTCACCAAGCCGAGTTATTCGGATCTGACGGCGCAAACGGTACGTATCAGCAGTGGTCTGCGTGTGGATAACGACTGGTTGCTGCTGATCTCCAACCACGAACTCAATACCGATTCGCTGCTGTCATCGACCTATCGTGTGCCGGCAGATTACGTGGTTTACTACGACACCATCGATACCCGTTCGAAACGCGTAAGCGGCCTCTCGGAGCAGACCAAATACTACGTTTATACCGCTTCGTCGTGTGACTCTGTCATTTCGCAATGGAGTTCGATCACCTTCACCACGCCGTGTTTGGCTTTGAAGCCGGCTTCTATGGGTACCATCACCTTCTCTACGGAGGAGGGCTATGTTACGGGTACGAGCAACCGTAATCTGCCTTGTTGGACCTATGGTAGCAAAACACCGGGCTTGAGTGCCACTTCCAGTTATATTCCATCGGTCGGAACGACATCGACCTATATGCACAACGGACATAACTACCTCTATATCTATGACTACGTATATGGTACCACTTCCAACTACGTAGGTGCGTATGCTATTATGCCGGAGTTGTTCGTTGATTCGATTAACAAGTATCAAGTTAACTTCTGGGGCCGTGGTAATACCTCCACCTCCTACAACAGTCAGATCATCGTCGGTATCATCAGTGACCCGAGTGACCTGAACACCTTCGTGCCGGTGGATACCATCAACCTCAGCCATACCGGTTATGAACCGTATAGCGTCGGATTTGAGAATTACGCCGGTGACTATATGGGCGAAATGGGTACGAACATCATATTCCTCTCTGAGTTTGGTGTTACCAACTATGCGTATATATCCGAGATCTCTGTAACGCTCATCCCGAGCTGCCGTCCTGTTTCTTCCTTTACGGTGGACAGTGTAGGCGAGAACTCGGCTGTCGTTAGCTGGAAGGGTTATCAATCTACCTACCGCCTCTTGGTAGCGGATAAGGCCTTGACGGATGACGAGAAAGCGGACTACTCCTATCTGGTAGATTCTATCGTGGATCATGCGGACCGCGTTCGCTTAACCAACCTCCTGCCGGCTACATCCTATTATGTGTATGCACAGGGTATTTGCGATGATGGCGACAGCACCGATATATCTTTGCTCTACGCATCGGTTCGTACGACTTGTCCGGTTTCCGGAGGTGTACCTCTGCCGTTCTTCGAGGACTTTATGAGCTATGAGGTAGATGATGTCGATCCGGGTTGTTGGATCTTCCGTGGTTCGAGCTGGACCAAGGTCAAAGCGCCGACCACTTCCGAAGGAAAAACGATCCACGCTATCGACCTCTACACCACCAGTTCCGGTAACAACGGATATATCGTAGTGCCGGCCGTTCAGGCGAACCTGTCTGACCTCCAGGCTTCTTTCGAAGCTCGTACCTATGGCGGTGGTGCTACATCCAGCGCTACCCTCTACATGGGTACCATGGCTGATCCGGAAGACCCGACTACGTTTGTGCAGGCTGCTTCGTTCGCACTCAGCGGCTCGGAGTTCCAGCGCTTTGAGGTGAACCTCGGTGACTATAACCTGGCTTATGACCGTCTGGTCTTCACCTCCGGTCTCCAGTCCGGTGGTACATCCAATGACCTCTATATCACTAATATCGGTCTGAACCTCATCTCCGGATGTCATATTCCGAAACTCAAAACCGTGACGACTTCTGCGAGCGCCGCAGAGGTGGAGATAACATCTGACGCTGACCTGTGGGATATCGTCGTGATCTCTGAGTCTGAGTTGACTAAGATTCGTGACTTGAATAAGTATCTCGACACTACGTCCGCTAAGCTGCGTGTGGATACCAACTTCGTCACCATTTCGAATCTGGCATCGGCCACTACCTATAATGTCTATGCGCGTTCCATTTGTGGCGGCGCTTTGGGCAATAGTGCTTGGACCAAGAACCCGCTCAAGGTACACACCAACTTCTTCTTCAAGCAAGATTACTTCTTCGGCTTCGAGAAGACCGAACTGTGGGAGCGCAGTACGAACTCCACGAGTGACAACTACTACATCCACCCGGCTTTGGTAGCAGATCGTGACACGCTCGGCGCTACGTCTTCGTCCTATAACTATTATCCGTACAGCTTGGAGAACACCACAGCCTACCTCTACTCGCATACGGGTACCGGTGCGCTGTCGATGACCTCGTCGGCGAACTATTTCGGCGCATACGTCATCTTCCCGGCTATCGATCAAGCGCAGGCTCGTTCCTTCGAACTGAAGGTGCGCCCGGCTTATATATCGGCGCTGACTATGCAACCTGCCGTTTCTGCAGACGCTATCTTGGAAATCGGTACCGTGGATCGCAACCGTAGTTTCGATACCTACGAACCGCTCGTAGCTATCCGCTTGGATAAATTGGATACCAAGGAGGCAGCTGAGGAGGATAACCACTACCTCTACAGCTATTATACCTTGGATCTTGACTCTGCAACGATGGCGGACAAACAGATGGTTATCCATGCGCCGAAGCAGCCGTCGCTGACCACATACCTCTACATCGACGATGTAACACTCGGCGAGGCGAAGGGATACAGTCTGGTTAACCTCGAGAAAGTGACGCCGCTCAACGGTACCACTGCGCTCGTAGAGTGGCAGAACATCGGTGGCCCGTGGAACCTCGATATTCTCGATGTGAACGGTGATCCGGTTATGCAATACACCAACCTCACCACCACTTCGCAACTCGTGAACAACCTCTCGCCGCGTTCGGACTACACCGTGGTACTGACCGCAGCGAACGCACCGAGCAAGACCGACTATGTCGTTACGTCCAAGCTCTCCTTCCGTACCGTTTGCCAGGCACTCGAACCGGATGAGAATGGTGCCTTCACTTGGGACTTTGATTCCGAGAACGAGTGGGAAGCCAATGACATCCTCTCGGGCTCCGGTGACTCGCTCTATCTCAAACCCGCTTGCTTCAACGTTGGTATTACCTACGAGACGCCGGTGAACGGTTACCAGTGGCTCGTACAGCGTAAGGGTTACGACTACTATTCGTCCGCTATCAGCGGTAATAGCTATGCGAACTACGAGGTAGGCCGTGACAACTCATCGGCGCTGCGCGTACATACGACCTCGAACTACTTGACCTCGTATCTCGTGCTGCCGGCATTGAACTGCAACCTCGATACGATGATGGTTGAGTTCTACGGACGCTGCTTCGTCAACTATGACGACGAGTACGAAACGACGAGCAACCAAGGCAAGATCGTGGGTGCTAACTATCTCGGTGCTGCTTATAGCCACTCGATGGTAGTTGGTACACTGACCGACCCGAATGACTTCTCGACCCTCCAGGTACTGGATACGCTGACCTACCGTCAGACGAACCTCAGTTCGTACGATAATGTCAATAACGATCCTGCCGGTCTGAAGTACTGGGAGAAAATGCAGGCGCCGTTGGCCGGTGCACAGGGACAATACATCGTCCTCTTCCAGCCGGCTCCGGGTCTCTTCTTCCTCGATGACCTGAGTGTCAAGTCGGCAGCGAACACACTCTTTGCGCCTGTCGGAGCCCTCACTTCGGACATCACATCCGCTTCGGCTGTCCTCTCTTGGGAGGTACGTCATCCGGAACTGTCGTCTGTAGTGGTACTGCTCAACGCAGCCGGTGAAGAGTTGCTGCGCGATACGATCAACGCAACTTCCTATACCTTGTCAGACCTCGTTCCGGGTACGGCTTACCAGTGGTATGTTTACCAGACCGATCTGACCAACAACTCGCCGGAGACGACGGTGCTCGAGTTCCACACCGACTGTGTGGTTATCGCGCCGGATTATACCTGCGGCTTTGAGGCACAGGAAGGTTCCGCGTTCATCGAGGGCCAGACGACGGCATTGCAGACCATGTGTTGGACCTATGGCGATGCTATCCAGGGCGAATGGAAAAACGCCACTTACGACCCGCAGAACCAGTCCAACACCGAGAACTACGCGTATAGCCGCACCGACTCTACGGCCGTAGCTATGCGTGCTTCCTACAGCTCGTATGGCACGTCCTACCAGCCGTATATCGCAATGCCGGCTATGGACATCACGTCCTATGACACGCTCCAGGTATCCTTCTGGATCCGTCCGGCTTATATCCGCCGTTCGAACAACAGAGTGGCTGTCTCCTACACAGGTAGCAGTTACTCCAAGTCCATCATCGTAGGTACCATGACCGACCCGACGGATGCCGCTACGTTCGTGGCTATCGACACCGTCACCTATGAGGGTACGCTCTCTACCGCCGATGAAGCGACAGCCGGCAACCATTATCTGTACCAACAGATGAAAGTGGAACTGGCGGGTGCTACCGGTCCGTATGTAGCCTTCATGACTTCGTTCTATGCGAAGGGTGCGGATACGCGTCAGAACAGCGACTATATCTGGATTGATGATATCTCCTTCGAGCATCGTCAGGACTGCAAAGCGCCGACCGAGCTCACGGTAACGCGTCTCGGAGCGGTAGATGCTACCCTCAGCTGGCAAGGCGGAGACTCCATCTACGTCCTCCAGGTATCCGAGGATCAGTACTTCGCGGACGAAGACGCCTTCGCGTTCAACGAAACGATTGATGCTGTGCCTTATACCGTGACCGGACTCGAGCAGAAGACCACCTACTACTGGCGTGTTCAAGCGATCTGCAGCGGTAACCAGGGCGAGAGCGACTTCGCGAAGAAAGAGAGTTTCAAGACGCTCATCAGCCCGTACTATTACGAACCGTTCAACGCGGCGGTAAGTACCTCGGAGTGGATCTTCTCCAGCAGTCATGCGGATGATATCCTTGACCATAACGTAGCTACTTCTACAACCGATAACTCCTATGGATTCAAGCGTATCACCAACGATTACGGTCTGACCGGCTCGCACTATACATCCGCCGGTTACTATTTGGACTACAACTGGATGATCACCCCTGCCATCTACCTGCCGGAGAACGATAGTGTACACTTCTCGATGGATCTGGCACTCACGGCACTCAACACCACTCATACGGCTACGGGTGCTGCCGTCTCGGAGAGCGACATGGCCAACGACTACTACTTCATGGTTGTGGTATCCGAGGATGGCGGTGCTACGTGGAAGAGCGAGAACATCATCGCTAAGTGGCAGAATACCAACGCGGTAGGACAGCAACTTCGTGACATCCCGGCTACCGGTATGAACGTACGTCTCAGCCTGGCTGCTTATGCCGGCAAGAACGTCCGCATCGGTCTCTATCGTGAGGCGAAGACCAGTTTGAACACCGGTATCGCTGTTCACGTGGACAACGTGCGCCTCGCGTACTTCGATAAGGAGATCGAGCACGCATCCGGCTGCCAGTACGAGGATATCGTCATTGGAGACATCGTCCTTCCTGGCGAGACGACCCAACCGGGTATTCATATCTATCCGAAGAGCAACTACGCTTCGGACGAAGAGGCGAAAGCCGGTGCACGTGACTTAGTGTACTCACTCGAAGTGGAGGTTTATCCGGCTACGGAAGTGTTCTATAGCGACACCATCTGTGAGGGTGACACCTATACCGATGCGAACTTCCACGACAAGACGCAGGAAGGTGTTTACCGCCGTAAGATGGAGTCTGTACACGGTTGTGACAGTATCGTTACGCTCAACCTCTTCGTCACTCCGAGAACTTATGCTGAGGAACAACTCGTCAGCATATGCCCGGGTGAGACCTATATGTGGAACGACAAACCGTATAATCGTGCCGGTCTCTATACGGATACACTCGTTTCCTCGCTGGGTTGTGACAGTATCGAGACCCTCATTGTCTCCTACGTGGAGGGCTCCGAAGATACCATCTTCGTCGAGGAACGCGTTGAGCTGAACGAACTGCCGTACACCTACGAGGATCCGCAGCACCCGTATGTAGTCGGTCAGGCTCCGATTTACTATGCTGCCGGCACCGAGAAGGGAGTCTATGTGGATACCGTAGCGGTACAAGGAACACAGTGCTCCACTGTGCTCATTCACACGCTCACTATCTACGACGCGCATGAGGATATCGATATCGTTAATGCCGACGGTAAGGGAGCTCGCAAAGTCATTATCAACGACAACCTGTACATCATCATCAACGATGAGTGGTACAACGCTGCCGGCCAGAAAGTGGCTAACCCCCGCACACAGTCCTTATGGTAGAGTGGTGGGGTAAATAGGGGTATCACTCTTGTAATTGTCTCGGTCCTCTCTCGGTCCTCTCTCGATGCGGTCTCGATGAGGTCGGGTAAATAAGTGCAAAAGAAAGCGTCCATCGGGCGCTTTCTTTTGTGTGCCATTTTGTAAGGTAAAGTTTGCAAAATGTTGCAATGTGGCGATTTTTCTTAAAAAAACTTGCGCATATCGAAAATTTTTTGTACCTTTGTCGCCCAAATTGTTTATTTACAGATACTATATTAAGATAGTTTGTTTATTTTATTGTTTAATTTAATTCTAAGTTTATGAGAAAAATCCTACTTTTGTTGATGCTTCTCTGTACAATGTTTACTACAGTGCAAGCAACAGAGGTAACGATCGGAGACGAGGAGAGTACTACATTCTCTACCTATGTCCCGTTCTACACACTCTTCAACTACGGCTACTCTCAGCAGATTTTTACTGCTGATGAGATTGGCACAGCGGGAACAATCAACTCTCTTTCCATGTGGATGTACTACACCGGCTCTTTGTCGAGTATAGATGTATCTATTTACATGGTAGAAGTGGATGATGAGGAATTCGCTACGGCTACTGCTTGGGTCGCTCTCTCAGAGGACAATTTAGTGTATTCAGGTACACTGAACAAGGCTGATTTGCCTACCAGCTCATCGAACCTGGAAGCTACTACCTTTGAACTGGAAAATCCGTTTTCCTACAGTGGTACCAGCAACTTGTTGATTGCGATCGCAAACAACACTGGTGATTATTCAAGCGGTTTCAACTGCCGTGTTGATGATGCTCCGGAAAATGCGTACATGTCGTTGTATGCATACCGTGATGCCAGTGCGTACGACATTACCAATCCGAATGTGTCAGGAACAAGACTTGCTAAACGTAATGTCATCACCCTTGACATCGTTTCGGGTGGCGCAACGGTCATTCCTTGCGACAAGCCGTCTGGCATTACCGCTTCGGATGTGACTGCACATCAGGCTACTTTGGCTTGGGCTGATGGTAGTGGCGTGTACAACGTAGAGTACAAGAAAGCTTCGGATGAGGACTGGACTCCGTTCCTGAGCGCTACCACCTTGCTGACAGCCGACTTGATGAACCTCGAGGCCAACACCGATTATCAGGCTCGCGTTCAGAGCGTTTGTGCTGACAATCAAGACAACCCTACCAGTTCATGGAAGACCGTTTCCTTCAAGACAATGATCGGCCTGCCGTTCGAGGAGAACTTCGATGCTCTCTCTGCTTTCCCTTCTACTGATTGGAAACGTTATAGCGGAAAGTTGATTGATGATGTATTGTCCGGAACAACAACTCTTGGTTCTGCTGTTTCTTCCGGTTGGACATTCAGCTCGAGTACTACCGGTGTGTTCGAGAGCAAGCACATGTACGTTAACATCTGGAGTACGTACAAGTACTGGGTTGTATCGCCGGTTCTTCCGATGGAGGATAACGTGCAATTGACCTTCGATATGGTCTTGAGCAAGAGCTCGTCGGCATATACGGCAATCACTCCTGGTACTCAAGACGACGATAAGTTCGTTGTGCTGATTTCGACCGACAGTATGGCTACTTGGACGATTCTTCGTCAGTGGGACAATGCCGGTTCGGAATATGTTTATGACAACATCGCGTTGGAAGGCGAAGAAGTGGCTATCGACCTGAGTGCATACAATGGTGAGAATATTCAGCTCGCTTTCTATGGTGCATCTACCGCTTCCGGAGGTGACAACTACCTGCACATTGACAACATTCTTGTTGACTACATTCCTTCTTGCTTCAAGCCGACCGATTTAGCTGTTGTGGCAAATAGCGTGACCAGCACTTCTGTTGAACTCGAGTGGACTGCTAACACCAGCGAGGACGCTTGGATTCTTCAGTACAAGAAGAGCTCGGAGAAAGCTTGGCAGGAACTCATTGTGACGGAGAATCCGTACACGTTGGAGAACCTCGATCCTTATACCAATTATGATGTACAAGTGGCTGCTCTTTGCGACGCTTTGGCTGAAGACGGAACGAGCAAGTATAGCAAAGCTATCTCCTTCAAGACGGCAGCGGTTGCTCCGTTTGCCGAGAGCTTCAACCTCACCTCGCTTCCGGACGACTGGACACGTTACAAAGTGCCGTTGGACGATGTGCTCGCAGCGGATACCGTTCCGACAACGCCGGTAAGCGCCGGTTGGTTGGCTTCGTCCACCAGTAACGGTGTGTTCCCGGCTTATGATGGTCACCTCAAACTGCAGGTTTATGGTGATGCTGTTCAGCACTGGATCGTTTCGCCGTTCATCGAGATGGACCCGACTGTAAATATGCAGTTGACCTTCGATTTGGCTTTGACTAAGAGCTCGGGTTCGCTGCAACCGGCAGAGGCTGGTGAGCAAGCAGACGACAAGTTTGCAGTACTCATTACTACGGATGGTGGCGAGAGCTGGGAAGAACTTTACACGCGTGATAACGTATCTACCGAACCTACCTACGATCAGATTAACTGCTCGGCGGAAGGTGAGATGGTGAAGATCGACTTGACCGACTATGCTGCTGATAAGATAGCCTTCGCATTCTACGGTGAGTCCACCGTGGCTGGCGGAAGCAACTATCTGCATATCGCTAACATAAGCATCGATACCATTCCGGACTGTGAGAAACCTCTCGGTCTGCAAGGAGCAGGTGTCACCTCTTCGTCTGCATCGTTCATGTGGGATGAGGCTGAAGGTGCTACGTGGGCATACGGCTTCGTAGTAGATACTTTCACGGTTACTACCTTCGTGCCAGTTGATGAGGACTTCACAGCTACTACTACCGAGAATACGGCTACTATCGACGAACTCCAAGAGAATACCAATTATATCTTCTTTGTTCGTCGTGACTGCGGTGGCGCATACAGTGAATATATTACCCGTCGTGTTCGCACACTTCAGACTCCGGCAACCCTGCCGTTTGAGGATGACTTCGAGGGCGCTGAGAGCTGGGTTCTGCTCAATGGCGACATGACCAACAACTGGGTCATCGGTTCGGCTACCAACAATGGTGGTTCGAAGTCGCTCTATGTATCCGATGATCATGGCGTAACCAACAAGTACTCCCACGGCGCAACCACTATCTATGCTACCAAGACCTTCGAGATCGAAGAGGAAGGTAAGTATAACGCAAGTTATGACTGGAAGGGCCAGGGTGAGTCCACTTGGGATCTTGTCCGTGTAGCGCTTGCTCCGGCTGATGTAGAATTGGAGGCTGGTACGGCTTTGCCTTCCGGACTGTCTTCTACTTCCGGTAATGCACTTGGTTCTGAACTGCCTGCAGGTTGGATCTCGCTCGATGGTGGTAAACTGAACCTCCAGGCTAACTGGCAGCACAATAGCGTAGATGCAGACCTTACTCCGGGTACCTACAAAGTAGTGATTATCTGGCGTAACGACGGTTCTACCGGTACACAGACACCGGCCGGTGCAATTGATAACTTCAAGTTTGCGCAGGTACTCTGTGTTCGTCCGGAGAATGTACGTCTCGCTGAGGCTGCTGATAGCATCTCTACCAACTCGGCTCTCATCGACTGGGATGCCCAGGGTAGCGAAGCTAATTGGCTTGTTCAGTACAAAAAGACAACAGATGCTGAGTGGACGGCTCTCACAGAGCCTGTAACTGCTCATCCGTTCTTGCTCGAGGGCTTGCAAGCTGCTTCGATGTACGAAGTACAGGTAGCTGCTTGGTGTAACCCGGAGGATTCGGCAACGATTTCCGATTATAGCGCATCCTTCAGTTTTGCTACCGAGTGTGACGTATGGTCTATCGCCGAAAAGGGAGCTTATACGGAAGGCTTTGAGGCCTATGAGGGTACAACTTATGCTGCCAGCGGTGTGGCTCCTGCATGCTGGAATGTGGGAATTGACGGAGGTGCAACAGTGCTGCCTCACGTTATCGGATCGGGCTCGTACTACTATGTTCATGATGGAACGAAGGCGCTGACCTTCCATGGTAAGGGCAATTGCTATGCAGCCTTACCGGAGTTTGCAGACCCGTTGAATACGCTTCAGATTAAGTTCTGGTCGGCTATGGAAAGTTCTTCGAACGGTGTCTTGACCCTTGGTTATATTACCGATGAAGATCCGGGTGATTTCACCACCTTCCATGCTTTGACAACGTTTACAAACAGTTACCAGACCATGGTAAAACATGAAGCAATGTTGGATACTATTCCGACCGAAGCACACCGTTTGGTATTCCGTTGGTACTATAGCGGTCAATACAGCTGCTGTATTGATGATATCGAAGTATCGCTGATTCCTGACTGCTTCGAACCTGCAAGTATCCAAGTGGTTGAAGCAACGACCAACAGCGTGAAGTTTACCTATACTGCAGCAGCAGAAGGTGACAGCCTTTCGTACGCTGTTGTTTTGGCTGGCGTTGAGCCGACTGAGTTTATTGGTGTAACCGCTGATACGATCTTGGTAGAAGGCCTGGCTGCAGGTACGGAGTATGAACTCTACCTGCGTACTGAGTGCGCGACCAGCCATAGTGTTGCTCTCTCTGCTGCATTCCAAACCAAGCAACTCCCGATTGACCTCGGTGATGGTTTCGCTGATGACTTCGAGGGCGCTAACCTCTGGACGCTTGAGAATGGTACGCTTACCAACGCATGGGTACTTGGTACCGCTGCTCACAATGGTGAGGGAAGCACCAAGGCGCTCTATATCTCTAACGATGGTGGCGCGCACAATGCTTATACTATTACCACTGCTGCAGTCGTTTATGCAATGAAGCCGTTCAATATTGCTGCCGGTTCGTATACATTCCAATACGACTGGATGGCTTATGGCGAGAGCTCGTCTGACTACCTGCGTGTAGCGCTTGTTCCTGCTTCGGTTGATCTGGCTGCAAGTACCTCGCTGCCGACCGGTGTTACATCTACTGCACTTCCTGAAGGACTCATCGCTATCGATGGTGGTACAAAGCAGAACCTCTCTTCCGCATGGGCTACCTACACCAGTGATGAGATTGCAGTTCCTGCAGGAACATACAATGTTGTATTCATGTGGCGTAACGATGGTAGTATAGGAACTCAAACTCCTGCTGCTGTCGATAACTTCAGCATTACGAAAGTGCTCTGTGGCAAACCGACTGGTCTGAAGATTGAGAAGGCAAATATCACTGCTACTTCCGCAATCATCGAGTGGACTGCTGATGAAGGCCAGACCGAGTGGATCCTCGCTATGGATACCATCGCTTCCTTCAATAAGGATTCCGACGCAATTCAGACTGTTGTTAGTGCGAACCCGTACACGGTAGAGAATCTCCTTCCGGAGCACACCTATTATGTTTACGTACGCGCGAACTGCGGTGAGGGTAACTTCAGTGCATGGAGTGCACGTGCTTCGTTCAAGACGGCTAAGTCTTGTCAGAAGCCGGACGGCCTTGAGGTAGCTTCTATTACCGATTCGTCGGCTGTCATCACTTGGAATACCTATGGTCAGAGTGACTTCATCCTTACCTATGGTATTGGTAATGCATACGCTGACACGGTAGAGGTAACCGGTGGTACATATACCATCAACGGTCTCGATGCGAACACATCCTACAAGGTGAAAGTGGCTGCTGCTTGCGATGAGAATACATTCTCTTCTGCTAAGACCTTCAAGACCGCTTGTGCTCCGGCTACTACGGTTGTTGAGAACTTTGACGGTATTACCGGTCAGACTTCTTCGAACGTACTGCCTGATTGCTGGAGTTACCTCAACGGTGGTTCTTCCTATGCTTACCTCCCGACGGCTTATGCAAGCGAAAGCTATGCTAATTCGGGTACCAACTCGCTGAAGTTCTATAGCGATGCAAGTACGTCTTATGCGGATCAGTACGCTATCCTGCCGGCTGTTGAAGGCCTGAACGCTTTGCGTATGAAGTTCAATGCACGTAAGTATTCGGCTTCTTATGAAGGCACTCTCGTAGTTGGTATCATGACCGATCCGACCGATGCGGCTACCTTCGTGGCTATCGATACGATCCGTCCTGCTGCTATCACCTACGAGCCGTTTGTGGTTTCGTTCGGTGAGTACACAGGTGAAGGTTTGTACGCTGCATTCAAGTTACCGGTTCCGGCTACTTCGTACAGCGGTGTTCATGTTGACGACGTAGAACTGGAGGAGATTCCTTCCTGTCTCGAGCCGGCTAACTTGGCTGTTTCTGAAATCGGTACCGACAGCGCAGTCCTCAATTGGGAGTCTACTGCTGCTCAGTGGCAACTCTGCCTCAACGGTGACACGATTGAAGTAAATGCTAAACCGTATGTTTTGAGCAACCTCACGGCTGCAACTAACTATGAGGTGAAGGTACGCGCTATCTGCGCAGTAGGTGACACCAGCGCATGGAGCAAGTCGATGACGTTTGCTACGGAGTGCGAACTTATCTCGCTGGCTGCTGCAGATTATGTAGAGGGCTTTGAGGCTTATCAAGGTTCGACCTACAACGACGCCAACGGTGAAGTTCCCGTATGCTGGGAGGCTGGTACTGACGGTAGCGTAGCTCCGCACGTAATCGGTTCCGGTTCTTACTACTGGACGCATGAGGGAACCAAGGCCCTGACGTTCTACGGTAGTGGTAACTGCTTCGCTATCATGCCTAAGTTCGCTGAGCCGCTGAATACGGCACAAATCAGCTTCTGGGCAGCTATGGAGAGCGCTACGAATGGTACGTTGTACTTGGGTTATATCACGGAGGAGGATCCGAATACCTTCAATCCGATCACTACCTACGATAGAACCGTGGCTAAGGAAATGGCGTTCTACGAGACTTCGTTGGATACCCTGCCTGCTTCGGCATCGCAATTGGTATTCCTCTGGTCTTATACCAGTCAGTGGAGCTGCTGCATCGACGATATTACGGTATCGCTGATTCCGGAATGTCCGAAGTCGACCGGTCTCCATGCTGACATGATTGGTGATACATTGGCTACCTTCGCATGGAATGCAGAAGAAGATGTAACTTGGGAGTACGGTTTGGTACTGGATACCTTCACCGTAACCACCTTCGTACCGGCTGATGCAGACTTCACGGGTACTGCGCTTGTGAACGAAGTGACAATCGATACGCTCGCTCCGCAAACCGCTTACCTGTTCTTCATGCGCAAGGTATGTGCTAACGGCAAGAGCCCGATTCTCTTCCAGTCGTTCACTACGGTTATGGCTGCTACGGCACTGCCGTATGACGAAGACTTCGAGAACGGTAACAGCTGGTCGCTTGTTAACGGTACGATGACCAACGCTTGGACAGTAGGTACTGCGGCTACCGAAAACGGTAACGCACTCTACATCTCTAACGATGGTGGTACCACCTTCGAGTACACCGTTACTTCTCCTGTAATCGTTTACGCTGCTAAGGTATTCAACTTCGACAAGGCTGGTAGCTATACCGTATCGTACGATTGGCGTGCTAACGGTGAGTCGAACTACGACTACCTGCGTGTAGCTATCGTTCCTGCTACGGTTGAATTGGCTGCTGCTACTTCGGTTCCGTCTGGCTTCTCTACAACGGGTCTGCCGACTGGTTGGAAGGCTGCTGACGGTGGTTCGAAACTGAACCTCAGCAATGCATGGCAGAACAAGTCTGTAGTCGTTGAGAATATCGTTCCGGGTTACTACCAGTTGGTATTCGCTTGGCGCAATGATAACTCTACCGGTACGCAGAACCCTGCTGCTGTGGATAACATCCACATCCAGCACCTCGACTATCCGACTGCTATCGGTGGTACGGACGCTGAGGGCGTACAGGCTATCAAGTTCATCGAGAACGACCATGTTTACATCCTCGTTAACGGCGTAATCTACGACCTGACTGGACGTAAAGTGAAGTAAACATTGGTTTACTCAAATAACTGCGAAAGGGGCTGCTTCGGCAGCCCTTTTTGTGTAAAATGACTTACAAAAAGAAGAAAATATGCGAAAAATGTAGCAAAAACTTGCATATTTGAGAATTTTTTTGTAATTTTGCCGCCCAATTGCGTTTGTTTGTAACAAAAGGTGCTTAAAAGGTACGTATTCATAGTATGTATGGCGCTCTCCTGCGCTGGTATGAGTGCATATACTGCTCTCTCGCCCGACGTGACCAATTTTGTAGGGTTGCACATCGACGCGGGCTACTCTTCTTTGCTCCATAACATTCAGGGACAGAAACCCGCTGTGGGTGCGAACACGTGCTTCGGCGTGGACTATCGGCTGAACTACAACAACTTCCTTTTCTCCGTCGGAGCAGAGGCGATGTACGAACTGAACGCCAACCAATTGGACAAACTCGATGTGTCCATCCCGATGACGGATACCGAGGGCGATTACTTTGATATGCATGTCCAGGTGGACAAATCGCGCGACCTGAGCCACATGGCGAATGTGAATATTCCTATTCTCTTCGGTGGCGAGTGGCAGCGGTTCTACTTCCTGGTAGGTCCCAAACTGTCGCTTAACCTGTACGGTTCTACTTCCTCGACGGCGCTGGTGACTACCTACGGCGAGTATGAGCAGTACTACGATGATTTCTACGACATGCCGAACCACCAGTTCGCTTCCGGACAACCGATGAGCAGCGGTTTGCTGCCTCTGGGATGGAACATGCAGATACTCGCCCACCTGGAGGTCGGCGGACGCGTCGGACATATGTACCGTCACCAGCAGTTCCGCCTCAATCCGGACAAGGTGCGTATGTATGTCGCAGCCTATGTGGATTTCGGACTCCTTAACCTGCACAGCAATTCCGGAGGCGCGCCTATCTTCGAGTACCGCGAAACGGATCAGGGCGTTCAGTTCTATATCCAACCCCTTCTCCGCAGTTCGCTGGCTGACGGAGCTACGTTCCGGAACTTCAACATAGGTTTCAAATATACAATCGCATTCGAAATGCCGAAACACGGCAAATCATATATTTACGACTCTAAGAAAGTGGACCGCGATTATCGTAAACGCGGTGGTAACCAATCAATTCGATAAAAAGGATGAAACGTACACTTTACATACTGCTATTTGCAATGGGTTTGGGAGTGATGGCTCCTGTGCTTTCCGTAGTGGACAATTCTGTTGCGTCGGCTTATGCAGTCGATGATAAGGCCAAGGCCAAAGCGCAGAAAGAGAAGGAAAAAGCCAAGGCGAAAGCTGCGGCTGAAAAAGCGAAGGCCAAAGCGGCTGCAGAGAAAGCGAAAGCGAAAGCGGCGGCAGACAAAGCCAAAGCCAAAGCAGCAGCCGATAAGGAGAAAGAGAAAGCGAAAGCGAAGGCGGAGGCGGAGAAAGCAAAAGCTAAGGCAGCAGCCGACAAGGCGAAAGCCAAAGCAGCGGCCGATAAAGCTAAAGCGAAAGCCAAATCGAACCCTTCCAAACCGAAGGCTGCTCCTGCACTGACCCCGGAGCAGGAGAAAGAGCAGTATATGACCGAGGTAGCAGCTATCACTCGTGCCAACGAGCGCGCTGAAGCCTATAACACACGGGATATCAGCCATCGGCTGGGTATCTGGGGTATGGCCGGTTATAGCAACCTGTTCACTTCCGGTATTGCGTTCAGTGATCCTACGTTCTCCAACCCGGGCAATCCGACCGGTTTCCAGAACCACGATAAGGGATTCGTTGGTGGTGGCGCCGGACTCGGTTACCAGTTGCGCTACAAGCAGTTCCTCATGACCGTTGGCGCGGAGATCAACACCTACAACTCTATCATGGGTATCTCTAACCAGCAGGACGGCACCTACGCTCTCTCGTATGGCATGGAACCGTACGCTTCGACCATGACGTTCCACTATGCCTTCAACCCGCTTAACGAGAAGCTCATCGGCGGATTTGCACAACTGCCTCTCCTCTTCGGTATGGAGCACCGCTCTATTCCGCTCTTCTGGCAAGTCGGTGTTAAGGCCGGTATCGGTCTGTGGGAGCGCTCTACGTTCTCCGGCACCTATACTACCGACATAGAGGACAAAGAGTTGATCGGTAACCTGCTGGATATGTACAACCACGCCCTCGTAACGGATAAGGCGCTTGAGCGTCCCGCTACCAAAGTCAGCTTCGGCCTCAACGTGGCCGCTACGGCGGAGGTCGGTGTGAACCTCGACCCGTGGATCAATTCGGCGGCGAAGATACGCGTGTCGGTCTTCGCTGATTACGGATTCCTCAATGTGCTCAAGTACCAGGCTCCGGAAGCTATCACCGGACGCCCGAATGCTACCTTAGACCTGCCGACCGTTATGTTGGCGGATGAGAACCCGCTCAATTTTGATATGCAGTCGGCTTTGGCTACCACTTCGGCTGCGAGCGCGAAGGTGAACCCCTTCCTCGTAGGTGCGAAGGTGGCCGTTTGGCTCGAACTGCCGCGTAAAGAGAAGCAGATGCAGGAACTGCCGGTGGCTCCGACTCCGCGTATGGGTGTGTTCTTGTTTGACGAAGCCTCCTCTTCCGCTCTCGGCGGCGTGGCGGTGGAGATCACCAGTGTTGAGACAGGAAAGAAACTCAACAAGAGCACCAACAAGCAAGGTCTGTTGCAGGGCCGTTTTGCTCCGGGCGAGTATCGTATCTCGGCTACCAAGAACGGCTATTATCCGTCCGATACCGTTATCCAGAATGTGGAGGTGTTCACGTTTGATACACTGCGTCTGCCGCTCAGACGTATCCCTGCTCCGATCATTCCTACGCTCTGTATGAATGTGCTGGACGAGGAATCGAACGAACCGGTGGAGGCTGCCGTACGCTTCACTGCGCTTACCGACACCACCGCTCTCTATGCCGCACAGGCTGCGGATGACGGATTCGTTGAGACTCCGCTTACTGCAGGCGATTATATTGCACACTTGACCGCTCAAGGCTACATGCCGAAGGAGGATACCATCCATTTCGTTCAGGATACCGTCGATGTATTCATGCAACCGATTAAGGAGGGTATCAAAGTGAAGATCGAGAACCTCTTCTTCGCTACCAACAAGACGTATATCCTCCCGCAGTCCGAGCAGGCAATGTCTGATCTGGCGAACTTCCTCCTCCAGAACCCGACCGTCACCATCCATATTATCGGTCACACCGACGCAGTGGGTACGGATGAGGCGAACCAGATCCTGTCCGAGGGACGTGCTAACGCCGTTCGTCAGAACCTCATCGACCGTGGCATCGCTCCTGAGCGTATGACAGCGGAAGGTAAGGGTGAGAAAGAACCGGTAGCGGACAATGACACCGAAGAGGGACGTCAGCTCAACCGCCGCGTCGAGTTCATCATCACCGGAACCGATGGCGCTGACATCGAACAAGTATTTGAATAAAATCACAAATCATAAATCATAAATTTGAAATCATAAATGAAGAGGCTGCTCTTCTTACATATAGCCCTTTTGTTCAGCCTTCTCGCTTGGCCGCAGCAAGGTACGACGCCCTCCACGGTATTGCCCTATGAGTGCGGATTTGAGCACGACTCGCTCCTCACGCATTGGGTGCTCAATGCCGGTGCGCCGGCATCTACTGTCGATCGGTGGATGGTCGGAACGGCTGTGCATAGCGAGGGAAAGAAGTCGCTGTATATATCTACAGACGGCGCTAACCCGAACTACGCGAAGGCAAAGAATGTGGTGGTGTCTTATCTGCGCTATAAGTTCCCTACCATGCCTGCTCAGCAGAACTACGAACTGAGTTTTGATTGGAAAGGTATGGGAGACTCAACCGATTCGAAACTCTATGTGATCGTCTGTCCGGAGGTAGCGTTGACGCAAGCGGGCGCATATAATCTCAGCACGATTGTAAACAACACACAAGGACGTCTTTCCAATGCCACTGAATCGGTATGCTTGCAGTTAGGCGAATCGGGAGAGAAATTCGTGTGCGGTAGTGAGACCTGGCAAAACGTAGTAACCACCCGACCGATTAATGTCAATTCAGCGAACTCCGCTCGGGTCTTTGCTATTGTCTTCATATGGCAGAACTGCAATCAGATCGATTCGTTGAACCGTTCTTCCATTGCTATTGATAATGTGCAGATTAACTCGGCGTCGCTTAAGAAACCGACCAATCTGCAGGTGGTTCCGCAGTGCGAAGACTCCACGCTGTTGATCTCTTGGGAGAGCGGACTGGCGGAGTTTGATATCGAGTACCGCAAATTAGGTGCTGCCAAATGGAGCAAAGCCAACGGTTTGACCGATGGCATGGAGGGATTCACACGTACTGATGGTACGAACTGTTCCTATCTGCTGCCGCGTATCTTGGAGGGCTCGTACGAAGTGCGTGTGCGGGGTGTATCGCCCGGCGTGGGCTCTGAACCGGACTTACGAACCAGTTTCGTTTATAAGTCGAACATCCTCATGTACTGTCCGGAGAACCACTGTATCAATTATATTGATCTCCACAACCCGAGTGTCGTTTGTACGTACGGACACCATCCGAACGCACAAGCCGGTGCTACGCCGTACGATAACATCGGTATCATTGACTTTGGCCCGGATGCGGAGGAGAGTAGGCACACGCTGCATATTGATCCGACGGAACTCGATCCGCGAACCGACAGCCTGCTGCATACCGTGCCTGACGGCGCACTCGCTTCCGTTCGACTTGGTAACTGGAAGTGGGGTGGTGAGGCAGAGTCTATCACCTACGATATTGTCGTTGATACGGCCAACCAAGGTATTCTCCTCGTGAAATACGCGATCGTCTTTGAGAACCCGGGAGGACACCCGCCAGAGGATGAACCGGCGTTCAAACTGGAGATCCTGAATCAGAATGGTCAGGTGATTGATGATCTCTGCGGTCAGGCCAACTTTACCTATTCGGATGGTGCTGCTGAAGGTGCTGCGGGATGGCATATTACGAAAAATAACTCGGTAGCATGGAAAGAGTGGACAACCGTCGGTCTTAGCCTCATGGGTAGAGACCCGCAGGGTAACTACTACCATGGTCAGACAATCAAGGTGCGTTTCACAACCCTTGACTGCGGCTGGAGTGGACACTATGCGTATGCGTACTTCACCGTAGATTGCGCTAACGCACACATCGAGACCAACAACTGTGGTAACGACGCCAGCATCACTTGTAAGGCACCGGATGGTTTCGCGTACGAGTGGCATAATGAGCAAGGTGAGATAGTCAGCACCAAGCAGGAACTGATCGTAGATGCCAGCCGGCAGACCTATACCTGCCGTGTGTCTTTCGTGGAGCAGCCCGCTTGTTACTTCGAGATAAGTACCCTTTCCGCGCCGCGTTTCCCGGTTCCGGACTATACGATGGAGCCTATCTACGAGGAGTGTACCAGCAAGATTAAGTTCCACAACACCTCGCACGTCATGAACAAGTTCGAAGGCTATGAGAACCATACCACCGAACCTTGTACGGATTTCCACTGGGAGTTCAAGCGCTTGGCCAATGGCGAGGTGAAGATGACGGATGCCCAAAACCCGATCTACCTCTGTCCGCAGGAAGGCGGATTGATTGAGGTAGCGTACACCTGTTATATCGGT
>JAFPNK010000062.1 GCA_017401985.1 Paludibacteraceae bacterium | reverse complement strand
TAATCGTTCACTCGCTCCGTTATTTGCTCGTTCATATGCTGTTTTTTAGTGAAAACATATCAAATTTCATGGAAAAATGATAAATTTTCTAATTTTTTCGCGCAAAAAGTTGCATAATAATTCAAAATGTATTATCTTTGCAACCGAAAACCGCCGCAAAGGTACACAATTTTTCCAAAATAACCAAATAAAAATGAAAAAAAATGACGAAAGATTTAAAAATTTCATTCAAATCGTATCAAAAGACGACAAACCGAGCGTAAAAAAGGCGATTTTGAAGTATTGCAAGGTGACTAAATCGTGCTACTATTTGTGGTTCAATGGTGGCGCAACTCCGTCATTGAAGCGAAGGGAGGTCATCAATGGTATAGCATTTAAGTATAATTATCCTAAAGTATATGAGTATGCAAAAGGCTACAGCTATCAGAAGAAGCTCGAATTGTGTTGATCCCGGAAAGGTCTATTGGGACTATTACCGCTCTCTCGACCGGGAAATCAAAGAGGAGTTTATCTTTGAGGTGATGAACGCCACCGGATGGGGAAAGTCCACTTTTTACACTCGGCTCAAGAACGGCACCGGCTGGACCAAAGCGGAAGTGCCGCTCGTTCAATCAATCTATGAGAAATACAAAAAGATGTATCCCTATGAGCAAGCTTGTATGTACTGATCGCCACTTCTCGATATTCTCCGACCTCAATAGCCCAGTTCGCTGCTTTATTGTGTATGACCGTTTTGATGGTCAACTCTCGGCAAAGGAGATTATGGACTTGATGAACGAGACAGAGAACCTGGCACCAATAGCCTATTTCCAGAAACAGCTATTTTTGGTTGACACTCAGATATTCACTAATTGTTTCATCTTTGAGGTTGCTTTCAAAGGTATATCAACCAACCTCGACTTCTTCGCGTTTGAGGCTATTGCTGCCGCTGAAATGGTTTGGGTGTGCGATAGAATAAGAGAGTTCTATGGACGAAGAGCAAAATGATATCATAGAGCCTACTGCCCCACTTTCTCCGGAACAGACTCCGGCGCAGGAACAGTCAGCAGCTCTGCAAGCGGAGCAGCCTTCAGAGGAACAGTCTGACGGCCGTTCCTATTTCCAGCGTCGTATCTTTGATGAGATTGGGCTAACGCCTAAACAGAATCGCATAAAACTGCGCTATGAAACAGGCGCAGATTTCCGCGACGGCAGCGGTACGTTTGATATCTTCTCGGAGGACGAGGAAGGTAACATCCGTATTCTCGTTTATACTCTGCAAGGCTGGATCGTACGTTACCCCGACCCAAACATGGGCAAGACGTACGACCAAAGCAGCATCACGCGCCTCAAAGACTACTTTGTTACGCGTGTTGCGCCGCAGAATATAAAGGATGAGGATGCTCCAAAGTACCGCTTCCCAAAGGGGCAAGGCATTTATCCGTTCTTCCCGCCCAATCTCCTTGAGAAGTTCCGGAAGAAAGAGGATATCGATACCCTTATCCTGACGGAAGGCTATTTCAAGTCCATGTGCGCCAGTTTGCACGGCTTTTATGTGGTGGGGCTTGGCTCTATTACCCATTATGCCGACAGCAACACACACGAGCTGCACAACGACATTAAACTGCTCATCAATACTTGCCACGTGAGGAAGGTTGTCCTTCTCTACGACGGCGACTGTCTCAATATCTCCATGAAAGATTTCGCCAAGAAACGAGATCTTTCCCGGCGTCCTCGCATATTCTATAATGCTATTATGAATACGCGTGATCTGCTAATCGATTTCTCGGCAGTCCAGATTGAGTTTGCGCACGTCAAATCAGATACCCTTATCGACCATCCCAAAGGTCTCGACGATCTCCTTCTTACACCTGCCTATAAGGGAAAGTCGGAAGAAATACTGAAGGACCTTACAGAGGACGACATCAACGGTCGTTATTTCTTCCGGATGAACGTGCGTGATCAGTTTAAGCGTCTCAAGAAACACTTCTACCTTGATTCGATAGACAGCTTCTATAAGCATTGGGCAGATATCATCGGAGAATCCGAATTTATCTACGAGCGCATGGTCTATCTCTATGACAAGTCAGAAGAGAAAGTGCAGCGCGCTATGCCACTTGCCATAAAGGATTTCGTGCGCGTCGGCGACGACTACTTCGAAATGATTCAGCGTCCCAACATACGCACCGGCCAACTTGAAACCAAGTTAGTCCCTCGGCGCAAGCAGACTATCGTCGATGATTTCGGTCGTGAACAACTCGCCAACATACATAAATACAAGGCATTTATCAACTTGCCTTCGCATATTGATTACAAGCCGGTAGTTGCCGATTGTTTCAACCTCTATAGCCCACTTAACTACGAGGCGCAAGCCGGACCATTTCCCCATATCCAAGCGCTCATGGAGCACATCTTTGGAGAGCAGGTCGAACTCGGCTACGATTATATGCAGCTGCTTTACACAAAGCCTATGCAAATCCTGCCAATCCTCTGCCTCGTCAGTAACGAACGTGGTACTGGTAAAACCTCGTTCCTGGATCTGCTTAGGGAAATGTATGGCAACAATGCTATTATCGTGGGCAACAGCGAAATCACCTCCGAGTTTAACGCCCTTGTCAGCGGCAAACTGATTGTCGGCGTCGATGAGACATCGCTGGAGGACAATACCAAGGTTACGGAGCGTCTGAAGATGATGTCCACCGCCAAGCGTTTGCCTATGCAGCGCAAGGGAAAGGATCATGAGGAGATAGAGAACTTCACCAAGTACGTTCTCTGCTCCAACAATGAAACACGTTTCATCTATACGCAGGAGGACGAAATCCGCTTTTGGGTGCGCAAGATTGCGCCAATTCCCAAAAACGAAGTCGTCCCGGAAATCCTCCCTCTTATCTGCGACGAGATACCCGGCTTTCTCTCCTTTCTCATCTCGCGTCAGATGCACATCAAAGAGTCGAAAAGCCGTATGTGGTTCACAGAGGACATGATAGAAACGCAAGCTTTGCGCGATCTCAAAGCCGCGCAGCAGCCTGTTCCGGTTAAGGAAATTAAGGAGGCCGTTAAAACGCTCTTCCTCGATTTCCCGAAAGAGGAATATATCATTTCCATCAATGTCCTCAAGCAGATGGTGTCGGAGATACAGCGTATGCCTTCAGATACCATTCGTTCTTACCTGCGTCTGAACCTCAATGTTCCCGACGCGGTTGATACCGACGGCATCAACAAAACGCGCTATATCAAAGTCCCATATTACTTTGAAACATCCGAAGGCAAAACGCTTATTTACCACCACACGGACAAAGCCAAAGCCTTTGTGTTCAAGGCAAAATCCTTCCTCGACGAGAAAGAATATGCCTACATGCACCGCCTCATTGCGCAGAAAGCGGAAACACCTCCGCCACCTACGCCACAGTTACCGCCAGAACCCACACTCCTCTAGGTGTGAGAGCCTAGTTTTTTTTCTTCTGGGACGTGCTTGCTCGCGACGAGTAGGCACGTTTTTTATTTCATCCCCATTCGCACAAAAAACACCGAACGCAAACGCGGTAACTTTGTAACTTTGGGCTGCAAGCCCTTATTTTATCGTATATAATTAGGTTACTTAATTTGTTACTTTTAGTTACCTAAAGTAACTTTTAGTAACCTCTTGTAACCTTTCGTAACTCGACGAGTTCCCTGTATTTATCGGGCATGACGAGCATTGTTACCGAGGTGACCGATTTTTGCAGTTCTCAATTCTTTTGGGCGTTACGGAGCAGCCACAAATCCCCCAAGGACTACCAAAGCAGCCGTATTTTCCTCGGAGACTGTCGCAGGCAGGTAGCCGCTATTTACTGTGCGACTGTTTCGGAGTCAAGTTGCAGACCGCAAGCGGTCGTTTCACTTCTGCAACCAGACTCCTCACAGCGTAATCGCTCGGAGACTACCTGCTTGCACCAGCCGTAAAATTCTCGGAGACTGCTTTGGTAGCCGTGATTTTCTAGGAGACTGCTCCGTCGGGCTTTGCAGGGGTATCCGCACTTCGTACACTTTCAGTCCCGTTCCAATCCCTAACGCGGAAAGCACCATCCGTTTCACTCCTGGCAGTAAGGAGCTCGCGGCGCGGTCACGGCAGGCACTCCCGTTTCTACTCCTGCCTCTACATTTGCCTTGGGCTGCATGTGCTGGCTCTTTGGCTTTCCCTCGCGGCGTTGATTCACTTCCATAGAAGTTCGTTGATTGCTGATCTACGTGCTTGCCACGCTGAACCCATTTCCGGTGCAAAGTTAGTTACCGCTCCGTTGGTTTGAAAGGTCGCGCAAAGTTTCGCCGTTCCGATTGTCGCTAAAAAAATCTCCACCATTATCCGGGGCAAGACTATCCTTCGGACAGTCCTCGCCCCTATGGTAGTATTTTTTACGAAAACCTTGCAAACACTCCTCGGAACACTTGTAAAGCACCGTAAATAAATTCATCGATTATGAACAAGCACATTTCACATCAGCAATT
>JAFPNK010000061.1 GCA_017401985.1 Paludibacteraceae bacterium | reverse complement strand
CCAATCGAAATAGCCAGAGAGTCACAACCCGAACGGGTAGCGAAATATACTACCTCTTCCGGCTTCGTATAGTGGCTGACAGCAGACGAAACCTCGTCCTCTACACCTGCCAATACACCGAGCTCAGCCTCAACGGTTACATCATACTTGTGTGCGTACTCAACCACTTTCTTCGTCAGGGCGATGTTCTCTTCGTACGGAAGAGAAGAAGCATCGATCATCACGCTCGAGAAGCCGAAGTCCACGCAAGACTTGCAGAGTTCGAAGCTGTCTCCGTGGTCGAGGTGCAAGCAGATCTGCGGATGCTCCCAACCGAGCTCTTTAGCGTACTCAACGGCTCCTTGAGCCATGTAACGAAGCAGGGTCTGGTTAGCGTAGTTACGCGCACCTTTCGATACCTGAAGAATAACCGGGCTCTTGGTCTCAGCCGAAGCTTTGATGATAGCCTGGAGTTGCTCCATGTTGTTGAAGTTGAATGCCGGGATTGCATAACCTCCCTTGATTGCCTTTGCAAACATCTCACGGGTGTTCACAAGACCTAATTCCTTGTAACTTACCATAATTTTGATTTTTGATTTATGATTTATGATTTAATTTGTGATTTATTCTCTCCAGAAATCCGCTGCATGGTGACCACGAATGATTATATGGTGATTGGCAATCGGAGATGTGAGGAAATACTGGCTGACGATCGGAGTTGATTTGATCCAAACCTGCGTACGGCACATATTCTGCTCATACTGACATCTGGTCAGCGTGATATTGACAGCCAGCAGACGCTTCATATCTCCACTCAGTTTGACAAGCGTGTAGTCGCCGGTCGGTAACTCGCCGTGAATAGCCACACCTATGCCCGACTCAAAATGGGTGGTGTACTCATGCTTCTCCGTCATCTTCAACGGAATGGTACAATGCGCTAACAGCATCTCGCCGTCTTGCTGGATACGCGCCGGATTGACCATGAAACCCGGTTCGCCGGTCAGTTTCTTGCAGGCCACCATCGTCAGCAAGGTAGGTATATCACTTTCGCACGACGCCGGAATACCTTCGTCATTCAATTTGCTGACTGCTATACAACCGGTGTTCTTCACCGTCTTGAGCAAATCAAAGCAACGGATGGTGATGCCGTCCAGTTTGTTTTTGGCGATAATCTCTTTCAGCCGGTCATAGATAGCCTCCGCTCCTTTCATACCGGGATCCACTTCCCCCAGACTGCTCACTTCGGTGATAGGTATATCGACCAACTCCGCATTCATTGTGGCAAGGACGTCTTTGTAATTGACGCTCGATGCAATCAGCCAATCCGACGGTGCACCTATCACGCCCAAACGCCATTTCTTGTCACTATGCAGCACTTTGTTAATCGGCTGACGAGTCAACGAATCCGTCTCGTTCACATCCGGGAAGATGGTATCCTTCGGGTGCTGCATTATTTTAGCTATTCCATTCCGTTGGCGAATGAAACTAAGGATCTCAAGCGAAGCAGCCAAGGAGTTACTATAACCGCTCACCAAGAGATAAACAGGCCTTTTCAAGTCTATTTTTTTCTCGCGAACGAGGTTCACAAACTGCGCCTCTGTTCCTCCGGACAGAACGGCAACCACTTGATTATCATTAATAAATGAATCCGAAACCTTGAACGGCATTCCGGTAACCTCCGTATGGAGCTGTGAACATAGTGTGTGTAACATGGCTGTATATTTTTAAAATTCGCTGCAAAGTTAGTAAAAAATATTCATATACGCAAGTATATACGCTTATTTTTTTCGAAACGTAAAATACTTCTGACAAAAATAGCTGATAGCGACCGTGACGATGGTGATGATTATTTTACTCAACGTAGGCCACCATCCCAATGTCTCGACGCATAGTTTGAGGCCGTAGTAGTTCACCGCCAGATTGACTACCACCACTAGAATATACCGCGCCAACTGCCGAGCTCCGTGCAGGTTGGATTGCGTGAATGTGACATATTTCTGCAACCAGAAACCGGTGAGTAAGGTGATCGGAAAAACGATGCAAAGCGCAGCTATATGCGGCGTGATTGCTTGCGCAAATTGAAGATTGAAAATTGAAAATTGAAGATTTACGACCTCGTGTCCCACGACGAAATGATACACCACGAAATAGAGAATCCAATCCAGAACCAGGTTTCCTCCTCCGCAAGCGGCATAGCGAAATAACTGCCGGGACATCCATTTGGAAAACGGACGGTAGAAGAAATCAATTATGTTGGTTATTATCTGCGCTAAGCTTTTCATATCCTTTCACCTTTGCGGGTGCAAAGGTACAAAAAATAATTGAGATACGCAAGCGGCAAGGCAAATTTAGTGCAAATTAGTGCAAAATATACTCCACTTTGTTGCCGACGGTGGACAGGTAGGTTTGAAAAGCGTCCTGCGAGATTACCACCGTGCCGCGACAGTCATTGGGGTGAAAACTGAGGGATTCGGCATCTTTGAGACGGCTATCGAGGAAGAGTATCACATGATGTTCGGTGTCGTTAATCAGTCCGAACGGGCTCACGCTACCGGGTTCGAGTCCGAGGTACTTCATCATTCGTTCCGGCGAGGCGAAAGACAGTTTGCCGGGCGAGTTAAGTCCTTGAGATACCAGCACATCCTTGAGCCAATGTTCGATGTCATGAATGGCCAGATCGTCATCGCAGGGGAAGCAGATGAGGTAGTGCTGATTGCCCTTGTGATTGCGCATGAAGATGTTCTTACAATGCAGGCTTCCGTCGTCGTGCCACCATCGTTTGGCCTCTTCGATGGTCTTGCCTTCGGGATGGTTGTAGGTGGTGAATGGAATGCCGTGTTCCGTTAGGTATCGCAGCACTTTTTCTTGCCGCTCGGATATAATCTCGTAGTTATTCATTCTCTATAGAATACGTTTTACTCTTGTCTTTTGCCGTCCATAGTGAAGAGGCCGGTTGGGGTTTCTACCATGAAGATGCCGTTACGGAGGATGAGGCGCGGTTGGGGAGTGGCGTTGGTGGAGTCAAGGCCTTGTCCGGAAGCGGGTTCCTGGCGAACGATATAAAGGGTGACTACGTCATAGTCATAACTGACGATGACGAAGGTGCGCGTAGGTACGCCGGTGTCAAAACTCGAGAGGTTGAACTTATTCGCCACCGCGTATTCTTGTCCGTTGTAAGTCAAGCTTGTCCAGCCGTTAACGACAGCGTTCTCCAACACGAGATAACGGCATACATCGGCTGAGTCGATGACAGCAGGAGCGGGTTCGGGCAGTACTTCGGTATTGGTTCCGACGCGGAACTGCTCTGTAGGAGAGATCTCCGGCACGCCGAAATAATTGATGAACCGTCCCGTAACACCGGACAGCGGATCACCGGCTTTGAGGTTCGCGCCATAACGTTTACCGCTTACGCCATCTCCTCTGTCGAAGAGCAGCATCGAACCTGTCTCGTCACGCACGTAGATATAGTTGTCGTATTTCTTGATGACCACTACATCATTGAGAAAGACGATAGCATAGTCCTCCGATTGCACAGCCTCAGCTACCGTCAATTGGCGTTGCAGATTAAGCAGGATAGCTGTCTCGGAGACGGTCTCTCCGCTGGTTAGTACGAGCGTGTCGCGGTAGTGTCCGGGAGCAGCATTAGCATAGGATATAGTGAGTATATCGCCATCCCGATCGAGCGTCGAAGCGGAGAGGGTGAAGATGTTTCCTTGCTTGAGCGAAGCGGTGATGTCTGCGGTAAGGAGGTTCGCGTTGATCTCAATCGTGCGTTCGTCGGAAGACTTGATGGTCGTTCCGAAATTGACCATCGGTGCCACAATAGCCGGTACGTTGCCCAGCGCCGGCACGCGTCGATAGAGACAGACAGGAGTCTGCGAACGGTCTGCGTAGCAGGCAAAGAGCGTGGGGTTGTTAGAGGCGTTATACTGGATGATGGTCGAACGGCTGTTACCGAGGTTCGTGATGACTGCTTCGCCTCCGTTCTCGATGGCGATGGACCAGTAACCGTAGTTGCCGTAAGTCTTGGTGTCTACCACATCCGTCCACAACGCCAAACGGTTCTTTGTCTGTCCGCCGGAAGCTACCAAATAGGCTTCTTCGTAACGCAATTCGTCCTGGAATATGTACGCCGTGTTGCCGTTCAGTTGAGTTATACGCAGGGTGTAGATAGCGCTCTCGTCTGCCGCTACTTGCGAACGGTCGGCCGAATAACGGCCTTTGATGGCGTGGATATTATTCACGCTCTCATACTCGTCGTAGTAGCCCATGATGTAGTTGATACCCTCCTGATAAACGCCAAAGATAACCTGGTCGGAATCCTGCAGTTGCGTCACATCGGTGACGAGTTGGTAAGTGTCGGTGGTGAAGACGGAACTGCCTCCGGAAGCCGAACGGATGGAGATGGTGTTGATATAAATGGCATTCTCTGTACACTCTACCCAGAACTTGATATGGCCTGTCTCGGGCGTAGTATAGAGAATGACAGAGTCGCGGTTCCAAACGCCTTCTCCGCTGGCTGCGGGTTTGTTTACCACGATACGCTGAGGCGTGTTTTCACCTACTTGCACGTAGATCGTACCGCGTCCTTTACTGCTGTTTTGGCAGAAGTTAATGGTCACGCGGCGCACGTCTGTGAAAGTTTGAACGGAAGTGGCGCCTGCACCCGAAGTACCGGTTTTGACACCCACGCCACAGGAGTAGAGACGTCCGTCCGCAGCGTTGCGACCGGCAGTATATTCGGTGGCCGGAAGGTTGCATACCCAACCGTCCGTTGTTCCATCACACACCGTGGCGCCCACTTTGCTTGCCCAGTTGAGGGATGTAAAAGTGTATGTAGTCACTCCTGCAAAAGCAGTACTAATCGAAAAAAAGAAAGCACTAAGGCCAAGTAATAATTTTTTCATGGTTCACAAATTTGAGTGCAAAGGTAGCATAAAAATTT
>JAFPNK010000060.1 GCA_017401985.1 Paludibacteraceae bacterium | reverse complement strand
CATCGTCATTCGACAGTGCGTTTTGAGCGGACCATTGATGCCACGGACAACTCCCGTCTCGGTGTAGAACGGGCAGGCGCTACTACACTTCACGCCGCCCCTTCTAATCGCGATTAGCAACATTTCTCTACCTCCTCCGCGAGGCACATTTCGCTCAGACTTTCGCCCATCGTCTCAATCTCGGAAGCCAGGATATCCGCCAGTTCACGACCGTTCTGGTAGTCATCGTGGTGGATGTAGAACTCCACTTTGACGTGACGCGAGTTGATGTGCACTCGTCCGTGTTTGGTGCGATCGAGCAGTCGCCAATGCAACTCCGGATGCTCCTCGTGCGGTTTCGCGTGTTGCTCCGTGAACGTGAAGTGGTCTTCCTCATCGCGGCGCAGCGTGCCTTTTGCTTGGTTATTCACTTGCAGATCATTCTGCTTCATCAGCGTCGTCATATCGACGCAAAGGTAATTTTGCTTTTTCATAATTTCATTTCATCAATAAAGTTAGACATGGGTTGAAGGAGATTGTCGGGACGGAGATACTCAGACGGTGTGTACTTGGGTTCGAAGTGCGACAACTCGTCACTCCATTCCCGGAAGTACGCTTGGTGTTGCTTGACGCAAAGCGTCATCAGTTCCATCCCGCGTTGGCAGTAATGTTGCCATTGCTTTCGCGTGTAGCCGCGTCCGATGAATACGGTAACGCGGATGCGCAGGTAGGCATCGTCGCGGAACTCCTTGACAAACGGCCAGTAGCGCAGGTGCTCACGAGCGTCCATAAGTGCTCGTCGCGTAGGTGCACAGAGTGTGAACTCTGCCAGACCGGTACCACTGCGTCTCCAGTGGTCAACCGGAAGAATAATGATTCTCTGTTTCATTTGTTTTTAATAAATTTTTCGGTTAACGTCAGGCCTATTCCTGAACGTTTCTTAGCCACAAGGGCACGATTAGCTTTCGCTTTTCTGACCGCAAAATTACAGAGGACTCAACGACTCAACGTATGATTGAGTCTGCACCGTCATTTTTCTTGCATTTTATGCGCTAAGTGACTGTAGATGAATGAAATATAATATGAATTTTTTTGTGATTTTTTTGCTTGCATAGGACTGAGTCCGGTAGTGAGTCAGGCATAAATAGACTGCCATGTTTCTGCCAATTTGTCACAGCTTTTGGTTCGGCATACTTTTTGTTTATAGTTTTAACGAAATTAAAACTAATATGGCAAAGAAACTGTGTCGCGAAGAATATACGATACGCACCTTGTCTTTTTATCAGGAACAAGGTGGTATTTTCAATGACCTCATCACGCATCTGACCAAGTTGCGCAAGCAACCGCAGAATCGAGGAATGCAACCGCCTGTCACGCTATTGAACGAGGCATGTTTTGTGCTGGATTCCAGCAAGTTAAAGAACGAAGAAGATGCGGTGAAATATATCGCAGAACAGCCGGAAATCATCCAAGATCTGGTGCGCCGACTAATGGAAGGTCAGAAGCAGGCACAAGCAGCTATGACCCTGCAAGCCATCATCAATTATATCTTGGAGCACAAGCAATATCAGTTCGTCAATCAGATCATCAACATGCTTAAAGACCTGATTGGTCGTACATGCACTGATGAGGAATATCAGCAGATTTTAGATGTAGAGAAAGCCGTAATGGCCAACACGCCGATGCAGATTGTCAATAAGAACGAGATGCACGGCTGCAACGTGTTCCCCGGCATGGTCAATAACCCTAATTTCCCACGTCAATAATGGAAAACGAGCAACAACCGAAGATTGTCAACCACAACGAGATGCGTGACTGCAACGTCTTCATGGGCGACTCCTATGGAGGTATTTTCCCGTTGCCCGGCTCGCAAGTAACCGTCACGCAGAATCTTGGTCCGCAGAAGAAATCTACTTCCGTCAGCGGCGATGTCGAAACCAAAGAACAACGCAAGATGCGCAAGGAAGCGACAATCACAGCTATTCTGCAACATATCGATTTTGAGCCGCAGATGTTAGGTTACGACAACAACCGCAAACGCATCACCAACGACCGAATCTGTCAGTTGCTGCGTCGTTGCTTGGGTGTTGCTGCTATCCCGCCAAGAGATGAGTATCGCTCCACGATGGAGCAACTTTGGGTGCTGCTCATGGACGAACGCAACCAATGCCGCAAAGAGCCGGGTGAACCATTCTTCCGGCAGACTGTTCTCAACATCATCGGCTATTTCGTAGAAAAGGAACTAATTAGCGGCACACCGCAGAACATCGCTTGTGCCATCTTCCCCGGCACTGATGCCAACACAGCCAAGAATATCAGTCGTGGCATATCTTCCGCTGTCTTTCCAAACCATCTGGACGAAGTGTTTAACTACTACATAACCAAACTCCTCAATGGCGAATTCTAACTCCACACAGAAATCTTGGGGCGGTCAATGGACGGAAGACAAACTCGACTGCTTCCAAAAGTACGTTAAAGCGTACCTTACGATCATGAACGCGTATCGGGATAAAAACGAGTGGGAGCTGATTTATTTCGATGGTTTTGCAGGTTGTGGAGATAGAAAGCGAGAGAGAGAAGAAGAACAGAAAATGGTAACTCTTTTTGGAGAGGATGCACTTGTAGATGACCTGCATGT
>JAFPNK010000004.1 GCA_017401985.1 Paludibacteraceae bacterium | reverse complement strand
CCCTTTCCGCGCCGCGTTTCCCGGTTCCGGACTATACGATGGAGCCTATCTACGAGGAGTGTACCGGCAAGATTAAGTTCCACAACACCTCGCACGTCATGAACAAGTTCGAAGGCTATGAGAACCATACCACCGAACCCTGTACGGATTTCCACTGGGAGTTCAAACGCTTGTCCAATGGCGAGGTGAAGATGACGGATGCCCAAAACCCGATCTACCTCTGTCCGCAGGAAGGCGGATTGATTGAGGTAGCGTACACCTGTTATATCGGTGAGGATAATGCCTGCGACAGTACCCGTGTGGATACAATCATGGTGCCGAGCATCATTCCTGAGAATACGGTCTTCTACCGGACGACCTGTCCGGAGACGCCGGTTAACTTCGCCGACCAGTGGTTCACTACCGACACCACCTACGTGGCGACGTATCCGAACTTTGCCGGTTGTGACTCCACCTCCACGCTCCACTTGACGGTCTATCCGACGATTGAGGATACGTATTTCAAGGATTCGATCTGTTCGGACGGCGGTATCACCATCAACGGCGTGCGGTATAACCAACCGCTGGAGAACTACCTCATCATGCTCAAGTCACAGCACGGATGCGATAGTGCGTTGTATCTCACCCTGGTGGTGAACGAGCGTATACAGGCTTCGGTCGAGCAGTCGCAGTTCGTCTGCGCCGATGATGAGCAGCTCTATTTCTACCTCAATATAACGGCAGGTGTGTTCGATAGTCTGGAGATACATTTCGATTCGCCGCAGCTGCGCGACACGGTCATCTACGACTCGTCGCTCGGTACGGTCGCTATCCCCTATGCACCCACCATCACGCCGGGTATCTATCACGTCACGCTGCGGTTCCATCAGTTCTGCTGTGGCGTTTATACCGAGGAGCATGATATAGAGATGCGCTACCGCAGTTCCATCGTGGAGCAGAAATGGAACGATGTGCTCACGGTCCTCAGTCCGAAGTACAACGGTGGATTTGAGTTCACGTCCTTCCAGTGGTATAAGAACAACGAGCCCTTGCTGAACGAGACGCACTCGTATCTCTACCAGCCGCTCGATTTTGATGCTACCTATTATGTGGAACTCACGCGAATGGACGGAACGGTAATGGCTACTTGTCCTATTCAACCTGTTTATCACGAGCAGCAGACACCGTATCCTACCGTCGTGAAGATCGGACAACGGGTACCGATGTATCTGGAGCACGCGACTACCATCTGGTATTACACCACCTCCGGACAACTGCTCACCTCTTTCGGATTACCGCAGGGTTACACCACCTTACCGGTTCCGGACCAGGTAGGTGCCTTTATCATCAAAGCAGTCAATGCACAGGGCGAGACACAAGCCCAAGTAATGATAGTACAACAATAACGCAACATACACGACTATGAATGTGAAGCGATTGATACAATTAGTAGTAGCAGCTATGCTGATAGCTGTTCCTGCACAGGCCGTTAAGCGGTATGCGTGTGACTTTGAGTCTGAGGCAGCCCGTAATCGCTGGGTGATTAACCCCACGGCTAACTCGAATGTGTATAACCAGTTAAAGAACAAGTGGTATATAGGAGCACCGGGTAATAATGACCATTATGGCAATTATGGTCTCTATATCTCCGACGATGGTGGTCAGACTGCGCATTATACCGCCAAAGGTTGCTGGGTGTTTGCGTACGACACGGTCTCGCTGGACAACATAACCGGAGACTATACCCTTAGCTTCGATTATACAGCCATGGGTAACGTAGCCAGCAATTTTGATGGCTTGTATGTGCTGTGGATTCCTATGCTCAACCCCGAGGAGAACCTCGATGGTGGTCACGATTCCATCAAAGTGTTGTCTATCCCGACCTCTTCCGGTACCTTGCCATCCAATTATGAGAACTACGTCCTCCAGCTCCAACCTACAGCCGGTATGGACTATGTCAACGGAACGGCTACGTGGCGTCAGTGCGCCGTGAAGATTCGTGGTTCCAAGTGTGACGGAACGCCGCACTATCTTGCCTTTGTATGGGCGAATGGCGGTAATCAAGCACAGCAACCCGGTGGTATGGTCGATAACATCAACATCACCGACCAACTCCCTTGCGATCCCGTTTCCGGTCTTACCGTAACACCGAACGGTACCACCGTGTCCCTCTCTTGGACAGGTGCAGCTTCGGAGTACGAGGTCAGCGCTTACTCCTATGAGACCAACACATGGTCCGGCCCTAAAACCGTACAGACCAACCAGACCCAGTTCTCCAATCTGCCGATCGGACAGACTGACTTTATTGTCCGTGCGAAGTGTTCGGAGTACGAATATAGTTTGAAGACCATCGTTTCCAAACTCATCTATTATCCCGACCTGATGTGCGTGGACTATTTGAACTTGGCAAACGCGACGTGCTATGTACATAACTCATCCCCGAGTAACACCCTCACCTTCGACGATTTCCGTCAGGTACCTGCTGTGGATTACGGTCCGTCGGATATACGAAGCCGCCACGTGGTGCACTTCGACCGGCAGGAGACCGAACCCCGTACGGGAGGTTTGGCAAAGACCATTCCGGATGGCGAGTTAGCGTCCGTGCGTCTGGGTAACTGGGATAGTAACGACGAGGCGGAGCGTATTGAGTTCACGTTTGATGTCGATACCATCAAGTATCCGGTGCTGCTGCTTAAGTATATGCCGCTCTTGGAGGCGCCGGGACATGACGATCACGAGAACCCTCGTTTCAAACTCGACATGCTCATTGAGACTACGCCGAATAACTTCATATCTATCGGACGATGCGGTATGGCGGACTTCAACTGTAACGATGTCTATGCCGGCAATGCCCTCAAACCCGGAGCAGCGGCACAAGGATGGCACATCACCAAATCTTCTGTTGCGCAGACCTCTGCGGACGTAGTGTGGAAAGAATGGACCACCGTGGGTGTCAACCTGCGCAAACCCGAGTATCGTGGTAAAAAACTGAAGGTGCGCCTGACAACACATGACTGTACTTTCTCCGTGCACTCCGGCTATGCGTACTTCACGCTCGGTTGCTCGGATGGTAAACTGAAGGGAATGAAGTGCGGTGAGATCAACGAGACCTTCGAGGCTCCGGATGGATTCGATTACCGCTGGGCATATGCTTATAACGAGAAATTCCGCCGTCCGGACGGTTCGCTGCCGGATGAGTATATCCTCGGTACCGGCCAGACCTATACAGCCGGCCCGCAGGACGATAGCCTCTATGTGGTCGATTGTATGTTCGTGCAGGACCACTCGTGCTTCTTCTCGCTCTATGCTTCCACGCTGGCTACCAACCCGGTTTCAGTCATGGCACGGCCGAAGATCGTGCGTAACTGCCGCGAGAATATTTATCAAGTCAAACTGGACGCTTCCAAATCCTGGGTACAGGAGATTGATCACGTCAAAGCCGATACCATCGTAAGTAAGAACTATCATATTGAGTCTTACGAGTGGACGATTGAGGAACAGCGCGAAGGCGGTTATCAGAACTGGTCGGACGAGGTTTCGCCTACGTTCAATATACCGATTGAGGGTGGTGATTTTGTCATCAAGCTGCGTACCACTTGTGGTACGTGTGACTCCGTCGTGAGCCTTAATCTCCATCTGGAACCGCTTGGCCCGACACACGAGACACGTACTATAGTGCTCTGTGATGAGGATCGTAAGGCCGGTTATGTATGGAATGAGCGACCCGATACGGTTTATCACACCTATACGACCGACTCCGTGGTGCTGGCTAACCCTGTTACATCCTGCGATAGTGTCATTGTGCTCCAACTCGTGGAACCGTTGCGTATCCTCGAAGACACGATGCTCCTTCCGGAGGATCTGCCTTACACCCGTCACGGACGTGTGTATCCGGTAGGCACTACCACGATGATTGATACCATCCCGTCGCCGCTCAACTGCGGTATCACGTGGGTGTTCAATCTCGAGATCTACGAGTCGCTGCAGGCTACTCCGGTCACCTCGTACGTGCTTTGTGAAGGCGATCCGGTGCTCACGCTGGCGTATGACATCACGCGTGGACGAAGCCTCAGTTATACCTATACCTTCGCGGACCCGCTGCTCCCGTCTATCACACCGGTAGTTGAGCAGCAGAAGAAGGGCCATTACGAGATTCCTGTCTCCATCGACCCGACGCTTTATCCGAATGTGTACGAAGGTGTGCTCTTGCTTGAGGACGCCAAGCCGGAGTTCAGTCTCTCTATTCCGTTCACGCTCACGATGCAGTACGCTTCGTCCGTCATCGCGCAGCGCTGGAACGATGTGCTCGCTATCCGTAATGCCGATTTCAACGGCGGTTATCAGTTCGATTCCGTCCAGTGGTATGTGAACGGACAGCCGATAGAGGGCGCTACGGACTTCAATTACTACACCGGAGGCGATGGCGCTCAACTCCGTTTCGGAGAGGAATACACGGCGCTGCTCACGCGTAGCGATGGTGTCAAACTGTTCACCTGTCCGTTCGTTCCGGCTCCTGTAGCGGCTGATGTCACCGACATGCCGTCGCTCGTACCGCCGTCCTCGCCGCTGCATATCAGCGCCAAAGGAACAGCCGTTTGGTACGATGCATTAGGTCGCCGTCACCACTCCGATCAGTACGACCATTCGGACATCATCACTCCGGGTACGGCGGGCTATTATCTGCTCGTTCTCCAGTCCGGTAACAACCGTTCGATTCATCAGATCGTAGTTCGGTAGAGCACAAACAAAATGTTCTATTCGGAAATATAAAAGCCGAAAAAAGGCCAAAAGAGCGCAAAAAGGAGATTTTTTGCGCTTTTTTTGTGTAAAAATTTGTGTAACTGAATTATTTATAGTAACTTTGCACCGACTATGCCCCCTCTTGTTCACTCGCTCGTATGCCCGCCCGTACGCAAGAGCGCGAAAAAGACAGGAAAAAACACAAAATACAAAACACCCTCGGTGTGGGACAGATGTGGGCTTTATAAAAGTTGAGAGTTTAGAAATTAGAATAATGAGTCAAGAAATAGAGACATACAGGCAGACGGAAGACGTTGTTGTATATCGCAGCGAAGATAATGCGGTGCAACTGGATGTGCAGCTATCAGAAGAAACAGTGTGGTTGACTGCGAGTCAAATGGCAATGCTCTTCGATAAAGAAGACTCTAATATTCGTCGTCATATAATCAATATTTTCAACGAAGTAGAGTTGACTCGTGAGAATAACGTGCGTTTTTTACACGTTAATGGGGTAAAGAAACCTGTGCCGTTTTATTCATTGGATGTAATTATTTCGGTGGGTTACCGCGTTCATTCTGTACAAGGCACACGCTTTCGCCAGTGGGCAACCGGCGTATTGAAAGACTATTTACTAAAGGGTTATGCTGTCAATCCTCATATACGTTATATGGAGCAGCGTATAGATAACAAGCTCCAAGAACACACGGAGCAAATACATGAATTGCAAAATAAAGTCGATTTCTTTGTACGCACATCGTTACCGCCAAAAGAAGGGATTTTTGTAGATGGACAGATTTATGATGCATTTGAGTTGATTGAACGGTTGATTAAGTCTGCAAAGAAATCCGTACTGCTGATTGATAATTATGTAGATGAGTCCGTATTGACGATGATGAGTGAGAAAGATAACGGAGTAAAGGTAGACATCTACACAAAGGACATATCGAAGGCATTAAGATTGGCAGAAAATAAGTTTAATGCCCAATACGGAGGATTGACACTGCATCATACCACCAATATACACGATCGGTTCCTGATATTGGATGATCAAACGATATATTTAATCGGTGCATCGCTGAAAGATGCAGGAAAGAAACTCTTCGCCTTCACAGAGATTAGCCCCGAGCGAATTGCAGATTTGAAGAGACTTTTATAATCACGACTAACATAAAAACACAAAATACATCATGAAAAATTTCGTAGAAATTAATCGTACCTTTACGGTTAAGAAAAATTTACTAATCTTTAAATCAAGTTTCTATGAGAAACTGAAATTAATCATTCCGATGATGCTCCTCACCCTCGGTGTGGGACAGATGTGGGCAGGAGCCGGATTGTATGAGGTTTATTTTGAATACTCATATAACGGCAACAATAGTAGTGCAACGTACACTAGTTCTACGTCATCCACTCAAACTATTGCATTAGGAACATTAACTGCTGATTTTAAAATCAAGAGCATGTATCCTAAAGTATGGAAAGATGGTTCGGGTAACATTTGTGGATGCTTGGTAGAATATTACATAGATTCCGACCAAGAGAAGACCGGTTTTTCATATGACAAGAGTTTAGGAGGAAACAACTATCAGTGGAAAAATACTACAAGTTGGACTATTGCAAGTTACAATTCAGGAGCATCAGGAGAT
>JAFPNK010000059.1 GCA_017401985.1 Paludibacteraceae bacterium | reverse complement strand
GTAGTATAATTGGTATCATTTACCGAACATGAAGTTAACAAAATTAATTGCAATAGAGCGAATAAGATTTTTTTCATTGTCTGATTATTTTATGGCCATTGACGATATATATTCCTGACGGAAGAACATTGATGTCGGTGCCCATATATTGCCCTGTAACGGAATAAACTGCGCCATTACATACAGATGAGTCCATCTGCACATCCTCCATTCCTTCCGGTTGGTCGTTGCCGGTAAACTCGACGGCACCGACGCAGGACTGGAGGTTGCGATTCCGGTTGACCATATCGCGTGTGACGGAGCCGCTGATGGAGCCGTCGCCGTTGAGGTCATAGGTGAAGGCGGACTCGCACATACGCTGGTTGGCAGGCAGACAAGCGATGGAGTATGTACCGAGTATCTTCTGATAGATAGGGTATGCTCCATTGGTTTTGATATGCGGCGTATATTGTCCACCTGTGAGTGTACCGCCGAAGGCATCGACGATGGTGTTCTCCCAGCCGTTTATCTCGGTAGAGGATGAATAGAGGTTGTAGGTGTCTCTCCAGAGGTTGACATCGGAAGTCACGGTATAGAGGTCCGCCCAGACGGGTGCAGCATCCCCTATCTTCTGGTCGTTGGCAAGGATGAGGTTGTCCATCAGGCACATCTTAGCCTTGAAAACCGCGACCGCTGCTCCGCCAAAGTTCTCTTCCGTTCCTGTAAAGGCGATATGATTGCCCATAAAAGTGCATAATCCTATATTGAGAGGAACGGTAGAAGCCGTCATATCCGCCCATAGAGCAGCGCCTCCGTATTTCTTGGTAGCGGATGCAATTCCTTTTTTTGCACTGATGGTATTGTCCAGAAAAGAACAGTTGAGAATATGTGCTCCTGTAGGGGCTTTCGCAGGGGCTATATCCAGCGCACCATGCGTAGCGGAGGTGTTGGAGACAAAGGAACAGCGCTGCACATCCAGCACGTTGAATGCCAGCGCTTCAATCGCTGCACCTGCGGCTGATGCTGTATTAGACAGAAAACGCGAGTTGTGGATGAGTGCTTTATCGCGCACCTGAAACCAGAGGGCACCTCCGTTAGTAGCCGTATTGCCGGAGAACAGACAGTCTTCGATATAAAGGCTATCGCCTTTGTGTACTACTGCACCTCCGGAAGAAGCGGTATTGGAAAAGAACCGGCAGTCTATGAGCCGGAGATTCGGACCATATGAATACACGGCAGCGCCTCCCCCCACCGTGGAGACATTGCCTCCCTGTATGCAAATATGATTCAACTCCAGATTATAGTAATGAGGGATGTTTATCACCGGTTCTGTCAGCGCGCTGGCGACAAGCGTACTGACGCCTGTTTGCGATGAGAAATCCGCATTCCATCCCCCCATCAATACCATGGAACATGCAGGAGCGATGGGAGAAGTCAGATTATAGTTGCCGGCTGCAAGCATGATGGTATCCTCCATCGTAACATCGGCGAGAGCCGTCTGCAAAGAAGCCACATCCGTAGCATAGAATCGGGTGGCATGCGCCGTTGAACCGAGACGGAAACGACCTAACACAGGATAGTGGTCAGACGGATTGACTGTTCGCCCTGCCTCGGGGTAATACTGGGTGATTATATGCCGCGAGAGCGGCTCCATATGATCGTAGAAGATATAGTCGAACTCATTACCGTTGCTGCCGTTGGTAGCCGGAGTCCATCCGGTAGTAGTAGCCGTGATCTGCGGTCCGTCTGCCGGCAGACACTGGTTAATCGGCGCCGTAAGCGCCAAATCATACAAGTGGGACGCATAGCCCCGATAGGCCTCCTCGTGAGCGGAACGAACCATATTGAAATCGCCTACGAGCACCACAGGCGTCTGTCCTACCAATTGACGGATACGGTTTCCTGTCAGTTTAGCTCCTTCTATACCGGATAGCGTTTCTCCATAATTCTGATGGGTGCAAACGAAATAGAAATCCTGCTGACTGGCGTTGTCCCGAAGATGCACCCAAATGCACGTACGCGCAAACTCGCCATCCCATCCCGTTCCGGGTATTTCCGGGTGCTCGTTGACATAGAATCGACCGTTTCCTATCAGCGTATATTTAGCCGTCTTAAAGAAAATAGAGTTATACGAATAATTGCTATTCGTCCTCTCCACCGAATAATCACTATAGCCGGTCAGCATATCGCGCAAATCTTGCAATTGCGATTTACCGGTAGTGGCATCCTTATTATTCCCCGTCACCTCTTCCATGCCGACGATATCAAAATCATAGTCCGTGACGATTTTAACCACAAATTGGCGGCGATTCGCCCAAAGTTGCTGGCCGGTATCCCCATTGGAGGAATTGACGAAGCGGATGTTATAATTCGCGAATCGGTGCACACCTGCTTCCTCTGCCATTGTTTGTAAAGCAGGACAAACGATAAGAACGGATAATAAGATAATAGATTTGAGATTGCGCATGTCTGATTTATATTATAGCATTGATAGAATTCATTGTCCACCATGATTCCGGAGCAGCCAGCCGGTTCTTCTCCACATCGTCAATATAGATTACTTCATCCCCAGCCGGAATATATTTCTCTATTTCGGCATACATTGCCGGTTCGGGCTTGAAAAGATGCAGCTTGTACGAGAGGAAGACTCGGTTGAAATAGTCATTAAGCGTATAACCATCGGAGCAAAACATAGGCATGATGTACTCATCCCAGTGCATGGGGTTGGTATTGGAGAGCATGAAAACGGTGTTCCCTTCATTCCGCAAGTTTCTGAGTAACGATTTTACTTTTTCTGAGACGGGTGCCAATTCGGAGAACCAAACCTGCCGTATCTGCTCATCTGTAACCTCGGGACGGCAAAGGGCATGCAAATGGCGCAAGACTTCTTCTGTGCCGATCGTCCCCATTTCATAATCATGGAGGAAGGAGTCGCCTCCTCCCCCCAACAGCTCGTCGGGCGAAACGCCCAACTTGCTGTCAGGGAGCAGGAGTGCCGAGAAACGCTTAAGAAATCCTTTCACGTCTATATCCACGAGCACTCCGCCAAAATCAAAGACAAACGTCATGATTACAATTCTTGACCTATCGTATTATAGGTCTTTTCGCCACGGAGAATAATCACTTGTCCGTTACGAATAGCTTTCGTGCATTTTACAGCACTACCTATATTCTCCACGCCTTCCGTCGGGTCAACCCAGACAGGCTCCTCGCCATTCGGATCATAGGAACCGGCGACGGTGGTGGCAGCACGGGTATAACCACGTTGGTCTTTATCCAGATCCATCACTTTCGCCATGTCGTCAACAGGCCATGCCGCAATAGCGGTTTTGAGAGCCGCCATATCAATCGGGGCTACATCAGCCAGCGGAGCGACAACATCACATACGCCACCTTGGTTGGCAATAGCATTGGTGCCAAAGATGCTCTCAATCGTATTCACCGTTTCCAGCGAGGTCGGGATATTATCGGAGGCAATGAAACCGCTGTTCTCGACAGTACTATTATTCATCACCGTACCGATTACATTGTAACCCGCACTATATGCAGCAGTGGTGG
>JAFPNK010000003.1 GCA_017401985.1 Paludibacteraceae bacterium | reverse complement strand
TTGCCTACGGGGTCGAAATCCGAACCGCCTTTCGCGCCACCCATCGGCAGCGTGGTTAACGCATTTTTAAAAGTCTGCTCGAAACCCAGGAACTTCAGCATCGACGGCGTCACGGCGCGGTGGAAACGAAGACCGCCCTTGTACGGACCGATAGCGCTGTTGAACTGCACGCGGTAACCGAGGTTGGTCTGCACTTTACCCTCGTCGTCAATCCATGTCACGCGGAAGGTGAAGATACGATCGGGCTCGACCATGCGCTCCACGATCTTCGCCTCTTCGAACTCGGGGTGCTGATTATACACCTCTTCGATAGACTCCAGCACTTCCTGAACGGCCTGCAGATACTCGGCCTCACCCGGATGTTTCGCAGCCAACTGCTGCATGATAGTTTGTACTTTCATTGTGTTTGTGTTTTATAGGTATGTGTTAAATGATTGTGTGTTTCACCTTTGCGACTGCAAAGGTACTATAAAAAAATGACATACACAATAGATACGTCATTTTTTATAATTTTTTACACCTTTTTATTATTTCCCGGTGCTTACACCGCCTCCGCCACCGAGACGGTTGAGTTCGTCCATGTTACCGACCTTACGGTTCTTATGCTGCTGGTACTGACCGAACATCCAAGTGAGGGAGAACATCACTTTCTGCGAACGGACGGTATTGCGGTACCAACTGGATTGACCTTCCGCCAGACCTTCGTTGATGGTCGAGAACGACATCGAACGAGCCAAGTCCTGTACGTTCAGGTTAAGAATCAGACCATGCTTCATGATCATCTTGCGGACACCGAAGTTCAGGTAGTACATACTGCCCTCGCGGTCGTAACCGGAGACCATCGGAGATGACCAGTTGCCGTCGAGCGTCAGCGTCCAGTCTTTGGGCAGATAGGCCGACAGCGTACCGCCGATATAGCCGTAATGGTCACGCTTCTCGTACTCGGGCATACCGTCCGCTTTCTTCGCGTACGACCTGTTGATATGGTGGTACCAACCGGCATTGACCGTCAAGGCGAGCCATGCGCCCTGCATCATCTTCGTGCTGTCCGGCAACGTCATGTACTTCGGCACAAGGGGTAACTCGGTCAGCGAGATACTACCACCGTGGGTGGTACAGGTTCCGAAATTGGTCCACTGCGTATAGCCCATGCCGTCGGGCAGCAAGGTTACGCGCTGAGAGAACTCATCCTGCGTATGGGCGAAGTTGAAAGTCATGTTCAGGTACTGGGTCCACGAGAAATTGAGTTCCACATCGTTATTGAACTCCGGCGTGAGAGCGGTGTTACCCATCTGATAGGAATACGCGTCCACATAGGTAATGAACGGGTTCAGCATCCAGTAGTTCGGTCGCTTGATACGCCGCGTATAGCTGGCGCTCACCATGATCGGCTGACCGATCTTACCCAGCGGCTTCGTGGTATAACCCACATACGCTGTGGGGAAAGGACTGAAATACGAGCGGTTGGTGATCGAGTCTCCTGCCGGCAGTTTCCAGTCGCCATGACTGAAGGTATATTCGCCGCGCAGACCGAGTTTGACCGACCAGTGCTCGCCGAACTGCTTACCAACGGATATATAAGCCGCAGCGACATGTTCCTGGTAGAGGAAATCGTTGTGGGTGGTGGACAAACGGACATCATTCAATACCGAGTCGGTAGCCATATTATTGTCCGTCGAAGACAATACATATTTCACACCGCACTCAATCATGCCGGTATTCCAGAACTTGGTCTGAAAATCCAACTTGCCGCTGTAGATATTAACCGCCTGACGGGTGTTGATATCCAAGCCGAGTTTCTTCACACCGATATAATCCGTTTCCTGCAAGTTATTCGACTTCGTGCCATAGCGGTTGTAATCGAGGTTGACCGTCAGTTCGCGCTCCAGCGCCTCGTTGAAAGTGTGAGTAAAGTTGAGGTTGGCCGTATGTTGCGGTGCACTCGTGCGGGAACGACTGTTCGTCTTGCTAAATGTGGTATCGGCGCCGTGAATAGTGTACGCATAGTTGCGCCCGTCCACAATGCCCTGCTTCGCATTCATATACGGTACCTGAAGGATGAATCCGAGAGTATTGAGCGAATCGATATACCAGTCGTTGCCGACCTTCAGCATGTAGTACTGAAAACCGATATCGTAGCCTGAGATCGAGTTCGTCTTGGTGGCCGGCGTCGTTGCTGTAGCGGGAAGTGTACGTCCCGTCTCAAAATCCACATCATTCTGCGCATAGACCTGGGTCAACTGGCCGAAGGTATAGGTCTTGGCACTACGATAATTGAGGTTGAGCGACACGAAATCCATCTGTAGATAGCGGTTCACATCGCCGAAATACATACCTCCGTACGCCGCCGACAGTGTTCCGTTGAGACCGCGCATCATGTTGCGTTTGGTCTTGATATTGATGATACCGCCCTGACCGGAAGCGTCGTATTTGGCGGAGGGATTAGAGATGATCTCGATCTTCTCGATCGTGTTGCCGTCTGTACCGTCGAGCATGGCCTTCAGTTGCTGGCCGCTGAGGTATGACGGCTTGCCGTCTATCCATATCTCGACAGACTTGCCGTTGACGGTGATGTTTCCGTCCTTGTCGATAC
>JAFPNK010000058.1 GCA_017401985.1 Paludibacteraceae bacterium | reverse complement strand
GTGTATTATGCACAGGCGTTTGAAGGAGATATCCAACTCGCGCAACTCAACCACTACGGCGGAGACTCGATCGTGCATCTCACGGTGCAGATCTTGCCCAATTATACGATTGAAGAGTACATGACTATCCGTCAAGGGGAGAACAAGACTTGGGAAGGTATCCAACTGAGTACCCTGCCGGCAGGAGTGATCAGCATGAACGCATCGTACTTTAGCATCCATGACTGCGACTCGACACGCATACTGCACCTTACCGTGCTATCGACCTCCAAGCCTTGGACGGGAACGGACAGCGTATCGATGAGCGATGTATGCGGTCGGTACGACGGTGAACTCAATATAGGCGGAACGCCTTATGCCGACAAGTCGATGTTCGTGTTGCCGGGCACCATGGACAGTACTATCACACTGGTGTTGCCTGATTTCACGTTCAACGGTGGTAAACTGGGACATATCGTGTTGCCGAATATACCGATGAGCGCCGTTGGTCAGTTGATGCTGGATAACCGTTCGCTCTATCTGGACTCCATCAGCGAGCGCGCTACCGTGACGATGATCAACGGACTCAAAGAAGGTGCGGTGACCTATTACTCCGTGCTGGCGAACGACAAAGCACAAGTGGTGCTGTATATAGAAACGCCCTCTTTGCCGGAAGCTATCCTTGTTTTCTTCCAAGGCGATGCGGTACGAAACAATAACTACCGTTTGCCGAACGGTGGTTTTGAAGGCGCATGGACCAACAACGAACCGAAAGGCTGGCACTCGTTTGGAACGGCTACCGGCGAAATGGCTGATTTTGTTAAGGCCAACACTTTCCAATTTGTGCCGTCGTATGAAGTGCGTCCGGGAAGCACCGGTGCGCAGAGTGCTCTTCTGTCGTCGAACATGATCATGGGTGTGAAGGCGAACGGAAACTGCACGAACGGACAGATCAATGCCGGCTCTATTTCGGCAGGTAACGCCGCAGGCAATTATAATTTCTCCGACCCATCGAACAGTGGTTACAACACGCCGTTCCACGGTCGTCCGGACTCCATCGTGTTCTGGACCAAGTATGTACCGGCAGACCGCAATGTGACCAATGCAGAGAACAAAGCACGTATGAGTACGGTCATCACCACCGATGCGCGTTACCAGGATCCCGAAGAAACGGAAGCTTATGACAACGTGAAGATAGGTTCTGCCTGGACGAACTACAGCGCTACCGCCGAGATGGGTTGGCAGCGTATCGCAGTGCCTTTCACCTACAGCGCTGCAACGGCAAATGCGAAGCCGGCGTATGTACTGACGACCTTCACCACGAACTACCAGCCGGGTGGCGGATCGTCTTATACCACCACTGGCTCGAACCGTACCAATGTGTTGGATTCGGTGTATGTGGACGATGTGGAGATGGTCTATAACAAACGCTTGCGTGCTTTCTACCACGGTGCTGAGGCGGTGGACTTTGAACAATATGTAGCGCACGTGAACGACACCTATTGCGATGACTGCGCTTCGTACGAGGCGTTTGGTAACGGCGTGTCGGCACAGTCCTTCATTGCGTTTGATGCCGAGCACCGCTGTATCGCGGTTTATGTGATAGCCGATGACTACGCGCAGACGCTTGACTACAGACTCTACCGCGTGGAGTTTGAGGACAGCCAAACGGCAGACCTGCAACCCATCAACCCGTCGCAAGACGTAGAGACCGTCCGCACTAACTGTGGCGCGTATGAGAAAGTGCTGTATAATGGACAACTATACATCCGTCAAGGCGATAATTGGTACACTATTTCAGGAATCAAAATCAAATAAGAGATGAAAAGAATATTGGGATTAACAATGCTGTGTATCATGGCGTATGCCGTATCTGCACAGACTTACAAAAACGGTGTGTGGTATTCGTTGTATGACGAGACCGAGCATACGATGAACACGCAGGGAGACTATGAGACTTCGGTCTTTGCTCCGACTACCGGCGCGCTAACGGTTCAATGGAAGTACATGCACATTTTTATTGGTGTGTTTAAGCACGTGGATACCGAGGCGCTCGAGTCCGCTAACGGTGGTAGTACGACACGTCAACTGGGAACTTTTGCGGAGAACACATCCAATAACAGTACTACGACAGAGCATTTTACTACTTCTACCAACATCAACTGGATTAAATATAACCGTCCGGATGATCATGGTTTGAGTGGTCCGACGCATAAGGTGATTGTGTATCACCAGGATCTTCCCCTGGCAAAACATATCTTGCTCGCTTCGGGTGAGTACGGTGCAAGCAGTGCTACGCATGACTTTGAGTCGGTGGAGGCGCTTTCTGCTTCCGAGCCGTACAAGGTGAACCTTCGTTCGTTCCTTACAGCGGGCGACATTACCGTCACCAGTTCGATGCCGGATATCTTCCGTGTCGGCGCATCGGATAACACGGCAGGGCTCACGTATGCTGTGGGTGCGAATGCGTGTGCATCGGCTAACGGTACGGCGGCAACTGCCGGTGGGGCGAGTCTGGGTAAGATAGACAATTATGGTTTCGATATCTATTTCACACCGCAAGAAGTGCGTACGTATGAAGCAACTATTACCATCACGGACGGTGTTTCGACTGCGACCGTGGCGGTGAGTGGAACAGGTACCAAGATCAATCAGACCATTAGTTGGGAACCGGAGACACCGATTCTTTCGTCCGACACCATCGTTCCGGCTACCGCTTCGTCCGGTTTGGAGGTGAATTACACCTTTGCGCCGGAAGGAATAGTTAACTATGAGAACGGTGCGTTCGTGGTGTTGTCGGACGGTGTGGTAGCCATCACAGCGACACAAGAAGGCAATGATCTGTACAATGCAGCTACGCCGGTTGTGCGCACTATCACCATCTATCCGGCTGAGGTGCACTATACTTATGAGCGTGCTATGTGCGAGGGTGACATTTATTCGGATGAGAACTTCGCTCAATTGAGCGAAGCCGGACTGTACTGCGACACCCTGCCTTCGGTGTATGGCGGTGACTCGATCATCTGTCTGTCGCTCACGGTGAATCCGATTTATGCGTTCGAAGAGACCCGTTTTATTACGGTTGGTACCGAAGAGACATGGCATGCCACCGACCTGAGTCTATTGCCGGAAGGTGACACGACGTTAGTTGCTGCTTATACCGCGACTACCGGTTGTGATTCGACCTACGTGCTGCATCTTACCGTCCGTCCGCATATCACGACCTATGGCAATGACACAATTCATCTCTGCGCAGGTGAGAGCTATACGTACGAAGGTAAGACCTATCGTCGCTCCACAACGGACTCGGTGCTGTTGGCACAGCCGAATCAGTTTGGCGGTGACTCGATAGTAGAACTGGTCGTTTATGTCTATCCGGTCGTTTCCATGACGCTCAACAACACGATTGTAGAGGGTGAACAGGAGACCTGGCAGGGCTTTGACCTGAGTGAACTGCCGGTAGGTGACACCACGCTCGTTGCTGTTTATACTTCCGTGCATGGTTGTGACTCGACCTACGTGTTGCACCTCACTGTGGAGCAGAATACACAAGCTTTGGAGGACACGCCAATGAACGGCACGGTACGCAAAACCGTACGTAACGGACAAGTGCTGATCCGAAAAGGAGATGCCTGGTACGACCTGTTCGGTCGAAAAGTAGAATAAAAGAAAATAGAGCCGCTTTCAGGTGGCTCTATTTTTTTTAGCTCTTGACTCTTAGCTTTTACTTCAGTTCCTGAAGTGCTCTTTCCAACTCCTTGTCAAAGCGCAGATTGAATGCGGCTTGACCGCGTTGGTAATAATAACGAAGTATGATTTCGGAGCCGAGCATAGCTTTTACCTCGTCCTTGTTGCGTTGAATCGCTTCCCGGAAATTGGGTGTGAGGAAAGGTTGCAACTCTTCCAGCCGAGCTATCGTAGCCGAATCCAGATCTTCGTTACGTGCCATCTTCAGCATGTCGGCAAAATATTTACTGGTCTCGGTGTCATACTTGAAGTGCCGCTCGTCCAGGAAAGCACAGAAATCTTCCAACTCCTCGTCCGTCAATTCGAATACCTCCGGTGCGGCAATGCTGTCGTGCAGGCGGTGATAACGTGTGGCGTAATCGAAGAAGTAGTTATGGATATAGAGCGAATAGCATATATCCACTTTGGCCGAATCGCTCATCACGATGTCCGGTAGGATGCCTCCGGCCGTGTCGCGTTTGAGTGCGTGTCCTTTCTGCCGCTCGCTGTAGTCAATGGCCTGAATGCAGCGTCCGGAGGGTAGGTAGTACTTACTGGTGGTGATCTTGATGTGTCCACCGTACACGACGGAGCGTACATTCTGAACCAGTCCTTTGCCGAACGTGCGTTGACCAATCAGTTGTGCGCGGCCTAAGTCCTGCAGTGCACCGGACACAATCTCGCTCGCGGAAGCGGAGTTCTTATCCACCAGGACGACCAACGGCAGGTCTTTGTACCGCGGTGTGTTACGCGTTTTGTAGGTGTAATGACTGTTGGCGGTCTTGCCGTGCGTCTCGACTATCGTCAGGTCCCGATCGACGAAGAGGTTGACAATCTGCACCGCTTCGCTCACCAGACCGCCACCGTTGCCACGCAGGTCGAAGATAAGTTTGCGCGCCCCGCGGTTGTAGTACATATCATCCAGCGCATTCGCGAACGCCTGCGAGGAGCCTTCCGTGAACTCGGAGAAAGAGATGTATCCCACGGGTTCGGACAGGCTGTCTGCTTCAAAGACGGTGTAGTAACTGACGGCGTCCAAATGTATGTCTTCTCGCACCACTTCGACCGTAAACGGTTCAGGTACTCCTTCTCGCTCCAACACGATCGTGACCGTCGTTCCCGGCACGCCGCGCAGGTTATTGCTCACGTCGCTCACTGTCTGGTCTTTGGTGCTGATACCATTCACCGACACAATGCGGTCACCCGCTTGAATGCCTGCACGCTGGGCAGGTTTGCCTTCGTACGGATTGGCAATGAAGATACCGAACGAGTCTTTCTGCTGAATGATACTACCTATTCCGCCGTACTTGCCGGTCGTCATCATGCGCAGTTCGCGTTCCTGCTTCTGCGGATAATAGACCGTGTACGGGTCAATCTTATACAGCATCGCATTGATAGCCGTTTCTATGAGGTCCTCATAATTGAGCGTATCCACATAGTTGACATCCACCTGACGGAGCACATCGTTGAAGATGGAGATGCACTCGTCTGCGCGCACCGTCTTCTGCCGATCCTGCGCGAAAAGCGAATAAGGAATAAGGAGTAAGGCTAAAAGACTTATAACTATTTGTCGGTTCATATTAACGCAGTGTGTTAGGTACAAAATCGCTCACGTCTTTGCCGTATGCGTACAGGTCGCGCACGAGGGTAGAGGAGATGTGCGCGTATTCAGGACGGGTGTAGAGAATGATAGTCTCCACGCCGCCTAACTGCTTGTTGGCTTCCGCCATGTTACGCTCGTACTCGAAGTCCTCCACGCAACGGATGCCGCGCAGAATGAACTGTGCGTCTTGCTCTTTGGCGAAGTCAACCGTCAGGCAGTCGTAAATAGCCACTTTGACACGCGGATCGTCTGCGAAGATCTTACGTATCGCTTCCTCGCGTTCGCGAATAGGGAAAGTCTCTTTCTTGGTGCTGTTTCGGCCGATGCCGATAATAATCTCATCAAATAACTCCAGGCCACGTTTCACAATGTCGAAGTGGCCTACGGTAAACGGGTCAAATGATCCCGGAAATATTGCTCTTTTCATTCTTAATTCTTAATTTTTAATAGCTTTCTGGTAATTTATTACCGGATTGTTGTACATTTCGTATATGCGTTCGCGGAGGAAGGCTTCGTCTTTATTCGGGATGTCAATCTTCGCTACTCTGCTCTCTACATACGCATCAAAATCCGTGCCACGCTCGAAGATCTCGTATCCCTGATGGATGTGCCGGTCGATGATGTCACACACCGCTTGCAGTTGGTCATGCGTCTGTGACTTGCGCAGTTCCGGATGGGCAGTCAGCAGGGCATCCACCTCGGGATTGATGCTGGGCGTTAAGCGATACACAACGCGACCTTTGTACCCGCGAATACCCGTTTGCATGGACTCTACATCGTCTTTCGCCCGCTTGCGCCATTTGGGATTATCGCGCTTGAGTTGCATCTCTTTGGCTTTCAGATAATCGCAGGGGTCGAACTCATAGGTGATGCTGACGGGACAGATATTGAGCGCTTTGACATTCTCGAAAAAGTCATTCTCACCCAGCGTGAGCATATGCAGCACGCTCGTTTGCGTGAGGTCGTTGCTGTCTTTGGCGCGTCCCTCGCGTTGCGCCAACCAGATGGACTTGCCTTGCTCGCGAAGCATGCGGATATAAGCGGACAGTTGTTTTGCGTTCTCCAGTTGTGCATGCGCTCCTGCACCGCGTTTGACCACGAAGCAGCGCAAGTACCGCATCACGACTTCAATCCATTTCTTTGCGAACAGGTTATTACCCACACCCATGAACGGCCGGATGCCGTAACGGATACGCAGCAGGTACGATAACCAGGTGGCGTCCATGATGATATCGCGGTGGTTGGTCATGAAGAACGCACCTCGTTTGATATCTTGCTCTATGCGCTTGCGGTCACCCAAATACGCCAGTTTCAGACTCTTCGTCCGTCGCCAGGACCAGGACTGCAACATAGGGAACAAGATCAGCAGATCCGTGATCCACAACAGTGCTCCCACTCGGTACGCACGTATGTCCTTAAATTGATATTCTCTCTTATCCATAAATCTCCAATCTTCAATCTCCAATCTCCAATCTTCAATCTTCAATCTTCCAATTATCAAGCGCTGCTTTGCTCGCTTCTCGATATGCCACCATCAGACCGCCTGTTCCGAGGAGCGTGCCGCCGAAGTAGCGCACAACGACTACCAGTATATTATCCAGTCCGCGGGCATCAATGGAGCGGAGAATAGGTGCGCCGGCTGTTCCGTGCGGTTCGCCGTCATCTTTGGTTCGCCACAGGTTCGGTCCCAAGCGGTAGGCGTAGCACACGTGCCGTGCGTCGTGGTATTTCTTCTTGTACCATGCAATGCGTGCCTTGGCTTCGTCCTCGTCCTTGATGGGTTCAGCGAATCCTAAGAACTTACTGCCGCGATCCTTATATATGCCTTGAGCTGCCATTAATCCGGGAACTCCATCAAGTAGGCCTTAATGAATGCATCTATATCGCCATCCATGACGGCGTTGACGTTCGATGTCTGGTAGTTGGTGCGATGGTCCTTCACGCGGCGATCGTCGAACACGTACGAACGGATCTGCGAGCCCCATTCGATCTTCTTCTTCCCGGCCTCAACCTGTGCCTGCGCCTGACGGCGTTTCTCCATCTCCAACTCATAGAGTTGACTCCGTAAGTGCCGCAAGGCATTCTCGCGGTTCTTCGGCTGGTCACGCGTCTCGGTGTTCTCAATCACTATCTCGTCCGGTTGGTTGGTGAGCGGGTTGATGAACTTATAGTGCAGACGCACACCGGACTCCACCTTGTTGACATTCTGTCCTCCTGCACCGGATGAACGGAAGGTGTCCCAACTGATTCCGGCAGGGTTCACTTCGACCTCGATGGTGTCGTCGATGAGCGGCACGACGAACACGGATGCGAAACTGGTCATACGCTTGCCCTGCGCGTTGTACGGACTGACGCGCACCAGACGGTGCACACCGTTCTCCGACTTCAGGTAACCGTAGGCCATATCCCCTTCGATATTGAACGTCACGGTCTTGATGCCCGCTTCATCACCTTCCTGCAGGTTCTCGATGGTCACCTTGTAATCGTGCTTCTCGCAGTAACGCTGGTACATACGCATGAGTTGTTCGGCCCAGTCTTGTGCTTCGGTACCACCGGCACCGGACACAATCTTGAGCACTGCCGGCATCTGGTCTTCCTCATGCGAAAGCATGTTTTTCATCTCCAGGTCTTCCACCTCTTGCAGCGCGTGAGAGTAGGCGGCATCCACCTCTTCTTCGGTCACCAGTTCCTCTTTGTAGTAATCGAACGCGAGCGCCAGTTCTTCGACCGCAGCGCGCACGCCTTCATAGCCGTCAATCCAGCGCTTGATGCCCTTTACCTTACGCATCTGCGCCTCGGCTGCTTTGGCATCGTCCCAAAAACCGGGGGCTTGGGTGTGCAACTCTTCTTCCTCTAACTGAATACGTTTCTCGTCGATCTGCAAGTACGTCTTCAGCTTATCCGCACGCTGTTGTACATCTTTTAATTGTTCTATCGTGATCATAAGTCAAATGTGTTACTATTTTAGTTCCTAAAATAACGCAATAAGCCAATTTGGGTGCAAAGGTACTACAAATTTTTCAAATTTGCAAGATTTTAAGCAAAAAAAATAGATTCATTTGTGTATTCCAATTTTTTGTAGTATCTTTGTAGCCGATTTTGTATTTATTTACTTATGGCAAACACAAGACAAGAGATTATTGAAGAGCTGAAGCAATTGCTCGAGCAGGACGTAATGGCCGTGAAGGACCAAGTAGATCATCTCAAAACGCAGTTCTATAGCAGTGATGAAGCGGCAGAGGTAGAGGCAACGGATGCAGAAGCCGAGGTTCCGGCAGTGGATCCGGTTGAGGAGCAGTTCAAAGCTTTGCTCTCACAATACAAAGCCAAACGTGCGGGAGTGGCAGCTCAGCAGGCCAAGGAGTTGGAGGACAACCTGGCGCGCAAGCAGGCTATCTTGGCGGAGATGCAGAAGATGGCGGAGAGCGCAGATGCGGATGGCGTGATGGCTAATCTGCAAAAGATGCGTGAGTTGCAGGCCACTTGGAAAACAATCGGAGCGGTTCCTGCTACCCATACCCAGGAGATTCGCAAGGCGTATCAGCAGTACCAGGAGCAGTTCTATGACCTGGTGAAGATCAATATCGAATTGCGCGATCTGGATTTCAAGAAGAACCTGGAACTGAAGACCCTTCTGTGCGAAGCCGCAGAGCGTTTGCAGAACAATGATAATATCGTAGAAGCGTCTCGTGCGTTGCAGCAGTTGCACGACGAGTGGGCGGAGGTAGGACCTGTGGCGCGTGAGTTGCGCGAGGACTTATGGAACCGATTCAAAGCGGCTTCGACGATCATCAATAAGAAACATCAGGCTTATTTCGATGAACTGCACGCCAAAGAGCAGTCTAATCTGGAGGCCAAGCGTGCGCTGATTGAGCAGCTGAAGGCGATTAACGAGCCGATAGTGAACGGTGAGGCGTGGAGTGCCAAAAAATGGGACGAGGCTACGGAGAAAGTGCAGGCTGTGCAGAGCGAATGGCGTAAGATCGGTTTCGCGCCGAAGAAATTCAACCAGTCCATCTATGACGAGTACCGCGCTGAGTGCGATCGGTTCTTCCACTCTAAAACCGAGTATTTCAAGGAGATACGTGATGTGTTTGCTACTAATCTGAAGCATAAACGTTCGTTGGTTGAGCAGGCTAAGGCGGTTGCTAATGGCGAATGGGCCAATGGTGAGTGGACGAAGGAAAAGTGGGATGAGGGCACGCAAAAACTGCAGGCGCTGCAAGCCGAATGGAAGACCGTCGGAATGGTGGCACGTAAGTACTCGGATGACTTATGGAAACAGTTCTCCGAGACCTGCGACTTGTTCTTCAATGCCAAGCGGGAAGCGGCTAAGGGTGAGCGATTAAAGGTGAGAGGTGAAAGGGCTGCGAAGGCTGCTAAAGCGGCTGCTAATCAAGGAGTGGATGGATTACGTCGTATGCGCGACCGTCTGCAACAGGAGATCAAGACTGCGGAGAACAATATTCTGTTCTTCACCGGCAAATCCAAAAACGCCAACAAGTTGGTAGAGGACATGCAGCGTAAGATTGAGGACCTGAAGAAGCAGTTGGCAACGATACAAGACAAAATCAATCAAGAGGAAGACTAATGGCACAACTCATTGATTATAAGGGAGTAGAGATTCATCAGGCCGATCAGATCGTGCTCAGCAACGTGAATCTGACGGTGGATCAGGGCGAGATGATTTATATGCTCGGCAAAGTGGGTAGCGGTAAATCGTCGTTGATGAAAACGTTCTACGGTGCGTTACCTATTGTGGACGGTGAGGCGCGCGTGTTGGATTATGACATGCGAACCATCAGCCGCCGCAAACTGCCGTACCTTCGTCGCCGTCTGGGCATCATATTCCAGGATTACAAACTGCTGACCGATCGTTCGGTGGAGGAGAACCTGCTGTTCGTGTTACGCGCCACGGGATGGAAGGACAAGAAGTTGATGCGCGAGCATGTGCAAGAGGTGTTAGAACAGGTCGGTATGGAGACCAAGGCGTATAAGAAGCCGTATGAACTGTCGGGAGGCGAACAGCAGCGTGTGGTGATCGCACGTGCGCTACTCAACAGTCCGGAGATTATCCTGGCGGACGAACCGACGGGTAACCTGGATGCCGAGACCGGACAGGAGATCATCGAACTGCTCTATTCGATAAGTAAGGCCGGCATCACGGTGCTCATCTCTACGCATAATCGGTTGTGGCCCGAACTCTATCCGGGTAAAAAATGGGTGTTCACGGAAGGCGTGATAAACAGTGTAGACGAATGACAATCAACGAGATACAAGACGAGATTATTGATGAGTTTGAGGCGTTCGATGACTGGATGGACCGCTATCAACTGATTGTTGATTATGCAAAAGATCTGGATCGCCACCCGCTGCCGGAGTCGGATAAGACGGAGCAGAATAAGATAGACGGATGTCAATCGACGGTGTGGTTCACCGCGCACATGGAAGATGGGTTATTGGTTTTCAACGGTGACTCGGATGCGCTGCTGGTACGAGGTATCGTAGCCTTGTTGCTGCGAGTGCTCAGCGGGCATACGCCGAAAGAGATCGTAGAAGCGCAGCTCTATTTTATTGACCGAATCGGATTGCGCGAACACTTGAGTCCTACGCGTAGTAATGGCGTGGCAGCGATGCTCAAGCAAATGAAACTATACGCGCTAGCCTATAACCAATAACCTATCACCTTTATATGCTTTTTCCAATCTATTTAGTGGGATATATGGGGGCAGGAAAGACAACTGCCGGACGCCTGCTGGCCGATAAACTCGGCTGGCATTTTGTCGATCTGGACGAGGCTTTCGCGCAGATTCACGGCTACACCACGGCGGAGTATATTCGCCAATTCGGATTGGAGGATTTTCGGCGTAAGGAGAAATATGTGCTGGAGGATCTGGCAGACCAAGTACCGTTTGAGAAAGTGATCTATGCTACGGGTGGAGGTTATCCGTGCTATGAGGATAATATGGAGTGCTTGCGCGAGTTGGGTACCAGCATCTATATCCGCTGGAAACCGGAGCATCTGGCCAAACGATTAAGCCTGACCGATCTGAGCGAACGTCCTGTGTTACAAGGCCGTACGGAAGAGGAGTTGTTGACATTCATTGCTCCGCAACTCGAGGCGCGTGAGCCGTTCTACGCGAAGGCGAATCATATTCTTGACGTCGATATATGCGACGAAGACTCCGACGAACGCATCGCCGAAGAACTTTACAAATTTATAAAAGGGTAGGAATCAGTTTTCTGCCTGATAATTCCAATCGTCATTATCGGTCCAGATGATACGACCGGTCTCTTTATCCATGGTGGCTAACGGGAAAAGAGACGTGAAGGGTGGAGTGAGGGGGAAAAGAAATTCCCACTCCTTATTATATACACGCGCGCACGAGGAACATTTGGGCGCGCATGTGGTGTACACCACGATGATGTTATCCGCCAGGTATAACTCAAAGAACGCACTGTCGCCTAAGGACACGCGCAGGTAATCGCCGGTCTCGTCCAGCACTTCAGTCGTACCGCCTATGGTCTTGTAATTGACCAATAGGTCTTTGATGGCATCCGCCTCTGCGTGCATGCAGAGCGGAAGCAGAATGAGTACTATGGAGAGCAGGAGTTTCTTCATTTAAACAATCACCTATCACCGTTCACCACTAACACCACGGCATACGCAGCTATTCCTTCTTCGCGGCCGACAAAACCCAGATGCTCTGTGGTGGTGGCTTTGATGCTGACTTGATTCGGCTGCACATTCATCACCTGCGCCAGGCATGCTTGCATAGCAGGAATGTGCGGGTTCAGTTTAGGCGCCTGTGCACAGACAGTGATATCGCAGTTACCGAGTTCGTAACCGGCTTCCCGCAGCATAGCCATCACGCGGCGCAGCAGGATCTTCGAATCGATGCCTTCGTACTCATTTCCTTTGGTGTCCGGGAAATGATACCCTATATCGCGCATGGCGGCGGCACCCAGCAGGGCATCGCACAGCGCATGAATAAGCACATCGGCGTCCGAGTGCCCCAGTAGTCCGCGTTCACACGGCACCTCAATTCCCCCTAACCACAGTTTGCGGTCAGGGGCGAATTGATGTACATCATATCCAAAGCCGATTCGCATATCTGCCTCCGAATGCTATTCGGTTATTTTTTGTTGTTCACCAGGTCTTGGATGCCGGCGAGGTCGAAGCCAAGGGTGAAACGCATGGTTTGGTCGAGCGGGTTAGAAGCAGCCAGACCTACGCAGTAAGCTACATCCAGGCTCACGATAGAGAGGTGGAAACCGGCACCGAAGGTAAGGTAGTTACGATTACCTTTGTAGTAGTTCTCGTAGCTGTAACCGGCACGAGCGAAGAACTGCTTGTTGTAGCTGTACTCGAGACCGGCACCCCAACGTACCTCGTTGAACTCCTCTTTGAGTCCGCCCGGCGCGTCACCGAAGGACTGGAACCAACCCTTAGCGGGGTTGAGAGCCGAGTACTCGTCTTGCGTATATTTGCCGGTGGTCTGATCCGGAGCGAACTTAGACATACGGCTCGGAACGAGCAGTTTGTTAGCCTCCAGGTTGAAGGTCAGGTAGTTGTACTTATCGCACGGCAACTCGTAGCTGGCACCGATATTCATGGATGCCGGAATGAAATTGCTGGTTACCTGATCGTAAGTCATCTTACCACCGAGGTTCTTCAGACTGAAACCTAAAGCGAACTGGCTCTCGCCCATAGGCAACTCAATCGGTTGACGGTAGTAGAGCGCGATGTCAGCGGCCATCGTCCAAGCAGCGTGCATCTCCGTACCGCCCATGGAACTGCTGTTCACACCGTTGTTCAGATCCGAATAGAGGAAACGAACAGCTACGGACATTGATACGTACTCATGCAGTTTGCGGAAGTAACTGAGGTCGAGAGCCCACTCGTTCGGACGTACGTTCTGAATCGTCTGACCGTTAGCATCCGTCAGGGCAACGTCACCCATAGAGAAGTACGTGAAGCTGGCACCGATACCGCCACCGAGGTCACCGAAGTTATAGAATCCGGCGAGATAAGCGAGATCGATATCACTCACCAGTTTGCGCAACCACGGTGTGTAGTTAGCGGTGATACCACCCTTGGAGTACATGTAAGCGTACTTAGCAGGGTTCCAGTACTGGGAGTTGAAGTCCGCTGCGGTAGCCACACCGATATCACCCATACCTGCCGCACGTGCGTCCGGCGCAATCGAGAGCGATGGCATGGAAGTAATAAGCGGGTTCATCGAGTCATCTACTGTCTGTGCGCTCATCGTCGCTGCGCACAAAACGGCTGTGAGAGAAATAAGAATTTTTTTCATTTTGTAATTATTGTGTTTGTTATTAATTTTCGATTCAATACTTCAAGCGATTTGTTTCATAGGCTATTTAGTAACAATGATTTTGCCTGCCGTCGTGCTATACTTGCTGGAGGCAGATTTGATTCGTACGTTATATACATATACTCCGGGTTGGAGTCCTAATTGTGCTAAGTTGATGGACACCTGGTCGGGGTTGTCTTGCGTATGGCTGTACACCATTTGTCCGCTCAGGTTGAACAGGTAGATCTCTGTTTGTATCAGTTCATCCGGCTGGTCGTAGTTGACCACCAGATTGACGATGCCTTGTTCCTGCACGGGGTTCGGATACGTCGTGACGGAGTAGATGGACGGATCCAATCCGCTCTCCACGATGAAGTTCAGGCTCTGCGTGGTGCTGTTGTTAAGCAGGTCCCATGCGCGGAAGGTGAGGCTGTGCGGGCCATCCGATAGCGCATCCATCAGGTAACTGACTTGTCCGGCCTGGTAACTGTTGCTCGACGCAGTGAAATACTCGTTGAGCGAATAGATCTGCTTCGGGTCGTCATCCACAATGAGCATCAAGTCGTGTCCGATACCTGCACCCGCGGTGTTGATTCCGTGCTCGTCTTGCAGGTCGGCAAAGAACCGCGGAGTGGGGTATGTCTTGTCGCCGTTTTGGAAGGCTTGGGTGTTCAGATAAATACGCATCTCCGGGCCGGTGGTGTCTGCCAGCAGGACGTTTCCTGTTCCGCCGATGATGAAGTCCTCGAAGTGTCCCGTTGCTTCCGCGGTCTCGAGGCTGTCGGTGGTAACGGCATAATAGACGATGCGGCCGTTGCCGAAGTTATACCGGATATCCTTAGGCACCATGAACGTGTAAGAGAACAAACCGTCCTTCACGTCTGTAGCACCGGAGAAGATAGTGCTTGGGTAATCGTTATACGACAGATACTTGGCGTCATCCGAAGTGTCATCATTATCGCGTGTGGTGATGACCTGCAGTTTGTCGTAGATAGTGATGTCCACCTTACCGTTAAAATCCTCAACGAGCAGACTATCTTCATCGATGATACGTCCTTCGACGTGCTGCACGCTCAGGGCATTGAGCGTATCGATGGCGGTAGTGGTCTGAACTTGATAATCGGTGGGGTAGTTCAGCCGCAAAGCAGGGTCGCCAATCAGCACGTATGCCATCTTATTGGCATCGCCGCCTAACGCGTTCTTGCCGGCGGCTATCGCTTCGCCTAAGGTGGCGTTGTATTGGGTCGCGTTCGTATGTGCGAACAGCTTGTCGCAAATGCTGCGGTTAAGGGTCGTGTTCGGATTGGCAAACACCGTACGGGTAGCAGCCAGCACACCGATGGCTCCTCCGTTGGGGTTGAGTACCGCCGATTCGGCAGCCGAACGTTTGCCTCCGTCGTATGCACCGAAGTTACACGTAGCAAAGAGCCAGAAGGCCAGGTTGCGGTTACTCATGCTCTCGATATCCTTCTGGTTCAATATCGATTCGTTGGTGACGGAGTTGGAACCCCCGTGACCGGAGTAATCGAAGAACAGCACGCCGCTTCGTAGCAGGTTATGCACACGATTGCGGGCAAGCGGATAACTCTCTCCGCTGGCGTTCACTTCCTGCGGATAGGCATCGAGGTAGATCTTGTTCACTACAAAATTCGGATTGTTCACCCGCAGCCGTTCCGCACTGCCTTCTGCAGTCTCGGTGTGGGTGCCGTGTTCGCCGTCGTCGGCAAGGAATAGGATCTGATTCTTCCACTTACCGGTGTTCTCGTTGTGTATATACCGAATGATCTTATCCACAGTAGCGCGCGCTTCCGCGGGGCTGGTTACCGGCAGACGACCGACGCCTATATCCATACGTCCCTGTGTATCCGTCTCGCCTTCGCTGTCATCCAGGAATCCGAAATAATCATCCGTAGCGTATGCATTGATCTCGTTCTCGGAGTTCTTGGCCTGGTAGGTCATCAGCAGACTGAGGCCGGAGTTAAGCAGCAGCTTACGGTTGTCAAACGAACCTTTACCCATCAGCAGCAGCCAGCGCGGTTTCTGTCCGATACCGCTGTTCGCGCGGTCGTACAGCATTTTCATCAACCATCGGTACGCCGTCGCATCCGGAGTGCCGGATGAGAACTCGTTATACACCTGCTGATCGGTCACGACTGCCCAGGTGATGGCTTGTTTCTGTTCGTGTGCCCTCGCCAGATCGCGAGCAATATCTTCGTACCCTGCCGGGCAGATGATGACGAAATCGATGTTACTGAGCGCATGCAGATTCTGTGCGCTGACTTCACCCATCACTTCGGCGTGCACGAACGCACTGCCTTGCGGATCAACCGCCACGTATTCGTGAACACCATCCGACTGCGTTCCTACCCATGTGAGTTCACCGTTGGCGAACTGCGTCTCCATGCGGCGAATAGAGGCGAGCGAAGTGATGTCCCATACTTGAATATCTTGCTTAGCGTTGCTCAAATGGAATCGAACCGGTGTGGCTTGTTTGTAACTGTCTGTAGTGCGCACGGGCATCCAACTGCCGGTCATCACCAGATCACTGATGGTGGTTAACTCAATGCAGTTAAGCCATCCTAAGGTGCTGGCGGTCGATGCTTGAAGCGTCAATTCCACTCGTTGACTGCCGGACGCCGACGACTGACTGAAGTCCAGCACGCCTGTGGTACCGAGCGTGTAGTGGTCCGGAGCGGCCGACATATACGTGCTCTTGTTGGTGCCGCCGTTGAGGTTGGCTAAGAAATACGATACGCTCGCCGAATGCGCCGCTACCTCTACGTGCACCGTGCTGCTTTCGCCAACGGTCGCGTTAGGCGTGGAGAAAAGGAACGAACGTTTCTGATTGGCTGTGAACTGCTCGCCGTAGAACGTACGACCGCCACCAAACACACCGGAGCGGTCCACCAGATTGAGTGAATCGTAATCGTGTACCTGATAGAACGGGTAGGTGGTGACGTCCTTGGGTGTGCCGCTGACAGCGGTTCCGTAAGTCGGAGCGAGCAGCGAACCCACGTTATCGGTCAAAAAATAATAGCCGTAATCCGAATAGGTGTTGCGTGTGTGGGAGAAACGCGAACCGGTATAGGTCCAACTGATCGGACCCTGCACCCAGAAGAGCACATAACCGTCGCCTACGTACACCGGTACTTGCGGCAGGTCATCTATCTTCGTTTTCTTGAAGTCCTGCTCCAACTGCGCACCGCCGTAACCATAGACACGCAACTGCTGCGGATCCAGACCGGCATTACTCAGTTCGCTGAAACTCATACGGCATACGCCTGACTCGCTCACGCGAATCTTCACCCAACGACCGTCCGCCAAAACCGAACGGGAGGTGTACGAATGAATTCCTGCCATCGCAGACAGGCATACGCACCAAGTTAGCAATATGGTTAGTAATCTACCTTTCACCTTTATTTTATCTTGCAATAAAGTTTCTCTTCTCCGTTGCATTCCACACGAATGACTTCTTCTTTTTGTACCTTACGCGGCAGCTGTGGACGCTGAATATAAATCAAATCTCCCTGCCGAATAGTCATCACTCTGCTGGCTTCTGCGATGGCTTGTTCGGGTGTCAGGACGAAGTCTCCCGTAACCGGTAACCGCTCACCGCTCACCGTTACAAAGTCGCCTATGGCCAGCGAGTAATCAAACGCAATGGCTTGTGTCCAAGGCAGGCCGGCAGCCTGTGCTTCGCGCGCTTTGTCCATCGCAATAAAATCCACTCCGGGTGCCACGGCATCGTAATACCGGTCCGCGAACTTAGGCGCGATCTCCTTTCCCAACCGGCTCACGCGCAGGATAACGCACTCCGTCGCGCCTAACTCGTTCGTCCAGTCCGGAATGAACATAGGCTTGCGGCCGTTCAGCAAACAGCTATCACCTTTGAGCACCATCGTCCAAGGCCGCTCTGCGCTATATAAAAAGCCGATAATTTTCATTAGCCACGTAAAAAGCGCACAAAGTTACGACTTTTTTTTGAATTATACAAGTTTTTAAGGAAAAAGTTAACTTTTTCTTAAACTTTCACCTTTATTTAGCTCGTATAAACAGCTGTACCGGCGTGCCGTTAAAGTCCCACCATTCGCGTAGCTTGTTCTCCAAAAAGCGGCGATACGGCTCCTTGACGTACTGCGGCAGGTTCGCGAAGAACACGAAGGTTGGAATCTGCGTGTTCGGTAACTGCGTACAGTATTTGATCTTGATGTACTTACCTTTCCAAGCGGGTGGGGGATAGTTCTCAATCAGCGGCAGGAACTTCTCATTCAGCTGCGCAGTCGGCACTTTCTTGTTCTTGTTCTCGTACACATGAATCGCCGTCTCTACCACCTTGAAGATACGCTGTTTGGTGAGCGCACTGGTGAAGATGATCGGAAAATCCGTGAACGGCGCAATGCGTTCGCGAATAGCACTCTCGTAGGCTTTGATGTCTTGATTGGTTTTACTCTCCACGAGGTCCCATTTGTTGATGCACACCACAAGCCCTTTCTTGTTCTTCTGAATGAGCGAATAGATATTCAGGTCCTGCGATTCGATACCGCGCGTGGCATCAATCATCAGAATACACACATCGCTGTTCTCGATGGCGCGAATGGAACGAACGACCGAGTAGTACTCCTGATCTTCCGTCACTTTGGCTTTCTTGCGAATACCTGCTGTATCGACCAGGTAAAAATCCTTGCCGAACTTATTGTACCGCGTGTAGATGGAGTCGCGTGTCGTGCCCGGAATGTCCGTTACGATGGTTCGCTCTTCGCCGATGAAAGCATTCAGAATGCTCGACTTGCCGGCATTAGGACGTCCTACAATCGCAAAACGCGGCAGCTCTTCCAACTCCTCGTCGCTGTTATCTTCCTTACGGAAACGACTGACTACCTCGTCCAGCAGATCGCCTGTGCCTAAGCCGTTCTCGGCGCTCACAATGAACGGTTCTCCCAGACCGAGTTTGTAGAACTCTGCCGCACCGTATTGGTTCTCGAACGTATCCACTTTGTTCACCGCGAGGATAGTCGGTTTCTTCGCCTGACGCAGCAGGTGTGCTACCTCGGTATCGAACTCTGTCACACCTTGGTTCACATCGACTACCAGCACCACGACATCCGCTTCACGAATGGCCAGATCGACCTGACGGTTGATCTCCGATTCGAACGTATCGTCCGAGTTAACGACCCATCCGCCGGTGTCAATGACCGAGAACTCACGTCCGCACCATTCGGCTTTGCCGTACTGACGGTCACGCGTCGTACCCGCGGTATTCATCACTATCGCCCGACGAGTGCCCGTCAAGCGGTTAAACAGGGTCGATTTCCCAACGTTGGGACGACCCACTATCGCTACAATATTTGCCATAGTTCTTTAAACTTTAAACTTTAAACTTTCAACTGCAATGATTGCAGTCTTTCTCGCAATCATTGCAATCACCGTGGCATTTGCCGCAGTGATGCGGGTTACGTATTGCTTTTAATTCTCCTTCCGTCACGTCGCGGATATCCAGAATCGTGCCTGTGAAATGCAGTGCTTCACCGGCATACGGATGATTGAGGTCAATAGTCACCTGGTCGTCCGTTACCTCGCACACCTGCGCCTTGACGATCTGTCCGTCCACGGTGTTCATCGGCACGATAGCGCCTACATACACACGCTCGGCATCGAACTCGCCGTCGCCGTTGAAGAACATAGTCTTCGGCAGATCCATCAGACCCTCCTGCAGGTACTCGCCGTAGGCCTCCTCCGGTTGCAGCACGAAGTCGAACGAGTCACCTACTTGCTTACCCGCCATGGCTGCTTCGAACGCAGGAAGCATCATCTTCTCGCCCTGACACCATACCAGCGGAGCCTGCTCCGTCGCTTGCTCCATCAATTCTTCTTTTCCATTCTCATCAGCAATATACAATTGGTACGTTGCTGATACTACTTTCAAATCTTCTATCATATATGTTGTTTATTTATGTTACTAATCCGAATGGCGGTTTGCCTGCGGATGCTATCCGCTACCACCATGTTACTCTTGCGTTGGTCGATTGATTACTATTTTTGTCATATTTGAGGTCACTCAGTATCGATGCGTTCACGCCTATGTGGAACGTGTAACTCTTGAACGGTCCGATTGGGTTGATGCTGGCCGTCATGTTCCAGCAGTGCAGGTCACGACTGATATTGAACGTGCAGGCCGTCAGTTTCATGTAATCGAAGTTATACGTTGCGCTCGCGCTCACTTTCCATCCTTTACCCAGACCGATGTTACCGCTCATGGAGAGGGAATTGAACCACTTCATGTCGTACTGCATCTTGTCGTAATTGAACACGTTGCCGTTGGCGTACGATAGCGAATAATTGATCGTTATACTCCACGGAATCTCGGTGCGCACGTATCCGTCGTCAACCTCAGCCGTAGGACTGCCGCCTATCTTCGCGCCGCTCACCAGTCCTTCGCCATCTGTTTCGACAGGCGTGAGCGGTTCGCCCTCCTCATCACCTTTCGCTTCTATCTTTTCGCCTCTGCGTTTGGCAGCTGCATCTTTCCATTTCTTGATAGTGGTGTTATTGAGCGTGTAACTGAAATTCCATCTAAATCCGCTCCAGTGCGGGAACCGGCCGTTGTGCCAGTACTGCTTGTTGGTGCGCACAGGGCTACCCAGCGCATTCAGTTCGTACATGTACGGATCGAGCGTCGTACTGAGGTTCAGCGTGTAGTTGTTCAACTTCGGGAACTTCAAACGTATGTTGACGTTAAAATTGTTCCAGTTCATACTATCGGCTGCGAAGTTATATCCTCCGGATATTCGGAACTGGTCAATGAGGCTGATCACTTTGTACGGATTCTTACCCGTCGTGTCCTCTTTGTTGATGACCTTCATCTCCAGGTTGTTATCCACGCCGAAACTGAGGGTCGCGGCCATGCCTTTCGACGCATTACCGTACACGCCGTTCGGGAACCGCGAATAGACTTGATGCTGATAAATCGGATTACCGGCATCGTCCGTCTTCTGTATCTTACGCCCCGTGATGCTGTCTATCTCGCTCGTATAAACCGGTTGCTCGTAACTGCCGTAATAGCCCCAACCTTCTTTCGCAAAATCCGGATGGTAACTGAAACTGATGGACGGGGTCACTACGTGACGGAATTTCTCCACTCTTCCGTTCGGGAACAGTTTGCGGATAGGCGTGTAGAATCCGTATAACTTAGTGCTCATGCTCACGCCTACGTTAAAATCGAACACGTTGTAAAAGCCCGTGGTCGTGTCCATCGCTAACGCCTGCGCTTCGTCGTCCCACCGTCTGTCCACTCGCGTGAAGTACATACGGTCGGTCATGCTCACGCTTGGGGTGACGTTCAGGTACTTGAATAACGTGAAACTGGCGTTAATAGGCATCGTGTGCTTGATACCCGTTTGCCAGTCGCGCAGGAAATTCGAATGCAGAAAATCCTTCTCCTTGATGCTGTTCACGCCGATCTTGCCGTTCATCGTGTACCGCATGCTTATTTTCTCGTACCACTGTTCCTTACCTGCCGGTTTGCCTTTCTTCTTCAGCACCGCCTGGCGCAGCGATTTGAACGGATAGACCGTCGCCATGTTCACCGCCAACTCCGGTGCCGTCAACGAGATAGTGGAGTCACTCGTGCGCTGCGTCAGACTGGCACTCATGCTCAAACTCCACGGACTGTCCGGGAAACGCTGCGTGTAGTTGATCGTACTGCTCTTCGTGTTCTCTGAATACAGACTGGAGTTGTAGTAACTGTTGATGTTACTCCGGTTGTAACCGCTCGTGGAGAAGTTCACGCTCGCGGAGAACGTGCAGTACGGATTGAACTTAGGATCCTGCGTGTGTGTCCACTGTACGCTGAAGTTCTTGTGTGCCGAATAATCCGGCAACCCGCGTTCGCCCGTTACGTCGTTGCGGTAATTGACACTCAAACTACCCGAGAAATGGTACCGCCAGATGTACTTCGTCTGCGCTCGTATAGCCCAGGTACCACGCGTGTATATATCACCCGTGATCTGCAAATCCATATAATCGTTGATGGCGAAGTAGTAACCTAAGTTGCTCAAGTATAATCCTCGGCTGTAATCGTCACCGAACTGCGGCATGAGCAATCCGCTGGAGTAGGTGTTGGTGAAGGGGAAGAAACCGAACGGAATAGCCAGCGGCAGCGGTACATCACCCACCACCAGGTACGCCGGACCCGAGGCAATATAATCACCCGGCTTCACTTTTGCCTTCGTTAACTTCAGGTAGAAATGCGGATGGTCGTGATCGCTACACGTCGTGTATTGTCCTCCGGCCATCGTCATCACATCGCCGTTCATCTTCTTCGTGCGGTCTGCAATGATATAACCCTCTCCCTGCTGCGTCACCACGCGACGGATATAACCCTTCTGCGTCTTGATGTTATACGTGATCTCACTCGTCTCGTAACTGTCATTCCCTTCCGTGAACACCGGTCGGCCACGCCATTCGTAATTCAGACTGTCCCACACGCCACGTGCATAGATGAGGTTGCTGTCCATGTTCATGCGGATGTACTCGGACTTCAACTCCATCGTTTCGTATTTCAAATCGCCGTTACCGTGCAAGAACGCCGTTCCGTCTCCCATCATGATCATCGAATCGCTTGCCTGGTAATGCACCGGTCCCGACAACGCGCTGGGTTTCTTCGGCTGTACCGGCGCCGGCCTTGTTACGCTGTCTCTCGGTACCGGTCGCGCTATACTGTCTGTCGGTATCGGCCTTGTTACGCTGTCTCTCGGTACCGGTTGCGCTATACTGTCCACACCGGTAGCAGGCGGTGCAATGCTATCCACCGTCTCCTGTCCCCACGCTGCCATCGAGCAGAGTAGGAGCACTCCCATTATCATATGTATGCGCTCGCGTATGTACACAATACCGCAATTTAGCGTGCAAAGGTACTACAAATATTTGAAATATGCAAATTTTTTTATAAAAATTATAAAAATTCGCAAAAACTTTATCGAGCCGTTTACCTGTCATTTACCTGCCATTATCGAGGCATTTACGAGCCGTTTACGAGAGTGATGGCGGTTTCACCGAATCTAATCCCGCTTTTAGCCGCCTACGCCGCGCAAGCTTACAAACAAGAAAAAAAAGGAAAAATCGCGCGCGGGCTTGCGTATGTCAAAAAAAAGTTGTATCTTTGCACGCTAATTTGGATGATTATGGGCTCTTTTTTAGAATTATGCCAAAAAAGGCGGTCGATACGCAACTATACGAACCGGCCGGTGGAGCAGGAGAAAATAGATTATATGTTGCGCTGCGCGCTGATGGCGCCATCGTCTAAACGCACCAATCCATGGGAGTTCATCGTGGTGCGCGATGAGGCTAAGCTGCGTGCGATGGCCGGGTGCCGTACGTACGGCAGTCAGATGTTCAACACCGCCACTGCCGCTATCGTGGTGGCGCTGGATACGAGCCTGAGCGATGCCTGGATGGCAGACGGAGCGATAGCTGCCGAACACCTGTTGTTAGCGGCGGAGGAGCAAGGCCTCGGCGCGTGCTGGTGTCACGTCTATTGCAGGGAAGCGTCCGAGGAACTCATTAAGAACCTCTGCGCCATTCCCGAAGACCGCACCGTCCTCTGCGTCATCTCGCTGGGATACAAGAACGAGGAACGAAAAGACTACGATTTAACGAAACTCAAGTACGAAAAAATACATTATGAAACCTATCATAGCAATCACAACCGGTGATACCAACGGAGTGGGGTACGAAGTGCTGTTCAAAGCGCTGCTGGAGACCCATATATTCGAAGTGCTACGCCCCGTGGTGTACGGTAATGCAGCGGTGGCTAAGCATCACCTGCAGACCCTGGATGAAGATCACCGTAATGTAACGTGGAATATCATCGATACGCCGGAGCAAGCCAAAGACGGCCGTATGAACCTTATCGTCAGCTATCCGGATAACGTGCCGGTGCAGTTCGGTGCCATGACGGACGAAGCGAACAAGGCCGCCAAAGCATCGCTCGACCGCGCGTGCCGCGATCTCAAAGAAGGACGTGTGCAGGCGCTTGTGACGGCTCCGCTCAACAAAGAGGCGCTTAACGGCGGTCACACCGAGTATATCGAGCGGATCTTCGGAGGTGAGAGCCTGATGATGCTCTGCTCGGAGAACCTGCGCGTGGCGTTAGTGTGCAATCATGTGGCGCTCGCGGATATACCTGCGCAGATAACCGAGGAACGGATAATCGCCAAAATGACTATTCTCAACCGCACTCTCAAACGGGACTTCGGATTGGAGAAACCGCGTATCGCCGTGCTGGCGCTCAATCCCCATGCCGGTGACCAGGGACTGCTCGGTAAGGAGGAACAAGAGATCATTCTGCCGGCTATCAACAAGGCCAAAGAGCAGGGTATATGGGCATTCGGACCGTACGCTGCCGACGGATTCTTCGGTTCCGGACACTTCAAGCATTTCGATGCCGTGCTCGCGATGTACCATGACCAGGGACTGATTCCGTTCAAGACCCTTGATATGAGCGGAGTCAATTTCACGGCCGGCTTGTCTGTCGTACGCACCTCGCCTGACCATGGCACCGGTTACGATATAGCGGGTAAGAACCAAGCCGACGAGGCCTCGATGCGGCACGCTATCTATATGGCAATTGATGTGATTCGCGAGCGGGCGGAATACGACGAGAACACCGCTAATCCCCTGCCATTCATTGAGCGGGCGGATACGGAAGGCAAACCGCGACGCGAATTCATAGACTTCAAAACAACGAGATATAACGAGAATCAAAATCAATAGATATAAATGACATCACAACAAATTCGTCAGTCCTTCTTGGACTTTATGGCGTCGAAGGGACACCAGATCGTTCCCTCTGCGCCGATGGTGATCAAAGATGATCCCACCCTTATGTTCACCAACGCAGGAATGAACCCGTGGAAGGGTATCATCCTTGGCAACGACCCCATTAAGTATCCCCGCGTGGCAGACAGTCAGAAGTGTCTTCGCGTGTCGGGTAAGCATAACGACCTTGAGGAGGTAGGACACGACACCTACCACCACACCATGTTCGAGATGCTCGGTAACTGGTCCTTCGGAGATTATTTCAAGACCGAAGCGATTGATTTCGCATGGGAATACATCGTGGATGTGCTTAAGATTGATCCCGCAAACCTCTACGCAACGGTCTTTGAGGGTTCGCCCGAAGAAGGACTGAGTCGCGATGATGAAGCTGCGTCTATCTGGGCAAAACACCTGCCGGCTGATCATATCCTCAACGGTAACAAGCACGATAACTTCTGGGAGATGGGTGATACCGGTCCTTGCGGTCCGTGCTCGGAGATTCACGTAGACAGCCGTTCGGCGGAAGAGCGTGCCAAAGTGCCGGGACGTGAACTGGTCAACAAAGATCATCCGCAGGTGATTGAGATCTGGAACATCGTGTTCATGCAATACAACCGCAAGGCAGACGGTTCGCTCGAACCGCTGGCTAAGAAAGTGATTGATACCGGTATGGGCTTCGAGCGTCTGGTGCGTACGATTCAAGGCAAGACCTCGAACTACGACACCGATGTGTTCCAACCGATGCTGAAAAAGATCGGCGCTATCTGTGGTTGCGAATACGGTAAGGACGAGAAGACCGATATCGCGATGCGTGTTATCGCCGATCATATACGTACCATCGCCTTCGCCATCACCGACGGACAGTTGCCGTCGAACGAGAAAGCGGGTTATGTCATTCGTCGTATCCTTCGCCGCGCCGTGCGGTACGGTTACACGTTCCTCAACATGCGCTCCGCCTTCCTCTACCAACTCGTGCCGCAACTGATTGCCGACCTCGGTGAGGCGTATCCCGAACTGGTGAAGCAGCAGGCACAGATCACTCCGGTCATCAAGTCCGAGGAAGAAGCGTTCCTGCGTACGCTCGATAAAGGCATCGGTCTGCTCGACAAACTGATGGACGAAGCACGCAAGGCCAACAAAAAAGAGATCAGCGGCGTGGATGTGTTCACGCTCAAAGATACATACGGTTTCCCGCTCGACCTCACGGAACTCATTCTCCGTGAGAACGGTTTCACCACCAACGAAGAGGAATACAACAAAGCCCTTGAGCACCAGAAATCGATGGGTCGCGAAGCGAACAAGCAAGACCTGGGCGACTGGACTGTCCTGGCTGAAGGCGAGACTGAGTTCGTCGGTTATGACGAGTTGAGTTGCGAGACACAGATCCTCCGTTACCGTAAGGTCAGCCAGAAAGGCAAAGAGTTCTATCAAGTGGTGCTCTCCAAGACCCCGTTCTATGCCGAAATGGGTGGTGAGGTCGGAGATACCGGTACGCTCGGCAACGTTCGTGTTATCGATACCAAACGCGAGAACAACCTCCCGGTACACATCCTCACGGAATTGCCCGCCATTCTTGGCGAGGCACTCATCGCTACCGTAGACGCCGAGCGCCGTCAGGCGATTGCTTGCAACCACTCGGCTACGCACATCATCCATTACGCGCTGCGTGAGGTGCTGGGCAAACACGTAGAGCAGAAGGGTAGTTTGGTAACCCCGGACAGCCTGCGTTTTGACTTCTCTCACTTCCAGAAAGTGACACCGGAGGAGCTGCGTAAGGTAGAGGTGCTGGCTAACCAACTCATTCGTCAGGATATTCATCTCGAGGAGAGTCGTCACACGCCGATCGCGGAAGCGAAAGCGATGGGTGCCATGGCGCTGTTCGGTGAGAAATACGGCGACGACGTGCGCGTCATCAAATACGGTCCGTCGGTGGAACTCTGTGGCGGTTGTCACGTGTCCTCCACCGGTCGTATCGGTTCGGTACGTATTCTCATGGAGACCAGTATCGCAGCCGGTGTGCGTCGTATCGAAGCAGTGACGGCCGCTAAAGCCGATGAACTCTATTACATGGCGCAAGACACGCTCACAGGCCTCAAAGCGCTCTTCAATAATGCCCCGGATCTCGCTGCGGCTATTCGCAAGTCTATTGACGAGAACGCTGGACTCAAGAAACAGATCGAAGAGTTCATGGCGGAGAAGATTGAGCGCTATCGCGATGACCTGATCGCACGTGCCGAGGACTTCGGTGATATCAAACTGGTACGCCTGCAAGGCGAAGCTAATCCTGAGATGATTCGTGGCGTGATGCCGCTGCTGCGCGGTAAGTTCACCGATGTGAAGTTCGCCGTCGTAGCCGCTACGCAGTTCGAGAACAAACCGACGATTGCTGTCTTCCTGAGCCAACCGCTCGTAGAAGCAGGCCTGAATGCCGGTGCGATGATCAAGTCCGCGGCTAAGAATATTCAAGGCGGTGGAGGTGGTCAACCCTGGATGGCTACTGCCGGCGGTCGTGACGTCAACGGCCTCAATGCCGCGATGGAGGAATTGCTCGCAAATTTAAAATCATAAATCATAAATGAGGTTACCCTCTTCCTATCTGCCGGACAAAGTTCGAAGTGCACTTCGCTTTACCGTCATCGGAACAACAGGAATGTTCGTACAGACCTGGGTGTTCAAGGCGGCATTGTGGGCACTCGGACAACCGGAGAAAGGAGTGGCCTTATACTACGTGGCGTTCGCCATCGGCTATCTGGTAGAGATAGTGCCGAACTACCTGTTCCTCAACTGGTACGCTTTCGGTACTCGTCCCAGCCTGAAGAATGCCGGAGGATTCCTCTCCGCGCGTGCTGTCAATCTGATCATCCAGTTCGCGCTACTCCCTCTCGCCATCGAACTGTGGCCTGAATGGAAAGAAGAATACATCAGTTACGTGGTTATCTTCATCGGAGGATGTATCAATTATCTTATTTGCCTTATATTCTTTAAAAAAGAAGAAAAATGAAAATCTACAGAGCGAACATCATTTTCACTCCCACACCCGGGAAGTTGGAAATCATCGAGCACGGATACATTGTGGTTAAGTCCAACGGCTTGATTGAAGGTATCTATCGCGAACTGCCGGAGAACATGGACTGGCGTCGCCAAGTGATGGATTTTGGAGACAAGATCCTTATTCCTGCCTTTAACGACCTGCACGTGCACGCACCGCAGTATCGGAACATGGGTCTGGCGCTTGACCTCGAACTGCTGCCGTGGCTTAATACCTATACGTTCCCGGAGGAAACCAAATACCGCGACCCGGACTACGCACGGCGTATGTATCGCCGTTTTGTGCACGAGTTGTGGATGCAAGGTACGATGCGTAGTGCTGTCTTCGGTACCATTCATCCGGAGTCCACTCGTATCCTGGCTGACCTCTTTATTCAGGCCGGCATGGGTGCGATGGTCGGACTCGTCGGCATGAACCGTAACAGTCCTGACACGCTACAGAACACCACCGCCGAAGTGCTGGAAGGCATGCGTATGCTCAAGTCGCACCTCGATGAGCACGGCAACGGTCTGGTGCAACCGATCATCACCCCGCGTTTCGTGCCTTCCTGTTCAGAAAAAATGCTGACCGCTCTCGGCGAATACGCCAAAGAGACCGGTCTGCCCGTGCAGTCGCACCTCTCAGAGAACCGCTCGGAGATCATGTGGGTGCATGAACTCGAACCGGACACCACCTGTTACGGAGGCGCGTACGATAAATACGGTCTGTTCGGTCAGACGCCTACGCTCATGGCACACTGCTGCTACACCGACGGCGAGGAGATGGAACTCATGCGTCGCAACGGCGTGTACGTAGTACACTGCCCGATGTCCAACAGTAACCTCTCGTCCGGTATGGCGCCTATTCGTAAGTTCCTCAATGCCGGTATCAACGTGGCGCTCGGAACCGATGTGTCGGCTGGACATCATATGTCTATGCTGCGCGTCATGCAGTACGCTATTCAGGTATCCAAACTCAACTACGCCCAGACACGCGGCGAGATGCAGTTCCTTAGCCTTAGCGAAGTGTTCTATCTCGCTACCAAAGGCGGCGGCTCGTTCTTCGGTAAGGTCGGCTCCTTCGAACCCGGTTATGAATTCGATGCGCTCCTTATTGATGACCGGTATCTCAATTATGATAACTACACGCTCGAGCAACGCCTCGAACGCTATATCTACCTCGGCGATGACCGCGATATCAAACGTCGTTTCTGCCGCGGTGTCGAACTGCCCGAACCGGTGATGTAAAGGTGTACAGTGTAAGGTGTACAGTGTAAGGTGTATAGTGTAAGATGAAAGTAGTAAGATTTTCAGAAGGCTTGGCGCTTACGGAGTACTTGGCGTTGGAGGCGGAGATGGTGAAGACGGTCAAAGAGCCGACGCTCTTTACGTGGATCGTGGCACCAACAGTCATCTACGGCCGCCATCAGGTTCGCGAGCAGGAGGTGAATGAAGCCTACTGTGCGGCGCACGGCATAAGCGTTGTGCAGCGGCAGAGTGGAGGAGGATGTGTCTATGCGGATGGGGGTAACCTCATGGTCTCCTTCATCTCCCCTTCCACCCACAGCCAAGAGGTGTTTGACACGTTTCTTCAACTCCTTGCCGGCGCTTTCCGACAATTGGGTTACGATGCGGTCACTACGCAACATAACGATGTGCTGGTTGGCGAACGCAAAGTGGCGGGAACAGCGTGTTACACTACGCCTACGGGTACGGTCGTACATGCCTCCATCGTCTATGACATCAACCTCGATGCGCTCCAACAGGCCATCACCCCTTCCGCTGCCAAACTGGAGAAACATGCCGTTCAGTCCGTTCGTCAGCGGGTGATCAACCTCCGCCGGATCCATGACCTGGGCAACACGCAGTCTTTCCGCCAAGTTTTGGAAGAAGCGTTGGCTCTTTTTTATAGAAAATAATTTGCACATATGCAAAAAAAATAGTAATTTTGCAGCGTAATTTGGAATAGTATGGAAATATCTCTTCGTGCGCAATCAATGCCGGAATCGCCGATCCGTAAATTGGCTAAATATGCCGACGAGGCCAAACTGGCCGGTGTGCATGTGTATCACCTCAATATCGGTCAGCCGGACATCAAGACTCCTCCTCAAGCCATGGAGGCGGTGAAGAACTTCAACCAGGATATTCTGGCCTATTCGCCGTCCCAGGGGCTTAAGTCTCTTCGAACGAAGATGGTGAGTTATTATGCCGAGTACGGCATTGACCTTTCCCCGGATGAGATCATCATCACCGCCGGTGGTTCGGAAGCCATCATGTTTGCCTATATGAGTTGCCTTAACCCGGGCGATGAGATCATTGTGACCGATCCGTCGTACGCGAACTACATGGCGTTCGCTATCTCGGCCGGCGCGGTAGTCAAATCGGTGAAGACGGATATCAAGAACGGATTCAAGTTACCGCCGGTGGAGGAGTTCGAGAAGCAGATTACGCCCAAGACGCGTGCTATCCTCATCTGTAACCCCAATAACCCGACGGGTTATCTGTACACCAAGCAGGAGATGCGGCAGATACGTGACCTTGTGCAGAAATACAACCTCTATCTTATTTCCGATGAGGTGTACCGCGAGTTCATCTACACAAAGTCGCCGTATATCTCCGCCTGCCACCTGGAGGGCATCGAGCAAAATGTGGTGCTGGTGGACAGTGTGTCCAAGCGCTACAGCGAATGCGGTATTCGTATCGGTGCGCTGATCACGAAGAACAAAGCAGTCCGCGAGGCAGTGATGAAATTCTGTCAGGCGCGCCTCAGTCCTCCGCTCTTCGGTCAGGTGATTGCGGAAGCATCCCTCTCCACGCCGGAAGAGTACATGCAGGAGGTGTACGATGAGTATCTGAGCCGTCGTAATTTCCTGATTGACCAATTGAATCAGATCCCCGGTGTGTTTGCACCCGCTCCGACCGGCGCGTTCTACGTGATGGTGGAGTTGCCGGTAGATGATGTAGAGAAATTCTGTAAATGGTGCTTGACGGACTTCCAGTATGAAGGTTCTACCGTGATGATGGCACCGGGAACTGGTTTCTATACCCACCCGGAAGACGGCCGTCATCAGGTACGTATGGCCTATGTGCTCAATAAAGAGGACCTCGCCAAAGCGATGATCGTGCTACGCAAAGCCCTCGAAGCTTATAACGGATAATAAAAAATACTACTATATGAATGTAAATTACCTTGAGTCGCGACATATTGGACTCACTTCGGAAGACGAGAAACAGATGTTAGAAGCCATCGGTGCCGAATCGATGGACGCGTTAGTGCGCGAGACGATGCCTGCGGATATCCTGTTGCCGGAACCGATTGAACTGGACGAACCCCGTACCGAGCAGGTACAACTGGAGGTAGCGGAGAACACCTTGCTGCAAAACGAGCCTTACCGCTCTTATATCGGACGCGGATGGTACGGCACGATCACACCTGCCGTTATTCGTCGCAATATACTGGAGAACCCCGTGTGGTACACTTCTTACACTCCGTATCAGGCAGAGGTGAGCCAGGGGCGTCTCGAAGCGCTGTTTGTTTTCCAGACCATGATCAGCGACCTGACCGGTCTGCCGCTCGCTAACTGCTCGTTGCTCGATGAAGCGACTGCTGCTGCCGAGTCGGTCACGATGATGCGTAACCTCCGCAGTCGCGAACAGGTGAAGGCCAATGTGTGCAAAGTGTTTGTGGATGAGAAAATATGGCCGAACACATTGTCTGTATTACGCACGCGCGCGGCCGGACAAGGTATAGAGATTGTTACCGGCAGTTATGCGGATTTTGAACCGAATGCAGAGTTCTTCGGCGCACTCGTTCAGTGGCCGAACAGCGATGGTGCTATCGAGGACTACGAGACCTTCATTGACGACTGTCATGCAGCCGGACTCAAAGTGACCGTGGTGGCTGACCTCATGGCGCTCGCACTGCTCAAACCGCTTAACGCGGATATCATGTGCGGTACGGCACAGCGATTCGGTCTGCCGATGGGCTTTGGTGGCCCGACAGCCGGTTATATGGCTACACGCGATGAATACAAACGCGAGATGCCGGGACGTATCATCGGTTTGAGTAAAGATAAATACGAGCACCCTGCGTATCGTCTGGCGCTCCAGACCCGCGAGCAACATATCAAGCGCGAACGCGCTACTTCGAACATCTGCACCGCGGAAGCCCTCTCTGCCATGATGGCCGGTATGTACGCCGTTTATCACGGTGCACAGGGTATTCGCGAGATAGCCGAAGGCATTCACGGCAAAGCCGTTTACCTGAGTGAGATGCTTCAGGCATACGGGTACGAGCAGGAGAATGCGGAGTTCTTCGATACGCTGAAGATAAGGTTGAACGATGAAAGTTTAAAGTTGAAAGACTTGCGTGAGAAAGCCGAAGAACTGGGTATCAACCTCTATTATGCACCCGAAGGGTGGATCGGCTTGTCGATTGATGAGACGGTCGATATAGATGATATGAATGACCTGATTGAACTCTTCGCTGAGGCTTCCGGAAACATGGCGCAGTACGAAGAGAGCGATGAGGCGTTCGAAGGCTTGTGGGCTATCGACGAGAACCGCGTGCGCGAGGTGGATTATCTGCAGGCTGAGGTGTTTAAGAAGTACCATACCGAAACGGAATTGATGCGTTATCTCAAGCGTCTGGACCGCAAGGATATTTCTTTAGCCACCTCGATGATTCCGTTGGGTTCG